>CAJQMX010000238.1 GCA_905479515.1 uncultured Parasphingopyxis sp.
CCGCGATAACTTAGCGAATATCTGTGTTTCGCGTCACAGCGCGGCCTATCCGTTTCTGCGAAGCTCCTCATGGTGAATGGGCATTTTGCCCCGTCTCCAGGGACCACAGGACATGAAACAGCACGAAAATCTCACGATGGACAATGAGCAGCTGGCCCGTGCGCTCGCCGCAACCGCCGGGATCGAATGGGCGAGCCTCAGGGACTATCCGGGCTATGGCAAGAATTACTGGCGCGAAAAGGCCCGCAGCTTTTTCAAGATCGATCCGCGCACAGCCTAGCAAGCCGCCCCGCAACAATCAGAGCGCTGAAATCCGTGCAAGACGTGCTTGCACCCCTTCCCCATGTTCCCTAACTGTTCGCGTGTGACAAACCCCGCCCCACAGCAACCCGAACCGCCCTATTTGCGCCCGCTCAACGCTCCACAGCGTGAGGCGGTGCTGACCACGGAGGGTCCGCTTCTCGTGCTTGCCGGGGCTGGAACCGGCAAAACCGCCTGCCTCACGGCACGGCTCGCGCATCTGATCTGGACACGCAAAGCCTGGCCCTCTGAAGTGCTCGCGGTGACTTTCACCAACAAGGCCGCGCGGGAAATGAAGGAGCGGGTGGCGCGCGCTCTGGGGCAGGATGTCGAAGGCATGCCCTGGCTCGGGACGTTCCATGCCATCGGCGCGAAAATGCTGCGCCGTCATGCCGAACTGGTCGGGCTCGAAAGCAATTACACGATCCTCGATACAGACGATCAGCTGCGCCTGCTGAAGCAGCTGATCCAGGCCGCCGAGATTGACGAAAAACGCTGGCCTCCAAAGATGCTCGGCGGGCTCATTGATCGCTGGAAAAATCGTGGCTGGATGCCCGCCGATGTGACCGCGGAAGAAAGCGAAGGCTATGACAATGGCAAGGGTCAGCAGCTCTACCAAGCCTATCAGGATCGGCTGAAGACGCTCAACGCCTGCGACTTCGGCGATCTGCTGCTCCATATGCTGGTGATCCTGAAAACCCACCGCGACGTGCTGGAAATGTATCAGCAGCGTTTCAAATATATCCTGGTGGATGAGTATCAGGACACGAACAGCGCCCAATATCTATGGCTTCGGCTGCTCGCTCAGGAACGCAAGAATATCTGTGTTGTCGGCGATGACGACCAATCGATCTATAGCTGGCGCGGCGCGGAAGTTGCCAATATCCTGAAGTTCGAAAAGGATTTTCCCGGCGCCAAGGTTGTTCGCCTCGAGCAGAATTACCGCTCAACCCCGCATATCCTGGCCGCCGCATCAGGGGTGATCGCGCATAATGGCGGACGGCTCGGAAAGTCGCTGTGGACTGACGAGGATGAGGGCGAAAAGGTCAAGATCATCGGCGTCTGGGATGGACCGGAAGAGGCTCGCCGGGTCGGTGAGGAAATCGAGGCGCATCAATCCAAAGGCGGAACGCTCGACGATATCGCGATCCTTGTCCGCGCCCAGTTTCAGACTCGCGAGTTTGAAGACCGGTTCATCCAGATCGGTGTTCCCTATCGCATCATAGGCGGTTTCCGCTTTTATGAGCGCGCCGAAATTCGCGATGCGCTCGCCTATCTCCGCGTCATCACCCAGCCTGCGGACGATCTGGCATTCGAACGAATCGTCAACACGCCCAAGCGCGGGCTTGGCGACAAGGCGGTTGGCACGATCCACGGCTATGCCCGCCGGGCCGGTATCCCGATCAGCCTCGCCGCAGCCCGCATCCTTGATACCGACGAACTGACGCCGCGCGCGAAAAAGCCGCTCGGTGACCTGATGCGCAATATTGCGCGGTGGCGGGATATGGCCAACGAGCTACCCCATCCCGAGCTTGCCCGGCTCGTGCTGGATGAATCCGGCTATACCGCCATGTGGCAGAATGACCGGTCCGCCGAAGCCGCTGGCCGTTTGGAAAACCTCACCGAACTGACGCGTGCAATGGAAGAATTCGATACGCTCGGCTCCTTCCTCGAACATGTCAGCCTGGTCATGGACAATGATGCGGACCGCGAGTCTGAAAAGGTCACGATCATGACAATCCACGCCGCCAAGGGGCTTGAGTTTGATACGATCTTTCTCGCAGGCTGGGAGGAAGGTGTATTCCCGTCCCAACGCTCGCTCGACGAAGGGGGTAACAAGAGTCTCGAGGAAGAACGCCGCCTCGCCTATGTCGCGATCACCCGCGCCCGGCGGCTTTGCCATATCATGCATGCGGCCAACCGGCGCATCTATGGGCAATGGACAAGCTCGATCCCTTCCCGCTTTATCACTGAACTGCCGGACGAGCATATCGACAGCGAAACCAGCATGACAGGCGGCGAATCCCTGTGGAGGGCCAACTGGTCGGAACAGGGTGATCCCTTCTCCAACGTCGCCCGGGCAGGCAAACGCGGACCCGGCTGGCAACGCGCAGCGGCAGCCGGTTCGCTGCCCAAAGCGGGCAAGGTGATGGAAGCCAAGGCAAGTGCCGTCAGTTTCGGCGCGAAACCGCGCTCGGATATCGCGGTCGGCCAACGCGTCTTCCACGAAAAATTCGGCTATGGCGCG
>CAJQMX010000239.1 GCA_905479515.1 uncultured Parasphingopyxis sp.
CGAACTGTCAAAACGGTTCGAATGCGCTGTTCATGTAAAATAATCGCGTTTTTCCAATGTCCGCTTTTGGATCGGAAGCGGAAGTCCCTGAAACACGAGTAACAACGTCTGCTTTGACGGTATTGCAGATTAAATGCGGACCGTCAGCAAACGGCCCAATTGCGGAAGTCTGAATCCAACCTCTTGAATGTCAGCTTCCCACCCAACTTCCGACATAACAGTTCGATTTTTTAGCCCCTAATAGCTGACGTTCTTCATGGCCATTCCGGCCAAGGAGAAAAACAATGGGAATTTCACAATTCGATCCGGCAGCAAAAAACCGGGTGCCATGGAACTTTGGTGTCAACGTCGGACCGAAGAGGCCTTTCACACAGAAGCAAATCTGGGCGATCCGGTTCTTTCTCGATCGCGAACAGAGACTGCGAGACAGGGCGCTGTTTGACCTAGCTATCGACAGTAAGCTGAGAGGTTGCGACCTGGTCCAGCTCCAAATCGGCGATTTGGTCTCAGGCCCGCAAATTAGAAAGCGAGCGGCAATCACACAGCAAAAAACTGGGCGACCGGTCCAGTTCGAAATTGCTACGGATGCCAGAGGAAGCTTGTTTGCGTGGCTAGAAAGGCGTGGCGGCTCAGTCGACAACTATGTCTTTCCAAGTCGGGTAGATCACACGCGACACCTGAGCACTCGGCAATATGCAAGGCTCGTCGATGAATGGGTTGAAGCAATCGGACTTCGAATGGAGGAATATGGGACTCACTCGCTAAGGCGAACCAAAGCATCTATCATTTACAAGGCGACGGGCAACCTGCGAGCAATCCAAATCTTGCTCGGCCATTCAAAGATCGAGAACACGGTTCGCTATTTGGGTGTCGACATAGAAGATGCTCTCACTCTGGCTGAAAAAACAGAGATATGACTATCCTCGGACACCAGTCACTTACGGACTGGTGTCCGCTTTAGGGGAAATTGCGGTCCGGCTGCTTCTATTTCCATCCAATCATTCCGAACAGCCACAATTGGGTGGGTAGCAGACATTGAGCCTCACTCTAGCTAGTGTCTGCTTTATCCCGAAAGCGGACACTAAGAAGCCTTTTAAAACAGAGGCTAGATTTGGATTCTTAAATTCACTATCTCAACTATGGGTATTGAGAACAAGGAACTACTTTGACGAAAATTTCTACGCCTTGGAAAAAGAGCCGGACATACGGTGATATTCATGGCGGTAGAATGCGGAGAAAGTTCTCTGACAATATTTTCAAAAGGGCACATTCGATCTCCCGCCCAAACCCAGATGATGCTCTTCCCATCCTGATGGAAGAGAACCCATCACGGGACTTCTTTTTCCCAATTTCCGGTGAAGAGGCAATTGCAGCTTTGAAGGCGCTTCCGAAAAGAGATTATGAAGGCATAACTCACGTTTGGCTTCGGCGATTGAAAAAAGCGGATCACATTGAAAACATCCAACCATTGGCATGGTTTACGTTTGGCAGTGGGGTTAGAATGATAACTCTTTACCCGTGGCCAAAAAATATGATGTTGTCTTATGGGGGAAAACGTCCATCAAACCGGCAAATCAATGAAGCCAAAAGATATGGGGCGATAATACAGAAAAATGGCAATGATTGGGTTTCCAAGTGGACATTGGAAGGTTTGAGGAAATTCTGTATCCAAGGCATTCTCTACCATGAAGTCGGCCACCACGTAGATTTCTGTTATCGGCATTTCAGCGCCGCAAATAGCAAAGAAGTTGAAGAATTTGCCGATCAATACGCTTATGCGAAAACAGCAAATGCGACGCACGTCTACAACAAACTCAGCGATAGTTAGCGCATCTAAGAAACCAAATCTGTCCGGTCCGCTTTTGCGCCCATAACGGACATTAGATCGAACCAACGGCAACGACCGAAATTGGGGCGTTTGCAGACCAGCCGTTTTTATTTCCCATTCAATCAGTCGAATGACCGAAATTGGGTGGGAAGCCGTCATTGCCCTGAGCAATTGGCAATGACGGCTTATTCCCCAAAAACGGACATTAAGCTGCCGCTTTGACGCAAGAATCATAACCTTCTTCTTTAGGTGATAATCCATCGCGATTACGTTCTTGCATCAGCTTCACGCCCTGAGATGTTGATCTTATGCGGTTAAGGCTCTCTGAATTGACTTGCAGTTCCCGTCCCATTTGTTCGACATCCACATCAAATTTTACCATGGTCTTCCATATCTGATAGCCGATGCCACCCATGGATGGGAGATTTTCAGCTGCACTTGCTTTGAGAGTCGGCAGAATTTTTTCAGATTTATCTGCAAGTGCACACAAGCCGGTTAAAATAGCTTGGATCTCTTCGCTTCTCGTTCTTCTGCGTTCCTTATATCTTTGATATTCTGGTCGAGCGCGGATTGACGGAGCATCATCAAGTGCGTGTTCTCGGATCAATCGCTGGTAGATTGTTAGCAAATCCTCAGCGTCTTTAGAATTTCCGGCACCATATGCTCGCATCAATGGAGAGGCATAAACCATCATGGTCTTGTCGCGGGTAATCTTTCGGACATCAGGCAATATGCGAGACCAAGTTGCCTTTTCTGAATCGAGCATGATCAAGCTAGAATAGGTTTTGATATCTTGTTGGCGATCTTTTCTATCCTGTCCTGTGGCAGGATATGAGCGTATTCGATTGATCAATGCATCGACCAGCCTCTCATTCCCAATCTTGGGAACAACTCTTATAAAAAGATATAGATCGGATGAATCAAATCTGGGATCGGAGATCATCTTAGAGATAATATCTATTCTTTTCGTATCCAATTTCTCTTTAGCAATCTCAGAAAGATAGTTTCGTATCCACCAGCGATCTTGTTCATAGATTCGCCGTTCCTTGTTATTGATCGTATCAATCAACAACTCTTCGGTGCGAGCAAATCCAATATCTTCGGGTTCTCCCAACGGAAGTCCAGCACTCTCAAATTTTTTCGGAATCGGATCGATCCCCTGATAAGGAGCGTAATAGAGTTTTGATGAAAACCAAGTTTCACCCCAAAGTTTAAGCGCTGTAGGGTATTGCATAACATTCACTGAGAGAAATCTAGCAAATTGGAGCAATTTGTCGCGTCGGGTCTTAGTAACCTCTTCTAATACCGAAAGCTGTGCATGGCTTACACCATAGCTACTGACAGACTTTTGAAATTCCAGATGACTTTTGTCGTATGGAGTGCTGGGTATATCAATTTCAAGCTTCAAAATATAATCAGCTTGATCGATATTAGCGACGGATTTTGCAATGCAATTGCCTGATGCGATTTGCCCCATTGCTTTTTTTTTAGTCTCCCGATCTGCCGCGAGGGAAGTGGTTGCAACGGCTACATTATATGCACAATGTTTAGGACCACCCAAACGGAAGCTAGCTGCCGTCTTATTTTCTTTGGGAAGGTTCTCCAAGGGTTGATGTAACACGATTACCTGATTGACTTTGCTTCCATAGAGCAGGCGAAGGCAGTATTCGGCACATTCATTGCCTGCACGCCTACTAGTCTGGTCCAACAAAATCGTTTTCCCTCGCAAATCTGGCACAGACGAGACAAACTCCAAATTATTCAAAGTTCTCTTGACCAAAAGATAATCAATTGATGGCGGCAACAGGGCAAGCGTAACAACCGCGGCTATTGCTCCGTGGACGGGGTTTTTAGTCCAATACCGCTCTCCCAAAGCGATCACCAAACGATACAAAATGATAGTTGGAATCATTGCCCATAAAAAAAATAGAAATTCCCAAGACAACTCTGGCTTGCAATCAAACATTCCATGTCCGGGTATACAGGTCTCCGATAGACTTAGAACGACCAAATTCGAACCGAATGTTTCGGCAGGGTATAAAAACACCAGCAGGGCAATTGTAGCAATGCTGAACGGTATCAGCCAACGCATAACCTGCCATAGGCGACTAGCATTCCGGTAAGGCGTTCCTATCCTTGGAATTGTAAGTCGCAATTTAGTCCCTCCTATTTATCCCTTTCTGTGGTTGTAGTTAGAAGTTGTTAAAATCAAACAGTCAACATTGAAACATGAATAGGCTTTGGATCGCGCAAGTGGACCATTGCATTTCCTAGAGTCCACTTTTGTGACCACAGCAGACATTGGATCGAACTAGTGGAAACGGCCACTGTTGGGGCGGTTGCCGAAGGTCCCCTTTCCACCGTCCAGCATCCAATAGCGGACAGTCCGGAAACGGCCCAACTACAGACGGAGCGAAATGCGCCCAAATGACGTCATTCCCAAGGTCGACGCTCGTTCCTAGAAGCTACCATCGCCTGAACTCAACGCGTCCGGGAATTAATGGCAACAATCGGTCAGTATACCATGCCGACACCAAGAGCACCATTCACTGAGGTCCGCTTTTCTGCGGCGCGATAGCGGCAGTTTCAAAAAGAACTGATTGAAGAACGGGAAATTTGAAATTCCCGGGTTGAAGGGAAAAAAGAATATAGCCGCATGCGTCGGCATATGGAGTCCTGAAAAATGAAAATAGTAAAAATTATAAATGACTTGCAGTCGATCACGATGCCTAAGCCAATAAATGATTATGAAGAGGAGAGTGGAAAATCCCGATATATAGAACTTCGGGCACGTCCGCCGTAAGCGGACGAAAGCGCCTCTCAGGCGCTCTGTGGGGACGCAGACCTTTTTCTGCGTCCCCCAGTGGCTGCTGAGCAGCCTGTCAGAAATTATCTTACATGCTCTTTACGCTTTCTTAATTGTCAGCCAGTTATGGCGAAGCCACGGGGCCGGGCTCGGCCTCCGCTTTTCCCCTCTTCCCCCTAATTCAATAACCCTTTCATTACTCGGGTATTGATTTGTAGGTGTTCGCTTCTGACGAACTTTTGGGATGACCGCTTCGGTTTTAACCAATCAATCGGCGACCCAGGCTTTAGGCAAGGTCTGTATATCAAAGATTACATTAGCATCTCCGATAGTGCCGATGACCGGGACCGATAACTGCTTCTGCGTCAGTCGCTTTCCCAGATCCATGCGGGCGAGGTCGAATCCGTGCTCGTGGTAGGAACATTCGCCATCGCGTATTTCGATATCCCCGTTTATTCTTACATTCATCTCAAGCGCTTCACTAGTTTGAAGAACGAGACGGGCCAAGGCTCCTTCTTTCCAAATTCTGCAGTCATCATACACTATTGCTTCGCCCCATCCGCTCGCGTCGAAAAAGCTGATTTTCATGTCGTCCAGCCGATGCTTGGAATCAAATTTTGATTTACCTAGAGCGACATAGATTATGTTCCAGTCCTGTTCAAAAGAGTATTCAGCAATGTCGAATTCCGCTTCTTCGGTTAATCTACTGCCTCCCATAACTAGTGTATTCAAGCCCAGGCATGGCGTAGCAATAGAGGCACAGAATTCGTTTTCAATTGCGAGCAAGATATCATTTACGCCACATTGGTAGTCGGATGGGTTAACTGGAATGGTATAGTTCATGAGATTCTTTCCTTTGCGGCTTTGCCGCGCTGAGTGGTTTCGAACCACGAAGCTGGAATTTTTCCTTTCAACTTCATGATTCAAACTTTCTGCTTTTCTGAAAGAATTACTCTCTTCTGAATTACCTATCCCGATGCTGTGCTACCCTGCATCTTATATCTGACCCATTGCAGGCCCTAACCCCCTACCCTCGTCTCAAGCCAACAATGTTAGTTGCCACGCATTCTCTGGGCTAACATGGAGTCCTAATTAAGGGATCAGGCTGGTTTGACGCGCTATGGTATGGCGATTATCAATCATGAATATCAAATTTCTTGATCGGCGGAGAACATGTGCAACCACTATCAAAATCATCCTGAAGCTATTCCCACTTGGAAAGAATATATTGGCGCGGCTGATGATACCCCGTTCTCTGAAATCAAGATTGATGTCTGGCCGAAATATCAAGGCATAGTTGCCCGCGTAGATGACCGTCAGAAGAAACTGGACACCATGCAATGGGGCGTTCCGCTGACCATGAAAGGGAAGCGCCCCGGGCACGACAGTCACAAAACGAATAACCAACGTCCGCAATCTCTCCAGCTCATTCTGGCGCTCGATGCTGACAAAGCCTGAAAATCGCTGTCTTGTGCCGTTCACGCAATTTGCGGAGCCCAAGCCCAATGCGGGGAGGGAAGAATGCTGGTTCAAGGTCGATGAAGCGCCTGTCTCAGCTTTCGCCGGGATCTGGCGACCTTTCGATGAAGGCAATGTTTTTGCGTTTCTAACCTGCGAACCAAATCCGCTTATCAAACCAATCCATCCAAAAGCCATGCCGGTGATTTTGCATCCCGAAGATTACGACGATTGGCTGTCTGGAGATGATGCAGAAAAGTTCGCGGTGCCGTTTCCATCACAGTTGATGTCTATGGCAAACTGATCATCCACTATTATGATCCAGACTATGAGCAGCAGATGCTAGCTGAAGGCAAAAATTAATCAGTCCATCGATCTAGCGTAATCATTGGCGTTCCTTTGTCAGACGATACCAAAAAATTACATCGGCCGTCACAATCATAAATTCGGCACGGTGGATGCTTGCCAACTAATGAATAGTCCGGGCCTTTGACCATGATGAGAGCTACAAGGTCGACTTTGAATGTCATTTGGCACTTTGTGCACCAAGCTTTGATCTGGATACCATTGAGGCGCATATTTCCCGCTGTTGAAAAGGCCTTCGGGAGAATCGGTTTGTGCTTATTGGAACCCATTTCTACCTGAGAACAGAATGTGAACAGATAGAAAAGCTGTTTCAGGAATATAAATGAAAAATTATAGCGACTGTCAAACCAATCTCAACACCCAGAATTGTCTCCTCGCGGAGCAGTTTTACTAGATCAAAGAAGGTCATGGCGGGCAAATTGTGATCGCATGCTGCGCCGGATTCAAGTGGCATTTGAGGGTGTAGTTAGATTCTGAGAATCCGATTGCACTGCAGTATTGAGTGGAAGCAGGAGCCGATTGGTAAATTTCACCCAGCTCTAAGTGCGGACGACTGCGAAAGCTATATCCTACGTCCGCTTCGCGCCCAATTGTCGCCATTCCGAAGGAAGAAGTTCGTGCCTGAAAGCGGCCATTGCCTGAATTCGCTGCGCTTACACCATAATGACGGCAACTGGGTGGATAGCTTCCGGTCCGCTATTAGGAGGTTAGACCGGGAAAGCGGAC
>CAJQMX010000240.1 GCA_905479515.1 uncultured Parasphingopyxis sp.
CAGGCAAAACGCGAAGTGGCACAACGACGCCCTTATCACGCAAACGAGTTTTTACGCTCTCACGCCCGCGCCCCTTGTGTGTTCTTATCTCGATCTCTGATTTTGTACCGCTGTCTAGAAAATACAGTTTGCCCCGTTCTCTGTGTTCTTTGGATGTTCCGACTTGCCACTACATTCGCGCTCATTGGGTTGCACTTCGATTTCAGAGCCGAATAAGCCTTAGTGTCTTCCATTCAAAAGACAGCGAATGGACCTAAGCTGCATACAGTTCTTACACGCCGTCGCATCGCCGCATTTCACTTACGGATACCCAAAGAACCAGAAAAGATGCTGCAATAGAAAGTTATTTAGCTGCTTTATACAGCCCCATCTCCAACCTTGCGGATCACAACAAAAATTCCCTCTATCAACGTCGGATGTATTGTTGCTTCTCTGCGCTAGCTAGCACTCGTCGCTTTTCAATTAGGAACAAGGCAGATAACTTCTCGCCAAAAGTTTCTCCTTCAGGGATTTTCAAATCGAAGATTTCCATCTCTCGCTGCTCTTCCTCAACGAGATATTTTAAAAATGCTTCGGCCCTACGCAGGCGAACACGTACTCTATCGGTTCTTTTTTTGCCCGAAAACAACCTGTATTCTTCGTTAGCCAATCCAACTATGCTGTTACATGCCTCTTCATCAAAATAGTTGCAGTCGATGCAGACAAGATCAAGATATGTGAAACTGAAAGCCAAATCTTTCAACATATAGATGCCGTAGTTCGTTACTCTTACGCGATCAACACTTTCATCGAAATAATCAAGCCGATTGTTCGCCTCGATGAAGCCATGTCGCAAAAGAATATCTAGGCATAGATTGAAGTCAGAGACCATTCTGAATTTTTCTGAAAAATATGCGCGAAGCTCGGCCATGGCGACAAATTCTGTAGAACCAGCACCAATACTTTTCGAAAGACGGCGCAGAATCCTAAGGCTTGTAAAGTGTGAGGATAGACGGCTATCTCTCGCCTGAAAGATATTGGGAATGTCACTAAGTTGTTCATCGTAAAAGTATCTCGACGGGATCATTACAGGTTTGATCACTTGGTGTATTTGAAAAACCCATCCCCCCGCATCTAACATTTCTTGTACATTCGTGTAGCCTGACAAGAGAAAAGAGCGAAACAAATCAAGAGTAAGGCGAATGTCACCATGCCCGCAAGCTGTAAGAAAGGTATTCAGCGGGGAATTTGGTTTTCTTATGCCATCGGCCACAATACGAAGATAGGAACAGCAGTCTGCGATCATGGCGTTATCGGTGACGTAGGTCAATTCCCCTCTTCGGGCAGGATTTTCCAAAATATCGATAGTGTACTCAAGGCGCTTTAGAAAAACAGTTGATGGCTTTGGTGAACTCAAGTGAAAACCAGAGTTCTGAAATGCATCAAGTACCCCGTGAATCTTAGAATTGTGGAAGCGCTCCTCGCGCATCGAAATGATGGTTACACACGACAGGCTGCGAGCTATTTCTTGCGCCGTTGTGAAGCAGTAGTCTTGAATTTCACCGCCGTATTGATCCGTGTTGTCAATAACTACAATCACACCTTTTCCGTTTTCGATACAGCTTACGGCAAGGCGCTCTGCGCAGTATTTATGATCTCTTTTCCATTCCGACACTAAGTTATTTAGGCGATCATTGTACAACTCACCAGCTTTTGGGAGACCTGATAATTCTTGCTTGGAAGCGATGGCGAAACGATCTTGGAAAAGATGGTTAAGCAGTGTGTCGCGTGAGGCGTTTAAGAGCTTTTCGGTATCAAGATCTGAGACCAAGCGACGCCAAATCTCGGAATAGACCTTACTCTTTTCCTCCGGTACGTTCAGCAGATCGACAACGGCCGCAACTGAGTTTTCTTTCAGCCATTTAGGTGGAGTATGCCGAAGAAGACGACGGATAAATGTCGACTTGCCTGCGCCTTTGCCACCAAAAAGAATTAGAACCTCTCCACCTCTGGCATTCTTGATGTTTTTTGTTAGACGGCCACCAAATGCGCCACCTTTTCCCGTGTCATCTAACTGCTCCACACCATATTCTTCAAAATAAGGTGTAAGGGAATCTTTGATGATTGATCGCATTCCACTCAAGACCTGCGCAAAGCCACGATCTGCCACGTAGCATCGATCCATTAGCTCGATTTGATGATCTTCGATGACGCCAAAGTTACTCTTAGCAATTGGGCGTAACGTTGTCGCAAGCCGGTTCGAGGTGATGGGGTGGGAGTGTGCTGCAATACGATCTTTGGCGACGTAAACCTGTCGATCTTTCGGTGGTGCGCTCGCCAAGTGTGTCGAGAGCGACGAGTGTTCTGTTATGGCGATATAGGAAAAGATGTTCTTTGACTTGATCTCATCATCGATGAAAAACTCTGGTCCACGGATCACAAGTGCCTTTAGCTGATCCCATCGCTTCCCTTTTTCAAAACACTTGAAGCACACCCACTCATTGCCGTTTGTTATCGCACCATACTCGCAACCTGTATCCATGCAATATTCACGAACTTGCTTCATTACAGAACAGATAGTATCGTCCGTCAGGAGTGTTTTGATCGACATATAACAGTGAGTTTCGCCCTTCTTATGTGAAAAAGGTAAAGTGAACTGTTTGCCCGCTCTTTTGGCCTCCACAAAAAAAAGTAAGTCACCGTTGGGCTTGGTTAGGACATAGTCCGCAAACCCTGGCGCAATGTAATCCTCAACTTTTGTCAAAGCTCTGGGCCAAGCGAGGATGTCGTGCAAGACTGTGTCAATCACTTCGTGACGAGTCTGGGCCTCGTTTGCGTCGCAATCAGTAAGTTTTCTACAAAGCTCTTTAAGGTTTTTTGTCATAGTTCACCAATACGTGCGCGCGGGTAAGATTTTATTTAGACTTCTTGAAGATATTAGTCTCGTTACGAACTGAGCCAATCAAGCTGATCGCAGTGACATATGCAACCCAAAGAGTTGCTGTGGTCAGCACTCATTTGCCTTTATTGGATTGGTCTCCTTAAATCTAATTCAGGTAGCCAGTGCTGAGAGACGAGAGGGCGCAGTTGCTTTCATTGCTTACAAAGCAGCGGTTCGCCCAAAGCACGTTAGTCATTACGCTATGCCGCCGGAGCTAATGCCCGCATTCCGCAAACCCTTGCCAAGTGTCCGTCAGAGTATAGCCCCGCGAACGCCTCCAAAACTATCAATAGTACGTCCGTAAGGGTTGCGAATCATATACGGACACTGGTATCAAGGGACACAAGCCAAACGGACAAAGGGACGTCTTGAGATGACACCGACAGCAAAGACAGTGCTTTACGTTCGAGTAAGCACAGCAGAACAAACGAGCGCCCACCAGCTAGAGCAAGCACGTGGTGCAGGCTATCAGATCGCAGATGATAACGTGATAACAGATCACGGCGTGTCAGGTGTCACTACACGCCTACAGGATCGCGACCAAGGCAAACGCTTGTACGATCTTCTACAGGCAGGGGATACGCTACTAGTTCGTTGGGTAGACAGACTTGGTCGCAATTATGATGATGTGAAAGACGCGATTGAGACGTTCAACAAAAAGGGTGTCACCGTTCGGACCATTATTAACAACATGACGTTTCAGTCCGACTATGACTTAGCGGGCGATGATACAGGCAAAGCCGTTCGCAACGCCTTGCTTGGCTTCATGGCGGCAATGGCGAGTGCAGATACGAAGGCCAAAACAGAGGCGCGGCAAGCGGGTATCAAACACGCGAAAGAGGGGCTAGACGCAGACCGCAAGTATCGCGGTAAGAAGCCATCCTACACGCGGCAAACATTTGACTTGATTCAAGATATGCTAGGGCAGACCCGTACAGTAACAGCGATTGCCAAGGAATGCGGTGTGTCGCGTCAGACTGTCATACGTATCCGAACAGACCCGTCCGCTGCAAGCGCAGCGTTAGACAAGTGGGGTATGGACAAGAAGGCAATTGAATCGGCCTGAATCGTTGGCTGTAATCGCTTACGGCGACACATCACCAAATCATCCCGCTACGCGGGCAGACCCAAGGAAGCTATACCTATGCTCCGATTTTCTGACGCTATAATATTATACCTCCTGATCACGCTGCTAAGGTATTTCTAAGGCTATCAGGCTTTCCCAACTTACTGAGGTTGGTTGCTTGGAATGTTGACGGCGTGGCAGCTTCGGAATGGTGGTGAGGTGTGCCCGCGTAGCGGGATAGACAAGGGAGAGTCTCCTGAGGTTCGATTTAATTGAAGTGCAATTTATCATTATATATCAATATTTTGCTGGGACCCAGAAGGGCTATACCCCTTGACTCAGGCGAGCGCGTGGTCGCTGTGAGGAGCTCTGGCATTAGAAAAAGCAATCACAACCGCCCCGCAAATTTTTTCAAAAAAAATTCCCAGATTGTAATCTCGTCGATGCCAAGCGGGCGTTCAATATCTGCCTTGCGTCCCTGTAATATGCTGACAAAGCGTGAATTCGCTGCAGTCGCGTAAAGGCTAAACTTTGGACGAAAGCATCGACAGCAGGGCGGAAAGCTGACCTTCGCTGCGCCATGCACCAAGATCAAACATTCTTGACTATAACCCACGGACACCCGTGTTTTCTAACGTGTTAGAAAACATCTGAGTTTACAAACAAGTTCATCATAGCATAGGTGTCTAAAGCAACTGCAAGTTGCTGGTTCCAAACCAAGCAAGTAAGACTTCGAACAAGCTAAGATATTAATGCATTGGGTTTTTCATGTCTGACGGTCTCGACAAAGAAGGGCAGGAATTCTTTGGATCGCTACGATTTATTGGAACGCGTTTTGGGTCTGCTAACCTACCCGTGGATCTGCTTGAAAATGTAAAGGCTTATCAAGACGTACTACTCGCGTTAGCGGAAGATATCTGGCGTGAGAGAAACCCTGATAGCACGCGGTTACCTCAGAATTTCCGAAAAAAACTTTCACTTTCATTTTCCCATATCGAAGACGGCAGCGCCGATGCAGTCTTGAAGAGTGACCCTTCTGTGTACGATAGCTTTCTTACCGATGAGTTTTCCCTAAATTACATGGCATTAGCGCAAACTCAATTTCTAAAAATTTCAAAAGCAGCCAACCAAAACCAACCGATTTCAGGTTTAAACAGTTCGATCAAAAAGCCACTTTTGAAGCTAATCTCCAATTTCAGGGAAGATGAAAGCCTCGAAGTGAAGTCACGGACTGGCAAAGATCAAAATAACCCGTCGGTGCGATATTCCAAAAAAACCATGTTAGCTCTCAGCGACGCGGTCATAGGCCCACAAATCAAACCAGTTCTTGGGATGGGCATAGTCAGGGCAATACTCGATCATTCGGAGCAGATTGAAGTCCTTTCTGAGCATGGAATCTTTAAGCTACCAGTTCCTAGCGAACAATTGCGTGACGACCGTTTTCCAATTGCTGCATTCGTTGAATTTGAAATTCAGGCAAGCGTCTTAAGCACTGGTCAGGTATCAAAGGTTTTGGATACGGGTGCAATCAAAAGAATTTCCAGTAATAGAGAACATACGCGCTTCCTTGAACGGCTGATAGTGCTAACTGGCCTCAAGGACAATTGGAAGGATGGGTTGGGGAAGAGCATTGGCGTTAAGGCGGCGCGGTATTGTAATGACTTGTCAGGATTTATTTGTGGAATCTATTCTAATGTTGCGCTTTTTCCTGAGCTCGATGGAAGCATAAAGATTGAGTTCGAAAGCAATGGCCATGAAGTGACCGTGATATGTAAAGACGACTATATTCAGCTCGAGGTATTCGATGATAGCGACAATGACCCAACAGAGAAAACCTTCTTTGGGATAAGTCCTAAGTTATTGAATGATCTGTCGAATTTAGAAGGCTTCAAAAATTGACTTCAGAAACGATGCCCTCAGAAGAAGAGCTACTACGTAATATTCATCCAATCGATTTTGACAATGGGCGAATAAATAGTAGTGCCTTCAATCCTTCGGCGGCACATGACTTCATGCTAAGCGTCGATCAATCATCACTTTCCGCACCGGCTGAATCTTATGATCGCCATATAGCTAACAATTTGGAGTCTATTGGAGTTTTCTCTGTCCTTAAAAATGATTTTTCTGAAGAATCCATACCAACAAAGCGAGATCCTATAGACGAAAATCCAGCTCATGCACTCGCTGATTTCAACTCGCACGGCGTGACACAAAGAAAGAAGAAGGCAAGACGTTTGGCCGTTAAGGCTGTAAAATATGGTATCAAATATCAACCGTAGCAGGTCTATTTTGAAAGCTCATGGGCTGTCGCTACAGACGTAGCCTAACCGCAATAGGGTTGGATAATAAAAGCTGCGGGCTTGAATTTACGCTGTATGCTGCATCAAATAATCAGAAGCATAGGAAGTGTGATATGAATTACCCGCCATTCGTTGATTTGCTAGCACTTTCCAAGAGCCGTAATCGTACTAAAAAACAGCAAAAACTAAATGGCCTTCTCGTCCAAGCATGGCGCGCTGAAGCATGTTTGGGCGACCTTCTTCAAGCAAGTGATTGCTGTAAAATCCTTAGAGCTAAAGTAGACCAGACAGACGAAACGTTTGGGCCTCAAGAGCAAACAATTGTAAAAGCGCTTCAAACGACCGCCGTTAGTTTGTATGTTCGCGCAACATCAACTGGTGGAAAGCTCGGAGAGCGAGGCTCAATTCAGTTAAACAAGAAACAATTGACGAAAGACCAGAATGAAGATCACAAGGCTCTCATCACGCTTCGAAATCAAGCTCTGGCGCACGTAAATCCTGAGCACCAAATGGGAACTCGGGTTTGGCACAAGGTCTCACTGTTTGCTGTGCCCAATGGGACAGGGCGGTGGATGCCCGCCGCAGCAACTAATGAAACAACTTGGAATCGTGAGACTGTTGAATGTCACTGAGAACTGACCCGGTAGCCCCATAAATTGTCACTGAGAATTGACCCATGTGAACACATTACCCTGACGGTTTTGTTCAGGGAGACATGGATTGATAGACATGGGATTTTTAAGTGTTATTCGACGTTGGGCATTACGTGACAAAATGCCAATTCGCGAGATTGCGCGCCGGACTGGGCTTTCT
>CAJQMX010000241.1 GCA_905479515.1 uncultured Parasphingopyxis sp.
TGCGCTTCCCCTGCCCGGCTGCGACCATGCTTTGTCTGGTTTATCCTGACCGCGAAGGCGCATCGGCAAAAGCCGGTTTCAAATTTATGCGCACAACCAGCCTTAGCCAGTCCAAAAGCGCGCGGTTTCTGCCCAAGCTCGCCCAGCAATCTTCGGAATGGAGCCACGTCCAGGCAGAATTGCAGGCCGGGAAACGCCTCGTGCAACTTTTTTACGGCGTTACCAGCTATTCACCGCTTGGCCTCGGCGATGCCCATGAACGCTCGATCAAGGCTATCTACAAGGCTGCCGGTTGGGATTTGGCCGACGAGCGGTTTCTCCAGCTCCACGGGCTGATCGCCGCCATGCCCATGACACTGGCGGATGGCCTTGCCCATGATCTTAAACGGTTAAAGCGGCTTAAAACCATGCTTTCAACTAGCGCAGCTCATATTGCACCCTTGCAGGGCGAGTTTCTGGGCGGGCCGCTGCCACATCTGCTGCTTGTCGGCAGGCGCGGGCAACCTTTTTACTGGTCGCCATTTGAAAATGACGCGGGAAACCATAATGTTGCGATTTGCGGAAAATCCGGTTCCGGAAAATCGGTGCTGCTCCAGGAAATGTGCGCAAGCCTGCGCGGCGCGGGCGCGAAAGTTGTTGTGATCGACGATGGCCGCTCGTTCGAGCATTCAGTTAAATTGCAGGGCGGGCGCTTTGTCGAGTTTACGCTCAAATCCGGTTTCTCGCTCAATCCCTTTTCAATGATCGATGATGTGCGCGCTGCTAAAGACGATGATTATAAGCTCGACTGCATCGCGATGGTGAAAGCGATTGTCGGTCAAATGGCCCGCCACAGCGACCGGCTTACCGATACCGAGCGCGGTCTGATCGATCAGGCGGTCACGGCAGTTTGGGAAGCGCTTGGGAGCGGCGGCACCATCAATGATGTGGCGGCAGCATTCGCGGGCATTTCCAATCCTGTCGCCGATGATCTGGGCGTTGCCATCGGACCCTATATGAGCGGCGGAAGCTATGGCGGCTTTTTTGAAGGTCAGGCCAGTATCGCGCTCGATGATGATTTTACCGTATTTGAGATGTCTGATCTTGCAACGCGCGAGGACTTAAGATCGGTCATTCTGTGCGCTATCATGTTCATGACCAGTCAGGCGATGACCCAAAGCCCGCGCAGCACCAAGAAATTGCTGTTGATCGATGAAGCATGGTCGCTCCTTAAAGGCGGCTCGATGGGCGAGTTTGTCGAAACCTATGCGCGTACTGCGCGAAAATATGGCGGCGCGCTCGCAACAGCCACGCAGTCACTCAATGATTATTATAAATCAGACGGCGCTGCCGCAGCGCTGGAAAATAGCGACTGGATGCTAGTGCTCCAGCAAAAGCCGGAAACCATTGCAGATTTTCGCAAAAACGACCGCCTCGACATGGATGATCGCACCGAAACGCTAATCCGCAGTTTGAAACGTTCGGGCGAGGAATATAGCGAGGTCTTTATCAAAGGCCCGGAAACGCAAGCGATCGGCAGGCTGGTTCTTGATCCCTATTCCGCCTGCATCTATTCTTCCTCGCCCGATGTTTATGCTGCGATCGAAGCTGAACAGGAAGCGGGTGCTTCTCTGGCACAGGCCATTGCCCGCGTGTCCGGTGTTGGCGGCGACAATCGGAAGGGCGCTCAAGATGCCTGACAAAACCGATACGCTGTTTGATCAATATTTATCGCTTGGGACAAGCAAGGACCAGCGCTGCAAAGGTACGTCGTTTCCATTAAAGCAGTTTTTTCAAGCCACTTGCCACATCATGCTGGAAGTATCGTTGTTCACCATGAGCTCGGTATTGATGGCGCTTGGTCTGCCGCTTTGCTTTTTCCTGCTGTTATCCGGTTGGGATTTGCTCGGGCTATTCACGCATCTTGATAATTTATCCGTTCGCTATCTTCAAGCGGACGGGATGCGCAGATTGGCGTTTTCCAGCGACCTCAAAATCATTTTCTTTGGGTCTACTGCTCTGATCGCGGCGCTTAGGATACCGAGATTTATTGCGCGGATTACCGATGATTTTCCCGAAGGGAGAGAGGGATGACTAAACCAGCACTATTAGAGCATCTACCAAGCGCACGATCCGTTGTGACGGTCCTTCTGGTAACGGCTGCGATTTTGTGGATCATCTGGGTCAGCTTGCGTCTGATCGAGCCCAATAGACAACAAATAGTGCAAGTCCGCATGTCCGAGATCATGCGGGATTTCATTGACGGGGAGGCAAAGGGTGATGCTGATCCCGAAGTCACCCGGCAAGAAATTGCCCGGTATCTCCAAGCAACCGAAGCGGCGGTGGATGATTTGGGTCGTAGCGGACATGTGATTTTGGTTGCTGAAGCCGTGCTTTCAAAAAATACGCCCGATGCCACGCCGCAGCTCAAAACCAGAATCGCCCAAAAACTGGAAAACGATAGCCGGGAGAAGCCGCAATGAACGGTATTAGATCCCGCCTGAAACGCCCGCTTGTTCTGGCAATGCTGGTAGCGGTCCCGCTGCTCTATGCGCCGATAGCCAAATTCAGCGACAATCATGCGCTCTTGATCAATGCCAGTCCCAGCCTGCCCAACTGGGCATTCTGGCTGGACAAGAATTTCACCCCTTCTCGCGGCGCGTTGATTTTCTTCGAGCCGCCGCGTTCAGAATTGCTCAGCACCCATTTCGGCAAGAAGCCGCAAATCTTCGGCAAGCGGATATTGGGCATGCCGGGTGATCAAGTTCGCCATGACGGCAAAAATGTCTTCATCAACAATAGGCTTGTCGCGCGAACCAAACCCAAAACCCGCAAAGGGGTCGCGCTTACCAAAGGCCCTGAAGGCATCATTCCGGACGGCTGCTATTATGTTGGAACGTCCCACAAACATGGCTTTGATAGCCGCTATGGCGAGATCGGTTTCATTTGTGCACCCCGGATTATTGGCACCGGGAGGGCAATATTGTGAACAGACTAACTTTGCCTTTCCTCATTGGAGCCTTGCTGTCGACACCGGTATTGGCGCGCGACTATGGCCAGCAGGGTACTCATTTCCCAATTATTGAACCGGATTTACTCGAACAAATTCAGTCGCGTCTTCAGACCATGGACAAGAATGGCGACATTGACCGGCTGAACCAGAAACTCAAAGCGCGCACCATCGCAAGGGTAAACCGGCCTAAACCCGTTGCGGGGTTGATCAGAGCAGAAAAATCCACAACGCGCCTGTTCGATCCGACCATCACATTGCAGGCCGATATTTTTGGTCATGATAAACGCAGGATCTGGGCCAAAGGAACCAGGGTCAATCCTCTCGATACGGTTCCGCTGCGCGCGGCATTGATATTTTTAGACGGCGATGATCCAGCCCAGCTCGAATGGGCATTTGCGCAAAAATCAAAGACCGCAAAACTCATTTTGACAAACGGCGCGCCGCTTAAACTTATGAAAGCGCGCCAAAGACGCTTCTATTTTGATCAGGGCGGCAAGCTGACCGCACATTTCGACATTAAAGCACTACCAGCGATGGTCGATCAACAGGGCCGGATGCTGCGTATCCGCGAATTTGCGCTGTCTGAAAAGCGGAGGCCAACCCAATGATAAAAGGCTTTTTGAATATCTTCAGATTAAAATCTGTAATGCTATTATGTCTGCTGGCAATCAGCCTGTTTGCCTCAGCGCCGGCGCGCGCGGATGCCGGACCGGGCCGGTGCACTGGTAAATTTGTCAATCCAATCACCGATATCTGCTGGTCCTGTCTTTTTCCGCTTTCGATTGGCGGCCTGGATATCTGGCCATCAAGCAGACCTGATCCTAAAAATCCTACCTTGCCCGTTTGTCTGTGCGGTATCCGCCCCGGCATCGCCATGGGTTTCTGGGAGCCGGTCCGGCTTGCCGATGTCAGCATGAAACCCTGGTGTTTTGTCAATCTCGGCGGGCTCAAGATCGATCCCGGATTTGATATTGGCTACCGATCCATCTCGGGACCATCGGCCATTGGCGGCGCGAGCCAATATTATTCCAGCTGGCATGTCCATTGGTATGCCTATCCGCTGATCTACTGGATGGAAATTGTTGCTGATTTCCTCTGTCTCGAAGCTGGCTCTGTGGATATCCTGTACATCTCCGAGATCGATCCGCTCTGGCAAGACAGTGAACTTACTGCGATTATTAATCCCGAAGCAGTGCTGTTCGCCAATCCGCTAGCGCTGGCTGCCTGCGCTGCGGATTGTGTTTCTGCCACGATCAATCTGCCGCGTGATGAACTGTTCTGGTGTGCTGGTTGTCAGGGTTCGATGTACCCGATGAACGGCAATGTCTCAGCGAGTATCGGCCATGTCCAGGCCTCGCGTCTCGTATTGTCGCGCTTTGCTTTCAAATTACACCGCCAATTGGTGTCCTGGGGAACCATGGGCAAAAAAGGCCTGTGCGGCAAATATCTGATGCCGATCATGCGCAAGCAGCAATACCGCCTGCAGGCTACCAATCCTAATCCGGCGACAAAGGGCCGTTATGCCTGCCCGCCCATTGGAGCTTCAACCACCTTTCAATCTGCCGGACAGGTCATCCCCGCCATTGGCGAGGACATGGGCTATCTCGTCTGGCGTAAACGGAATTGCTGTGCCCTATGAAGAACTTCGTTCTCTTTTCGTTTTTGTTCACGATCACCGCATCCGCCGGTTTTGCCGCCGCGCAAAGCGTGAACTCGGACATGCTCGACATTGATGCCATTCGGGCCTCGAGCAAGACGTTTGCCGATGAAGCAGAAGCACTTGCCGAAAATGTCCGTATGCGCAGCGAGGATTTGCGCAGCGACGCCCGTCAGACACAGGAACAGGCGCGGGCCAATCAAGAACGATATGCGCAGACGGTCGATCAAAACCTCACGAACCGCAAAGACAATAACAAAGACGAGATCTTTGATTTCGACCGAATGATTTCGGATCATGCAAAAATGGCTAAAGCCAAACTAGGCGACGCGCCGCGTTTCATTGCCTTTGCAAGCCGGTCGATGCCGCAGCAGTCTTTGAAAAGGCTTGTTCGCGACACTGCAGCAGCGGGCGGCGTTACGGTGCTGCGCGGTTTTCCCGGAGGCAGCGCCAAACAGCTTACAAAAATGCTTTCCGCCATGGTCTCGGACGGCAAACAATTATCCGCGCTCGGTATTGATCCCAGACTGTTCCGGGCGTTCGATATCAAGGCTGCGCCCAGTTTTGTCATGGCCTCATCCGATTTTACGCTGTGCGATGGTTTCGACTGCAAAGGCGCTGTTCCGCCCCATGACCGGATGACCGGCAATGTCAGCGTCGAATATGCGCTCGAAACATTTGCGGGCGGCGCTGGTCCCGGATCGCGTCTCGCTGCGCTGCACCTTGCCCGCCTGAAGGAGGAGCGCTGAGCGATGATATCTCTTAAAAGCCTTGTCCTCGCCGTCATGGTCATCAGTTTCTCCGCAGGCTCACCGCTGGCGGCACAGGACCGCGAGGCGGCCAGCGAAGACGGAAAAGCCTTTGCCAAAGAACAGCAGGAACGCGCGCGCTCAAATGCAAGCACGCAGCCCAATGCTGCGCGTATTCCCGGATACACCTCAAATCCTGCTGAGGCGGGTTATGCCGATAATCCGGAACGTATTGAAGGCGATGCAAGGGCCGTAGCGCGGAGCCATGAAGGCATGAAAGCGATTAAGGATTCCAATGCCCGGCGCGCAAAGTTCGAGACGGATGAAATCAAAGCAGTCACAGCGCGCTCCAAACCTATCAACGAAGACCCACTTGCCTATACCAGCGGAATGGAAATTGGCGGGGCGCAGGGGCGCTGCGTTCCGCTCCCACCCTCTCCCGGATCGCCCGGTCGCTACACGGCTACCTGCAATAGCGGGGTAGCGCTGGAAGAAACAAACGAGAGCTGCAGTATCTATCTAGATGTAAGCGTCGAGCAGCGGACCCAATATCATTATTTGTGCAGCGACATCAGTCCTTACGGTTTTGGCGGCGTCCCTTCTTGCGAGATATTTAACGCAAATGGATGCCGGAGGGCCGGAATACGCCCAGGCCCATGTTTGCAATGGGGCGGCAACCGCGAACAGGGACGATATTGCGTTGAGCCCGGCGAACCATATGTCGAGATGAGTTGCAGCGCCCCTGTTGCAGGAGAAACGCCTTATGCGACGGCATCTGAAAATATTATTCAGGAAAACAAAAATGATGCCGCATGCCGGACTTTCGCCGAAGATGCAGATTGCGAGCAAACGGCCGAAACTTGTAGCGACAGCGACCCTGTAACCCGCATCATAAACGGTGTACCGGTTACAAAACCTTGTTGGGCATGGGAGCGGGCCTATCAATGCAATGCGCGGCGCGCTGCCAATGATTGCGAGGAACTCGACAATGATCCGGCTTGCCAGTTGCTGCGGCAAGATTGCCTGAGCGAAGATAATCCCTGTTCAACGATAGAGCGCGTTTATGATTGCCCGCTTCCAGATACTGAAGGCTCAGGCAACCAGTATATTTGTGACGGCGATGTCTATTGCATCGACGGATCCTGCGAGACAATCGAACGTACGCCCAATGACGAGTTCAGGGATGCAGCCGTTGCGCTCCATGCAATGGACGATGCGCGCGGACAATTTGATCCCGATACACTGACCCTTTTTAAAGGCGAGCGCGAAACATGCGGCTCGAAAGTTTTCGGCGTGCTCAATTGCTGCAAGGGCAAAGGCTTTCCGCTCATTCCCGGTATCAGTCTATTGGTTGCCTTGGGCTGCAACACGCAAGAGATACTCCTTCACCAGCGCGATGCAAATGGGCTGTGCGCCTATGTCGGCAGCTATTGCTCGAAGAAAATTCTCGGCATCTGCATCACCAAGAAGAAAGCCTATTGCTGCTTCACCTCCAAATTGTCGCGTATTTTACAAGAACAAGGCCGCGCGCAGCTTCCCAAGCCCTGGGCACGGGCGAAAGACGAACAATGTCATGGATTTACAATCGAAGAATTCGCGCAGCTTGATCTTTCCAGAATGGATTTTTCCGAAATCTATTCAGAGTTTACCGAAGCGGCCCGCCTGCCAGACGAGCTCGAAGCGGCCAATGATATTCAGCAGAAAATTAAGAACTTCTACGAAAGATCAGGCCCATGAAAAATGTTTTTGGCTCCACGCTTCCCCTGCCCTTGACGCTCGGTGGAATGGCCGTGCTTGTCCTTGCAATCATTTTTTTTATTGATGCGGCCATCAGTCCGGCATTCGCGCAAGGCGCTGCATACAAAGCAATCAATCCTCCAACCAATATGACGCGAACCAGCGCGGATGAACTCTACTGCGAGAAGCGCCGGCTAGGCTACTGGTTCTATTGCACCAAACCAAAGCCGCCTGAAACAAAAGAACTGCCGCCAGAGCCACAAGCCAGCGCAAGCGAGCAACTCGATGCGGTCACGAAGGAATTGCGCGAGCTTAAAGCCAAAGCAATTCTCCAACCAACCCGCGAGAATGTTATCGCATACATACGCTTCCAGCGTGAACAACTTGATCGCGCGTCACTGTTTTCGGACGTTTGGCAGCGCGCGATATGGCAGCAGCCCGATCTGGATTATACGCTCGAGCGCCCGGTTTCCACGCTGGCCAAAAGGCAGTGGCAGGATGCGCGTAGCGCTTCGCGTGATACCGTCATGGCCAATCTTGGGAAACGCTACGGGCTGTTTTACTTTTTCGCGCAGAGCTGCGGGGCCTGCGAGGTCATGTCGCCAATCGTAAAATCAGTATCTAACCATTGGAAACTAACGGTCCGCGCAATCTCAACCGATGGCGGACCATCACGGCATTTCCAAAATTACACAGTCGAGGCCGGGCAACGCGTGCGCATGGGATTGAAACCTAAAATTACCCCTGCCCTAGTGCTGTGGGATAGCGCGCAAAGCCGCGCCATTCCAATTGGTTACGGCATCATCTCAGCGGATGAACTGCAGGACCGTATTTATTTGCTCACATCAAAGGAAGCCGGACATGATTATTAAAAAAGCAATCGCTACGATCGCAGCCGCAAGTCTGATAATCGCCCCTGTTTCTGCCAATGTCGGTGACAGCATGGACCGGTTCATGGATGATATGGGCGGCGCGGCCAATATCACTGGACCCACAGCATTCGAGGGCCAGTCAGCGGGCTATTATAGTCTCGGCAATGTCTGGACGCGCTTTCCCCAGAAGACGACCAATATTGCTAACTTGCAGCTACCTTCTGCCAAAGCGGGCTGCGGCGGCATTGATATTTTTGCAGGTTCGTTTTCATTCATCAACGCCAGCGAGATAGTCGCGATGCTCAAAGCCGTGGCGAACAACGCTGTTGGTTTTGCTTTTAGCCTCGCGATCGACACGGTGTGTCCGGAATGCTCAAAAATCATGCAGGAGTTCTCGCAAAAAGCGCAGCTCATGAACAATCTCAACATCAATAGCTGCGAAATGGCGCAAGGCCTAGTGGGCGGTATCTGGCCAAAGGGTGATCTAGCGGACAAGGCAATCTGCGAGGCGATTGGCAACTCAGAGGGTGTATTTACCGATTATGCTGCCGCTAAACATGGTTGCGGTACCAAAGGCCAGCGCGATTCTACAAATGCTGGTGCTGGCAGTGATTATGCCGATGTAAATCCTGGCGTCGCGCGCAACTACACATGGCATATCCTGAAGAAATCCGCCTTTTTCAATCCTGGCGGCAGCTTTGACCGGGAACTCGCAGAATATGCGATGACGCTCATCGGGACTATTATATACGTGCCGCCCAAAGATGCATCTCCGGGAAAATTTGTGCCGTTCGCAGGCGATGCCTCCTCGACATTGGTAACGGCATTGCTCGACGGCACATCGGGCCAGACCATCAAGGTTTTTGATTGCGACGAAGCCGATCAATGCCTCGATCCGACGTTTCGCAATATGAGCCTGGCTAGCTCTAAAGCTATACGTCCGCGTGTTGCCACGCTGATCACGAGCATGGTCGAAGCTATTCGCGCCGACACAGCGATCGGCAATGCCGAAAAAGAATTGCTGCAGGTCGCATCGGTGCCGCTTTATAAAATTCTCACCGTGCAGGCCGCCTATGGTCGCGGCATGCCAACCGATGACCGCGAGACGCTGGCAGAAATTGCTTCGGTTGATCTGCTCTTTGCAGTTCTGGAACGGATTGTCGGAGAAGCCGGACGTTCGATGTCCACCTTCATCGGCGCGGATGAGGCCAAACTTGCCATGTGGCAGGGCCAAATGAGCGAAGTGCGCCGCGCATTGGCCGATAGACAATCTAACAGTCAGGCCAAGGTCAGCGCTATCATGCAGATCATTGAAAAGACTGCAATGATTGAGAATATGCTCTCGGCATCCATGTCGCCGTCAATGGCGGCAGCCCTCGACTGGTCGCGCGCGGTTCAAAACCGCTCGCTGACACCTTGAGCGGAGTATCAGCATAGATGGTCGAGGTATTCACAATAGGCGGCGGAGAATATATCGTCAATGTCCTCAATGCCGTTGCGGCATGGACCGGAGCGGGCGGTTATAAAAGCCTGATACAGGTTGCTATGGTCATGGGGCTTGCATTGTCGGTGATAGTGGTCGCGTTCAACCAGGACTGGCGCGCATGGCTCCACTGGTTTTTGGGCGCGACGCTAATCTACATGTGCTTGATGGTGCCGCGCCTCGATGTCCACGTCACCGACCGCATCAATCCATCACTGGCACCAGCCGAGGTTGCCAATGTACCATTAGGCCTTGCACTGATGGCAAGCTTCACCAGCCAGATTGGCGACTATCTGGTACGCTCCTCCGAAACCGTGTTCGGGTTGCCAACCGATTTGGATTATTCAAAAAATGGAATGATCTATGGCTCGCGGCTATTTGATTCGACGCGGAGCCTTCGTATCTCTGATCCTGAATTTGCCGCCAATCTCGACGAGCATTTTCGACAGTGCGTATTCTATGATCTGCTTCTCGGCCGCTATTCAATGAAAGAACTGTCGGCCAGCGATGATATCTGGGCGGTGATTGCGCCGGGAAGCGCAGCGCGCGCGCAAAAGTTCCTGACCCGCAATCCCGATGACAGCGTCAGCGCCAATATCATAACCTGCCGCGCGGCTTACAACGATCTGAATTCCCAATGGGTGGGTATGATCGATGAAATGGGGACAATATTTGGCCGCCAGCTCTATCCCAAACAAACCGCAGCGCTCGCGAAAGCCAAACTGTTTGCCGATTTGCCCATTGCATATAGCTATTTGAGCGGGGTGTCCAAAAACGCCAGCGAGATATTCCGGCAGGTACTCACCATCAACGCGATGAAGCAAGCGATGCACGGAATGGCGGGCTCCAGCGGCACATCGAGCGTCGATGTTTTTTCCCAGACCCGTGCTGACATCCAGACCGAGCGGACATATAGCTCCATTGCCCAAAATGCGATGAAATGGGTACCCATCCTCAACATCGTGCTGACGGTGGTCTTCTATGCACTGTTTCCGGTACTGTTCCCGCTTTTCCTGATGCCAAAAACCGGACCAACGGCACTGCGGGGTTATATTACCGGCTTCTTCTATCTTGCTGCATGGGGGCCATTGTTTGTCATTTTGCACATGATCCTGATGTTCAAAGGCGCATCTGATGTTGGCGGCGCAGCGGGTGGGACAGGGCTAAGTCTGGCAAACTTTTCCGGTATGGTTGATGTGAATAATGATATCGGCGTGCTTGCTGGATATCTTGTCGCCTCCATTCCATTTCTTGCTGGCGGTATTGCGAGGGGCGCACTTGCAATTTCTGGGCAAGCGACATCTTACCTCAATCCATCGCAAAATGCGGCGGAAGAAGCCGCCCGCGAAGCCAGCACTGGCAATGTGTCGCTGGGCAATAGCAATATTGAAAATTCGAGCGTGTTCTCGAAACAATTTGCGCAAGGATCGATTGCGCCGAATATTTCCTATGGCGCTGCGCAAACGCGCGGGTTCAGTGATAGCGGGACGCAAACCACGAGCTTTCCTGAAAACTCGTTCGATTCTGTTCCGAACTCTTCCTATCCGTTCACACCAACATTGGGTCAGGATTTTACTTCCAGGCTTTCCACGCTAGCGTCCAGCAGCCGATCACAAAGTGAGACATTCTCCAATCTTGCCCAGCAATCGACCAGTTCTGCCGTAGCCCGGTTCAATGAACTCAGAAATACATACA
>CAJQMX010000242.1 GCA_905479515.1 uncultured Parasphingopyxis sp.
GAGCCTGAGCAGCTGATCATTCTGTTCCTCGATCAGGATATAGAAATTGATCCCGAAATAGAGACCGGACCAGGCGACGAGCAGGGTAAAGTCGAGCAGGATGGCGCCGAAAAACTGCAAGCCTGATGGCATGTCGCCGCCCCGGTAAAAGGCGGTGAACGCCCAAACCTCGATAAAGGAGAAAATCGCCGAGCCAATCAGCACTACTGTGACGGAGCCGCCCCATGTCACCCGCGGCTTCCGGGTTATGAGCTGGCGGAAGATCACCGCCATAATCAGCGTCAGGCAATATCCGGTCGCGGTGGCGATCGCCGTGGGCAGAATGAACAGCGGCCCCATATTGTTGGCGATACCGCCCAGCGCGCGCAGCACGAAATAGCCTGACCATCCCACTGACTGGAGCACCCAGAATGCGCGGTTCTTGTCGACGAAGAACGGTTTGGACGTAAGATCTTCAAGGGCCATGTGCGTGTTCTAGTCGATTTCCATGGAGGCGGGAAGCAATTGCGCGCATCACTCTCCCGCGCAGACGGGGCAAATCAACGCAGGCTTTGTCACTGCATTGTCACATAGATGTCGCATTAGGCACTTCAAGGGTGGCCCGGTTGGGCGCGCCCCTTTTGCACATCAAACATGGAGGATAATGTGCGCGCTCCCCTAATTTCAGGACTGATGGCGGCTATGGCCGTAACCCTAGCCGGTTGCGGCGGCGGCAATGACAGCGGCGCTAGCGCTATCACCGTTGTCGGCAGCTCGACCGTTTATCCCTTTACCCGCGCGGTCGCCGAAAATTTCGCCCGCAACAACCCGCAATTCAGCTCACCGGTCGTGGAATCGACCGGCACGGGCGGCGGTATGGCTCTGTTTTGTGCCGGTGTTGGTGATGAACATCCCGACGTCGCCAATGCCTCACGCCGCATGAAGGAATCGGAATTTGCGACCTGCTTGGAAAATGGCGTCGATGAGATCATCGAGCTGCAGGTCGGTATTGATGGCCTGGCGGTCGTGGAATCGCCGGACAGCCCCGGCATGGAGCTGACCCGCGTTCAGATATACGAAGCGCTCGCCGCTGAACCCTATGGTGAAGAGCAGACGGCCGAAAACTGGTCGGATATCGATCCTTCGCTCCCCAATATTCCGATCCGCGTCTATGGCCCGCCGACAACCAGCGGTACGCGCGATGCCTTTATCGAGCTGATCATGGAAGCGGGCTGCGATACCAATCCGGCCATGGCCGAGCTTGAGGAGCAGGATGAAGACCGCAAGAACCAGATTTGTACTGTGGTTCGAGAAGATCAGGCTTTCATCGAGGCAGGCGAGAATGACAATCTGATCATCCAGCGTGTTTCCCAGAATCCGGGCTATCTCGGCCTTCTCGGTTATAGCTTCCTGGAACAGAATGAAGGCCAGGTTGTTGGCGTATCTGTCGATGGCGTAGCCCCGACTTATGAGAGCATCGCGAGCTTTGATTATCCGGGTGCGCGCCCGCTCTTCATCTATATCAAGGGCAATCACCTGCAGGCCATTCCCGGACTGCGCGAATTCGTCGCAGAATATGTGTCCGCATGGGGCCCTGACGGTTATCTTGTCGACGCAGGCATGATCGCCAATCCAGAGGAAATGCGGACGACAAATGCCGCCATCGCAGAAGCAATGACCTTGCTGACAGCGGAAGATTTGCAGAGCTAAGCAAAGCCGCCAATTATCAGGAAAGGCCGGGCGGGAAACTGCCCGGCCTTTTTTGTGGGTGGAGGCGGGTGTGTTGCGACATCAATTTCCGCGCCGGGCCTATTGATGATCGTCCGTGGATTTACCAAAAAATAATGGCCCCGAACCACCGGGGTTCGGAGCCACCATATAGGGTCGTCTTTTAGTTCTGTTGCTGTTCTTCGGATGCTTGCGCAATCTCCGCCATGCTCATCGCTGAGACAAGGGCGTTACCCGAGACGCTGAAATTGCTCGCGTCGATTTCGGCAATGCGGTCACCGGCCTGGACGAGCACGGTGTCAACATATCCATTGGCAGTCGAACGCAGGGCGTTGACCGTTCCAATCGTCTGTCCTGAACTGTCCTGGACGATCATGCCCGGCGACACCGTGACAGAGCTTGCGGCGTCCGTGGCCGCTGAACCAGCACCGGCAAGAGGGGAGCCACCGGCTGAGCCGCCTGCGCTACCCGATCCGCTGCCCGATCCGCTTGCGGACCCGCTGCCATTGCCCGAAACTGCGCCGAGCGCGAGGCTTGTAGCGCTGCTACGGGCACCGTTGGCGGTGCTGCGTGCCTGACCGACCGTCTGGCCAACGGTGTTTTCGAGAGCCGCCGTACCTGGGCCATTGGCCTCGGCATTCGCTCCGCCACTGCCTGAGGCGCTGGCGTTGCCCGTCAGGCCCGTCGAACCGAGTGCGGAGGAGGTCGCACCATCGACCGCGCCGGTCAGCGATCCGCTGCCTTCAGCGCCTGCGCTGGCCCGGCCTTCGCGGCGATCAATAGAGCGGTCGACACGAAGCCTGCCCGCGCCGTCGAGCGAGCTGCCAAGCGAGCCGGTCGCGCTGCCAATCGGTCCGCGGATCCCGCCAAGGGTTCCGCCTACCGCCCCGCCCAGTCCGCCGCCCAGTCCCCCGCCAAGCCCGCCACCGCCACCAAGCAGTTGAGCGGAGGCCGGAGCGGCAGCAATACCAAGCATAACCGCAGTCGAAAGAATCAGTGCCTTGTTCATCATAAGTCTCCTTTCAGAAGCGAGGCCGTGATGGCCTTCACTGCGGTAACGAGACTCCAGAGTGGTTTAATCCATCGCTGCGAAAAAATTATCGAAAGGGGGTTCTGCAATCGCCGCAGACCAGCCCGCGGCCAAAACGGTCATCGGCTCCCGATGGGCCAAGATCTTCGGCTTCCGCGTCCAGACGGGAACGGCTGCCCAGCGCCGTGAGCCTTCCGGCGACCAGCGGGACGGCGAAAGATGTGCCGCGAATACGGCCATATCCGCCGCCGGGCCTGGCTGCTGCCATGTCTGCGGCGGGCGCGGCATAATCAAGATGCAGGCTGCGCCCTGCCTCGACCAGCGGGCGGTTGCGCCGATCAACGCCGGTTACCGCGATGACGCCGCGATAAGACGCCGGATAGGCGGCGGGTGCGGCGGGCCCGTCATTGCCGACCGGAGCGACGATCTGCATGCCCCGGGCCTGTGCCTGGCGAACGGCGCGTTGGACGAGCGCATTTGAGGGGCCGACAAGGCTGATCGTCACCACAGGCACATGGCGACCGGCCATCCACCCAATGGCGCGCGCAAGCGCCGTTGCGCTGCCCCCTGCCGGATCTCGCCCGTAAATGTCAGCCACGAGAAGGGGCACGCCGGGCGCGCCGCTGCGCATCCGCCCGCGTCCGACTGCAAGCGAGGCAACGGCGGTGGCGTGCGCGCTCGCAACGGGAGCGCCGCTGGCGAAACCGCGTTGCTCTACACGGCCTTCAAACACGGGATGATCGGCAACGCCGCCGTCTATAATGCCGATTGCCGGGTTGGATATCTGGCTATCCGCTCCGGCCAGGGCTGACTGGACGAGAACCACAGTGTTCGCCGTCCCGCCGCTGGTGAAATGGAGATGATTGGCTGTGAATTCGCCTTCGGGATCGATCCGCGCGAGCTCGCGCTCGGCCTCGCTGATCGAGGTGCCGGCGGGCAATCCCAGGGTAACGTACCGGATGTCGAGGCCCGCAATCTCGTCGTCGGCGATTATCGCATAGCCCGCCGCGCGTGCCCGCGCGAGGGTTTGCGGCCCGGGGTCGATGGCAACAATCTGACCGCGCACGGCCGGGCCATCGCTGCTCATTTCGATCTGGTCGCGATTTCTGCGGGTAAGACGGCGCAATCGCGAGAGCCGGTCATCGGCCAGTCTTTGCGCCTGCCGGTCAATCTCGGACACTGAGCCCCGCACGGTGTCCACGGTATCCCTGCCGATCTCGCCAACCGTGCCGAGAACATTGCCGACAGGGTCCAGCAACTGGCCGTTCGCCTGCGCTGTCAGCGACAACATGAAAATCGTCGCGATTGCCGCCTGGATGATGCGATGTTGGGTCATTCCGGCTTTCCTTGCATATTTTTCATTGCTCAGGGATTAAACGGACGAACTGCCACGTTTACTCCATGAGACAAGCGAAGGAGAGTTTCTTCTTGCGAGAATTTGAACGCGATTTGCTGGAGTTGCTGCCGCGTTTGCGCCGCTTTGCCCGGTCGCTGACCCGCGATCCGGACGATGCCGATGACATATGTCAGGTTGCGCTCGAACGGGCGCTGAAATCTCGCGAACAATGGCAGTCTGGCACGCGATTGGATTCATGGATGTACCGTATCATACGAAATAGCTGGATCGACGAGGTCCGTTCGCGCACCCGGCGCTCCAAGACTTTTGCACCGGAAGAGGCCGGTGAAGCGGTCGGTACCGACGGCCATCTTGATATCGAGCGCCAGGTTCAGATGATGGATGTTGATGGTGCCATGGCAAGGCTGCCGGATGGACAGCGCGAGGTTATCGGTCTCGTTCTTGTTGAAGGGCTGGCTTATAAGGAAGCCGCCGCAATTCTTGATATTCCGATGGGCACGCTGACCTCGCGTTTGACGCGTGGCCGTCAGGCGTTGGCCGCAATGCTGGAGGCCGCATGATGAAGATCGATGACGAAAAACTCATGGCCTATCTTGATGGAGAGCTTTCGCCCGAGGAGGCCGCGCAGATAGCCGAAACGGTGGAGCATGATCCGGCCCTGCGGGCCCGTCTCGACGTTCAGCGCGGACTCAAGGCCCGGATTGCCGCCCATTTCGCACCCATTGCCGAAGAGCCGGTGCCGGACCGGTTCAAGGCGCTGCTGGGGGCGGAAGGGAAAGATGCCGAGCCGATCGCCGAGGCCGAGGTCGTGGATTTCGCTGCGGCCAAACACGATCGCGATACCCGCCGGGGATTGCCGAATGGCTGGAGGTTGCCGCAACTTGGCGCAATCGCAGCAAGTCTCGCCATTGGGCTTCTCGCCGGGCCAGCCATTTTTGGCGGTGCGGACGGATCATCGCCCTCGATCACTCAGGGGCTTGTTCTGGCTTCAGACGATCCTCTGGCAGGCGCGCTCGAAACGCAGCTTGCCTCCACCCAGGGCGCGGACTCTCCGATCCGGGTCGGCATTACTTTCCGCAATCAGGATGGCCAATATTGCCGGACATTCGACGGACCTGAAATAGACGGGCTGGCGTGCCGGGAAGACGGGGCGTGGCAGGTGGCAATGGCGGTATCCGACACGGAGCCTGCGGGGAATTCGCAGTTTCGCCAGGCCGGATCCGGCAACCGCATCATTCTGGAATTCGCGCAAACATTGATGGATGGCGATCCGGTGGATGCCGAGGCGGAACAACGCGCGCGCGATAGCGATTGGTCAGGTTAGGCCGCAAAGGCCCGCCACCCGCAAAACACTCTAATTGCACTTGCGGGTCATTTATTGTAACATAAATGTCATATTTGTAATCGCGTATTTTGGAGTGACCGTCATGTCGGGTGAAATGAAACATACAGTATCGGCGTTTGACGATGAGTTGAACGAGCTGCGCGCCAATATATTGGAGCTGGGATGGCGCACATCCCTGGCCATGGCCGACGCGATCCGGGCGCTGGAGCAGCGCGATACGGATCTGGCGGGCCAGGTGGTGATTGCTGACCGGGCCATCGATACGCTGGCCGCCCAGATTGAGGCAGCCGCCGTTAATGTGATCGCACTGCGTGCGCCGATGGCGGACGATCTGCGGGTTCTGGTGTCCGCGATCAAAATCGCTGCGCTGCTAGAACGGACGGCTGATTATGCCCGCAATATCGCGCGGCGTGTGTCGAGCGTAACGGCCAAATATCCGAAGCCGCTGCGCAAGATGATCTCCGCCATGAACACTGCCGCGAAGGACATGCTGGTTGATGTTGTCCGCGCCTATGCAGACGGCGATGTGAAGCTGGCGCAGGACGTGTGCGAACGCGATGATGTCGTGGATGACCTGCATGATGCGCTGACCCAGGCCCTGATCGAGTTCATGATCGAGGAACCGGCCCAGATCAGCCAGGCCGCGCATCTGCTGTTCATCAGCAAGCATCTGGAGCGGATCGGCGATCAGGCGACGAATATTGCCGAGATGGTCACCTATACCGTGACCGGCAACCAGCCAAAGATCCGCGAAACGGACCCCGAACGGCTGGCGGCTTAGCAAGCCTTTTCCGGGCTTCCTAGAAATCCACTTCGGCGCGGACACCGAAACTGTCGACTGAATAATTCCTGTCAAAGCCGGCGGGGATGGCGGCATCGTCATATTCGATATGGCCATAGCTGAGCGACAGCCGCGCATGATCGATGGGCGTCCAGATCACGGACGCACCGATCAGATTCTGCTGCCCGCCGACAATGCCCGCATCATTGAGATCAAGATAATCGTAGCGGACGTTGATCTGCACCGCGCCGATTCCGCCCTCGTCCACGGTCCGCGCAGGGCGGGTGCGGTTAAACTTGCCGCCTGAATAGCCGCGCGTGTCACCCGGTGTGAGGAACAGTCCGGCCTCGGCATAGCCGCCAAAAAAAGTCGGGTCGGCCGCCGCAAAAAGCTGTGCCTCCAGCCAGTGTATTTCGGCGACCGCATGGAAAGGCCCGCGGATCACCGCCGCTTCCAGCCCATAGCTTGTCTCTTCGGACACCGGCAGCACGGGCGTCGCGATCAGGCGGGTGTCGGTCGTATGGACCAGCGGCCGCTGGCGATAGCGGTTGCCCGGCTGGCTCTGCAGATCCCGCCAGTGCAGCGACCCGCCGAAATGGAGCTGCGCCCCGCCCACTTCCGGGCTGTACACGGCCCGCGTATCGAAGGAATAGCTGTCCCGCTCATCATTGGTCAGATCATCGATACTCGCCGTGAACACCCCGCCATCCCAGCGGAAATCGCCATTGGCATAATTCACGGACAGCCCGACCCGCCGCTCAAAGTTGAACGCATCGGTATAGGCCGCCCGCTCGATAAAGCTCGTAAAGCGGCTTGACGTCAGCTCCTCGAGGGACTGGAACGGGTTGTGCTGGCCGACCGTGAACGCGAAATCGCCCACGTCATAGCTGATCAGCGCATCGGTGATCGCGACATCATTATCGGCAAAATCCAGCTCCATCTTATAGCCAAAGCCGCCCGGAATATCGCCCTGCACACCGATCCGCCCGCGCCTGAGCTCATTCGCCCAGCCCAGCCCCGGATCCATCAGCCGGTCCCGCCCGCTGACATAGCCCATGTCATACTGGATGCGCCCGAACGGTTGGAAGCTCCACCCGCTCGCCGTGCGCACCCGCGGCGCTGCACCCATCGATATGGCGGGCGCCGCCGCGACAGCCTCGCTCGCCTCGCTGGCCGCCGCCTGCGCCTGGGCAGCCGCCGCGCTCGCTTCGGCAGCCTGGCTCGCCACCGCCGTCTGCGACCCGACCAGCTGCGCAACCATCGCTTCCAGCGTCTGCACCCGCGCCCGCAATTCCTGCAGCTCGGCCTGCACCTCGGGCGGCACATCCTCTGCCAGCGCCGGCGTGCTGACGATCATGGCCGCAGCACAGGCCGAAAGCGCAAGGGCGGTATGTTTCATTTTGATGAAGCTCCGATGACAATTTCGCCCCGGCTCTATGACGAAAGTGTTACGGTGTGATGGCCTCCATGTTGCGGTTATATGACAGATGGTTGGTCAGACCTTCGGCTTCGCCTCTGGCGCCGCGCCAGCCCGCACCCCCTCCCGACCTCCCAATCAGGGTACACTCGTGGGAGGTCGGGAGGGGGTGCGGGCCGGTGCGGCGCTCGACCGTCAGGTCGAGTCTGACAAACAAATCGCCGCGATTCCCTGCCAAGGAAATTCTGACAAACCAGGCTAACACTGGTTGACACGCAACGGGGGTATATTCCAATGACTCCAAACGTTTTGGATCGATCGAATTTCGACCTGGCCTTAACGTGGTCTTGGCTGAAATCCGTGTCCCTGAAAATAAAAATCGAGATACTCACAACCTCGGAAAAACGACTCTCGGCCGACTTCTCGATTTTGGATTTCTATCAGGAAGGAGCAAGTCTTTTTTTCTCTTCAAGCACTTAGAGCTTTTTGAAGATTTTGTTTTCTTTTTTGAAATCGAATTAGATATTGGTCGCTACGTTACGTTGCGTCGATCTGTCGAAAACCCATCCAAAATAGCTTTCAAGCGGCATTCGGCGCGGCACCAAGATTTCTCGTCCCTCGAAGAGAAAGGGTGGGATCATTATGACGTTCCATTTGATCGTGCCAAAAAGATTCTCGACAGTATGTTGGACTTGGATGCCTTGAAGCCTTGGCACTATCGCAAGGGCTTAGGGTATTTTTTGCGTTCTCAAGACGATTTCCAAGATGTCTTCCATCTGAGGAGATTTGCGAACTCGCACGCCGACTGGAAACCATTCCTAGCACACATTTTAGGCTTCAATGCCACGCTTGTGGGCCGCCATTATGAAAAAGAGGACGAGATTGACTCTAAGCAGAACAAGCTAAGTACTTTGCGTATGGAGCTAGGTGATGATGTGCCGGATGGGAGTCAGGTTGACGGCATTCTCCTGCTTAAGCGTCAAGAAGCTGATAAAAAACAGATGCTTGTTGACCAATTTGATTTTCGCCATGAGGATAAGGCGGAGACGCAAAAGGTCGTGGAGCAAGTCGATGGTGAAATCGCATCCCTGAACGAACGCAGATATTCACTTCAGAAAAATCGACAAAAATTGGTCGATTCTTTGGATGAAGATCAGATTCTATTCAGTCCGGAAAATGCAAAAGACCTTTTTGCCGAAGCCGGCGTGGTGTTTGAAGGGCAAATCAAGAAAGATTTTCAGCAGCTGATTTCGTTTAATCAAGCTATCACTGATGAGCGACGCGGTTATCTTTTGGAAGAGCAGAAAGAAATTGACGCTGAGCTAGAATCTATCAACGCAAAATTGGACGAATTAGGCGGCCGACGCTCTGAATTGCTTTCATTTCTAAGTAGCACTGACGCTTTTGATAAATATAAGCGGGTGTCGGGAGAGATAGTCTCGTTGCGAGCTGATATAGAATCACTTGAGCGACAGCGAGAAATTATTAAAAGATTTCAAATTCTTAAGACCGAAATCCGATCACTCAAAGAGGAAAAAACTAAGCTGCAAAATGAGATTGAAGCTGATGTAGAAACTCAAAGTAGAAACGACAGCAGCCAATTTTCAATGATACGTATTTATTTCAATGAGATAGTAGAAGAGGTGATAGACAAAAAAGCATTGCTGAATGTAGAGGTCAACAACAAAGGACACCTAGAATTCAATGCTGGTTTACTCGATGATTCAGGTAACACGACCAGCGCCGATCGCGGACACAGCTACAAGAAACTGTTGTGTGTTGCGTTTGATCTAGCAGTCTTGCGTGCCCATTTAGGCGTGGCATTCCCGCGTTTTGCCTATCATGACGGAGTTTTTGAGTCCCTTGACGACAGAAAGAAGAGTAATCTTCTAGCGGTATTTCGTCGTTATTGCACATTTGGGATACAGTCGACAATTACACTAATTGATTCAGATATGCCGCCGGGACATGGCGGCCAAAGTGCGATTGATAGTTCAGAAATAATACTATTGTTGCATGACGAAAATGAGACGGGGCGCTTGTTCAAAATGGAGGGATGGTAACTCCCTCCCGCCTAGTGTTGTAACCCCAGCTTCAGCGCCGCAATAAACGCTTCCTGCGGGATGCTCCCATTCCCATATTTCCGCATCTTCGCCTTACCCGTGAGCCCGGCTTTCTCGATCCTCCGGATCGAGCGCCACGCACACTCTGCTTCTCCAGCAGCTTATTCTTCGCCCATTTTCAAGGCAGCTATGAAAGCTTCTTGCGGGATGCTGACGTTTCCGTACTCGCGCATCTTTGCTTTGCCTTTCTTCTGTTTTTCCAAAAGCTTCTTTTTTCTGGAAATATCGCCGCCATAGCATTTGGCGGTCACATCCTTGCGCATCGCCCCAATCGTCTCGCGGGCGATGACCTTGCCGCCAATCGCGGCCTGGATGGGGATCTTGAAGAGGTGGCGGGGGATCAGGTCTTTGAGGCGCTCGCACATATGGCGGCCCCGGGTTTCGGCGGCGGCGCGGTGGACGATCATGCTGAGCGCGTCGACGGGCTCGGCATTGACGAGGATGTTCATCTTGACGAGATCGCCCTCGCGGTGGCCGATCGCTTCATAGTCAAAGCTGGCATAGCCGCGGCTGATGCTTTTGAGCCGGTCGTAGAAATCAAACACCACTTCGTTGAGCGGCAGTTCATAGACCAGCTGCGCGCGGCCGCCGACATAGGTCAGCTGCTGCTGGATGCCGCGCCGGTCCTGACAGAGTTTGAGGATCGGGCCGAGATATTCGTCGGGCACATAAATGGTTGCCTTGATCCAGGGCTCCTCGATCACCGCGATCTTCACCACGTCCGGCATATCGGCCGGGTTGTGGAGCTCCATCTCCGTCCCGTCCGTCATCGTTAGCTTGTAGACGACGGAAGGCGCTGTCGTGATGAGGTCCAGGTCATATTCGCGCGTCAGCCGCTCCTGGATGATCTCCAGATGCAGCAGGCCAAGGAAGCCGGCGCGGAAGCCCTGGCCAAGCGCGGCGCTGCTCTCCATCTCAAAGCTGAAGCTGGCATCGTTGAGGCGCAGCTTGGAGATGGATTCGCGCAGCTTGTCAAAATCCGCCGCGTCGACCGGGAAAAGGCCGCAAAAGACGACCGACTGGACTTCCTTATAGCCGGGCAGGGCCTCGGTCGCGGAATTCTTGACCGTGGTGATCGTGTCGCCGACCGCCGTGTCCGCCACTTCCTTGATCTGCGCGGTGATGAAGCCGATCTCGCCGGGGCCGAGCTCGTCTAGCTGCTCGATCTTGGGGCGCATGCAGCCGACGCGGTCGACCAGATGCTGCGTGCCGTTCTGCATGAACTTGATCGGCAGGCCCTTTTTGAGGACGCCGTCATAGACGCGCACAAGGATCACGACGCCGAGATAGGGGTCGTACCATGAGTCGACGAGCATGGCCTTCAGCGGCGCGTCGCGGTCACCTTTGGGGGGCGGGATCTTGAGGACGATCTGTTCGAGGATCTCGGCAATGCCTTCGCCGGTCTTGGCGCTGGCGAGCACGGCTTCGTCGGCCGGGATGCCGATGATCTCTTCGATCTCCGCGCGGACCTGTTCGGGCTCGGCGGCGGGAAGGTCGATCTTGTTGATGACCGGAACGATCTCGTGATCATGCTCGATCGACTGGTAGACATTGGCGAGTGTCTGGGCCTCCACGCCTTGCGAGGCATCCACGACAAGCAGCGCGCCTTCACAGGCGGCGAGGCTGCGGGAGACTTCATAGGCGAAGTCGACATGGCCGGGCGTGTCCATGAGGGAGAGCTCATAGGTCTCGCCGTCTTTCGCGGTGTAGCTGAGGCGCACGGTCTGCGCCTTGATCGTGATGCCGCGCTCTTTCTCGATGTCCATATTATCAAGGACTTGCTCGGACATCTCACGCTCGGTGAGCCCGCCTGTCTGCTGGATCAGGCGGTCGGCAAGGGTCGACTTCCCGTGATCGATATGGGCGATGATCGAGAAGTTACGGATATGGCTAAGGTCTGTCATTTCCCGCGCCCTTTAGCACGGGCAGCGCCCACGGCAATCTGCTATGGCCGTGCGCTGCCCCCTGCTTTGCCGAATTTTCTGTCTAATCGGTGAAATCCTGGACGATGGCGCCAGTGAAATCGCGGTCATATGCGGCTTCCGGATTGGCGCGCACCGCCGCGTCCAGCATCACGGCATCCTCGCCCACAAGGATGCGCCACTTTTCTTCGCGCACGCCGTTGAGGATGATCTTCGCCGCGTCTGCCGCATGCAGGCCGTTATTGCGGAAAT
>CAJQMX010000243.1 GCA_905479515.1 uncultured Parasphingopyxis sp.
TGAGCCGGAACAGGCGCGGCAATGGCGGCGACTGTGAGAGCTAGGGCTGCGCAGCCCGGTCGAGCGATTTTAGGTAAATATTTGAGGATCATGCGAAGGTCTCCGTCTAAACAACCGGGACGCAACGCAGCACGCGGTGCAGCAATGCATAACCCCCCGGAAATACTCATAGAACCTTGCAGAAACTGGTTACTTTTCCGTCAAGAATTGGGCTTGGGCAAAGAAAAACCCGGCAGCGCTTTCGCACTGCCGGGCCAGGTCAGGATATCGTGCCAGCTCTAGGCTGGCATCGCGATATTATTGATAGTCAACGCTCACCGAGAAGGTGCCGCTATAGACGCCAGCCGGCTGGTTGGCTGCAACGGTCAGATCGCCGCCCACATAAAGCGGAACAGCCGAACCGGTCATCGCCAGAACCGGGGTCGAACCCGAAAGGGCGATCGCCATGTTGTTCGTGCCATCGCTGAGCTGCGTCAGGCCAGCAAGGCCGCTAACGTCAACATTCTGGCCATTGGCACCCGTAACGTTGAACGAAGCGGATGAAACGCTGGCCGCGCCGGCGCATGTCAGATTGGCGGCGCAGCTGCGTGTGCCAGCAGCGTTTGCGGCGACCGAAACAACGCCTGAAGCGGCAGTATCCGGCACAATCGTACCGAAGTTGAGATCGCCAGTTTTGGAAATCTGAACCTGCTGCAGGATCTGAGCCGTTGCATCAGCGGTTGCCGTAGCAGCGTGCGCGCCAGTTGCACCCATGCCGAGAGCGATCACGGCCGAGCCAGCGGCGATTACAGTTTTGAAATTTTTCATAGATAGTCCCTTTTCCACTTTCCGAATTGTAAATTGAACGGAACGTGTCCCCCGCACCATTCAGCGTCTCTTGTGGCGAAACATGTTTCAGATACGGCTAACGACTATGGTTAAAGCGGGCTTAAGACTTTGCTTGCCGCTCACTCATATTCCGCACTAACCCGCATTCTCCCGCGGAAACTGCCGACATCGTCGCCATCAACAATGATCCGTCCGCCAAAGGAAAAGCGCAGTTCTCCATCGCTGCCTATGCGCGGCTGGGCTGGCAAATCACTGCGCACATCACGCAACTCCACACGCCCGCCGCCTGGTGCCCGCATGATAACTTCATCTGGCAGGTCGACGCGCACGGCGCGGCCCGGTTCACCCCGGATTATAACGCTTCCGCGCATCGCAAGCCCGCCAAGATCAAGCAGACGGGTAAGCCTGCGCTGACCGGTCACGGGATCGATTTCCGCCTGGCCGCCCTGATAATCGATCAGCGCCATACGATCGAAATCGATGCCCGTATCAATATCAATGTGGAGTGCCCGTCTAGGCTGGGCCTGCGACAGTATCGGCCCGGTATCGGCGCAAAGGCGGCACGCGCCCTGCGCCGATGCCGCAGTCGGCACGGCAAATGGCAAAGCTGCAGCCAGCAAAACCGGGAAAAAGATAGGATGGCGCCACATGGCCCCTTTTTCGGCCTCAACCAATCAATATATCGTTAACGATAAAAGCCTGTCATGGTGGGTGCATATCCTCGCTATGTCCTTTAGGAAGCCTCTCAACCGTGCCGACAACAACGCCTCATATCAATGGCATCGGCGCAGCAACGCCCGATCATGACATTCACCACGCCTTTATCGGCTGGGCCGCCGCGCAATTGTCAGACGCGCGCGAACAAGCGGTGTTCTCCCGGATGGCCGAACGCGCTGGTATCGACCATCGCTGGTCCGTTCTGCCAAAGGGCGCAGACGGCGGCTCCCCGATCTGTGAGGGAGGGTTTTATGCGCAAGGCATGCCGCCAACATCCTCGCGCATGCAGCTTTATGCTGAAGCGGCGCCTGCATTGGCGGTCAAGGCGGTGTCCAATCTGCCCCAGATTCCCGATCCGGAGAGCATCACCCATCTCGTCGTTGCCAGTTGCACCGGCTTTACGGCACCGGGCCTTGATCAGCTCGTTGCACGCAAACTGGGTCTGAACGGTTCGGTTGAGCGCACATTGATCGGTTTCATGGGCTGTTACGGCGCGGTGACCGCGCTCAGGAACGCCTATCATATCGTGCGATCCGAACCGGAAGCGCGGGTTCTTGTGATAACCACCGAGCTTTCGACTTTGCATTTGCAGCCCGATGCCGCGCTTGAGCCGCTGCTGGCGATGCTGTTGTTCGGCGATGGGGCGGCAGCAGCGATTGTCAGCGCGGAGCCAGATGGCCTTGCTATGGGCCGCCAGTTCGCCGCAACCCTGCCGGAATCGCATGAGCTGATCCAATGGCATGTCGGCGATACCGGGTTTGCCATGCACCTGTCCGGAGAAGTCCCGGGGCGGATCGGCGATGCTTTGAGCAGCGATGAGTTCCAGTCCGCGATCTGCAATGGCTCTGGCCCCGAAGCTGTAGACAGCTGGGCCGTCCATGGCGGTGGGCGATCCATTCTCGATGCGGTCGAAAAGGGGCTGGGTATCGGGCCGAATGCACTGGCCATCTCCCGAGATATTCTCCGGGAGAAAGGGAATATGTCCTCGGCCACACTGATGTTCGTTCTGGAACGGATCATGCGCGGCCCGCCCGTCAAACAAGGCGTGGCGATTGCCTTCGGGCCCGGGCTCGCTGCCGAGGGCTTCGAGTATCGGAGCGCCTGATGGCAAATCTTGCCCAGCGCGCAATTGCCGAAGAGCAAATGGATGCGCCGGGCCTCGCGCCGGAAGTCTATGCGGCGGTCCTTGCCGATCTTGAACAGGTCAACCGCTGGACATTCGCAGCCCGGCCGACGCTGGGCTTCCTCGCACGCGCCACACGGGGCATGGACAGCTTCAGCCTGGTTGATGTCGGCTATGGTGAGGGCGGGATGCTGCGCGCCATTGCGAGATGGGCGGAAAAGCAGGGAAAGGAAGCGAGACTGATCGGCGTCGATCTCAACCCCAAAAGCCAGGCAGCCGCCGAAGCGCAAACCCCCGGCAGCATGTCTATCGACTATCGGACGGGCGATTATGCAGCGTGCGAGCCTGTCGACTTCATCATCTCCAACCTCGTCGCCCACCACATGACACATGCCCAGCTTGTCGCTTTTCTGCGGTATATGGAGGCGAATACGGCGCGCGGCTGGATGATCAACGATCTCCACCGCCACCGGTTTGCGCATTTTGGCTATCCGCTTCTCGCGCGTATCATGGGCTGGCATCCGATTGTGCGGGCCGACGGACAGCTCTCCATTGCGCGCAGCTATCGCCCCGATGAGTGGGGAGCCTTGCTGGAAGAGGCGGGAATTGCACCGGGCGCCGCGCATGTCGTCCGCCGTTTCCCGTACCGATTATGCGTCGAACGACAGCATTAATCGCAGGCGGCGGGCCTGCCGGACTGGCAGCCGCGATCACGCTGGTGCGCGGCGGCGCTGAACCGCTGGTAATCGAGCGCCATGCGCAAACGCCCGACCTGCTATGCGGCGGCTTTGTCAGCTGGCAGACGCTGACCACATTGGCGCGGATCGGGCTTGATCCTGAACGGCTGGGCGGTCACGCGATACACAAAGTCCGGCTGTTTTCGGGCAATCGATCACGCAGCGCGCAGCTCCCCCATAGCGGCATGGGTCTTTCCCGATTCCGGCTCGACAGCCTGTTGCTCGAAGACGCTGAAAAGGCCGGTGCGACGATCGAACGCGGGGTCGCCATAAGCAGCGCAGATGGCCCCGAGCATATCCATCTCGCCAATGGGGAAGACATCGCCGCTGATGCGCTTTTCCTGGCAACCGGCAAATATGAACTGCGCGGGATGAAGCGCCCGGTCGAGAAACAGGATACCGATCCCTGGATGGGCCTGCGCTATCGGATCGCAGCCACGGCTGCCCTGCAGGCCAAGATCAGCGGCGCGATAGAGTTGCACCTGTTCGCCCATGGCTATGCCGGACTGTTGTTGCAGGAAGGGGGCAGCGCCAATCTCTGCCTTGCGCTACGCCGCTCTCGCCTGAGCGACGCCAATGGGGATCCGCAGCAATTGCTTGGCCTTCTGGGCAAGGAAACCCCCAGCCTTGCCGAGCGGCTTGACGGCGAAACGCTGCCCGAAACCTCCGACGCGATAAGCCAAGTGCCCTATGGGTGGCGAGCGCGCGAGGGGCGCAGCGGCCTGTTCCGGATCGGTGATCAGGGGGCGGTAATCCCCTCGCTCGCCGGCGAGGGGATCGGCATTGCGCTTGCCAGCGGCGAGGCGGCTGCCAAGGCCTATCTTGCTGGCGGCCCGGATGCCGCCACCGCCTATCAGACGAATTTCGCCAATGCGGCGCGCCGGCCAATGACCGTGGCTAACACGCTGAAATGGCTGACCGACCATCCGCGCCTTGCGCGCCATGCCATCGGCCTTGCCGGATTTCCCGGGCTTGTCCGCCTGCTTGGGGAAGCGACGCGGATTCGCGCTTGATCGCCTCTCCCCGTTCACCCATATTCATCGCATGGAAAAACTTGACCTGACCGAAGCCGAGTGGCGCGAGCGCCTGACCCCGGAACGCTATCATGTGCTGCGCGAAGGCGGCACCGAACCCGCCTTTGCCGGGAGCCTTTACGAGAATCATGAGAGCGGCGATTATCTGTGTGCGGGCTGCGGGCTGACGCTGTTCGAAAGCAAGGCGAAATATGACAGCGGCTCTGGCTGGCCGAGCTTCACCAAACCGGCGAGCGATGACGCAGTGGCCGATTATCAGGATATGAGCCACGGCATGGTGCGCACCGAATCGCGATGCGCCCGATGCGACGGCCATCTTGGCCATGTTTTTCCAGACGGCCCGCCGCCGACCGGATTGCGCTATTGCATGAACAGCCTGTCTCTTGAGTTCAAACCGGACGAAAGCAGCTAAACTGGCCGCGCAAAAGCCCCATGGATTTCTAACCCAAGGCCAGAATTCAGCTAACATTCAGCCGCAAACCCTGCTTGTGGCGCACTGGGTAGGCGCTTAGGGCAGGAACATATGGCGGCATCTCGAGCATCAAAGCGCGGGCCGGTCTGGCGCATCACGATCGGACTGATCAAATTCGGCCTTTATGCCGCATTGCTGGGCTTTGTCGCTCTGGCAGTTGCGGTCGGCATTGCCATGTCCTCCTTGCCCGATTTCGAGACGCTCCAATCCTCCCCCAACGGACAAACCGTGCGCGTCCGCGCTGCCGATGGCACGGTGATCTTCGCCATGGGGCCAAGCTATGGGCAATGGCTCAGCCACGATGAAATCCCGGAAATCATGCGCGATGCGATGATTTCCGTCGAAGACAGGCGCTTTGAAAGCCATCTCGGTGTTGACCCGATCGGCATCGCCCGTTCGCTGCGTGTCCGCGTTGAGCGTGGCCGATGGGCGCAGGGCGGATCGACGATCACCCAGCAGCTTGCCCGCAATCTCTTCCTCACCAACACGCGCACTTTTGGCCGCAAGATTCGCGAAGTCATATTGGCGCTCGCCATGGAGCGCACATTTTCGAAAGAGCAGATTCTCGAGCTCTATCTGAACCGCGTTTATTTCGGCGGCGGAGCCTATGGCATCGATGCCGCATCCCGGCGCTTTTTCGGCCATTCCGCACGCGAGCTTGACCTGTCCGAAGCCGCTGTCGTTGCCGGACTTGTGAAAGCGCCCTCGCGCTATTCGCCTACTGCCGATGCGGAGGCCGCCATTGGGCGGGCGTCCGTCGTGCTCGATCTGATGGTCGAGACCGGCCATATCAGCGCGAGCGAAGCGGCCGCGGCAACCCCCAATGATGTTTCCCTTGCACCCCAGCCGCGCCGCAACAGCGTGCGCTATTTTACGGACTGGGTGCTGAACCAGCTCGACCTGCTGATCGACGAAACCCGGGCACCGATCGATGTCTGGACAACACTTGATCTTGATATGCAGTCCCGGGCCGTTGATTCCGTCCGCGCCCACACACCGGAAGGCGCCCAGGCGGCGCTTGTCGCGCTGGACCGGGATGGTGCGGTGCGCGCCATGGTTGGTGGCACGGACTATGTGACATCAAACTATAACCGGGCGGTGACGGCGGTGCGCCAGCCGGGATCCGCCTGGAAACTGTTCGTATATCTGGCGGCGCTCGAAAACGGATACACACCCGATGACAGGGTGGTGGACGAGCCGGTCAACTGGAACGGCTGGCAACCGCGCAACAGTTCAGGCCGCTATGCCGGTGAAATGGATGTCCGCACGGCCTTTGCCTATTCGGTGAACACCGTCGCCGCCCAACTTGGCGCAGAAGTCGGCCTGCATACGGTCGCCAATATGGCGCAGCGCTTCGGTATCAGCACGCCGGTCAACACCCACCCGTCCATGGTGCTCGGCACATCCGAGGTTCGCGTGATCGACATGGCGCGGGCCTTTGCATCTGTTGCAGCGCACGGCGTCGCGATCGAACCCTATGGCATTGTGAAGGTGACGACCGAAGATCCGGAAACACGCGAAGAGGTTGAGCTGTACCGGGCCGAAATCGATCAGTCGCGCGTCCTTGTTGCACCCTATGTTGCTGCGGAAATGACCGACCTTCTGCAAACGGCTGTCGCGACCGGCACGGGCCGGGCCGCCCAGATTGGCAGGCCGGTTGCCGGCAAGACAGGAACCACCAGCTCCAACAAGGATGGCTGGTTCATCGGCTTTTCGTCAGGTCTGACCACAGCCGTCTGGATGGGCCGGGACGATGCCCGCGCCGTCGCAGGGCTGCAGGGCGGGCGCGCACCTGCCCGCGCCTTTGCTGATTTCATGCGCTACGCGGTATCCAGTAGGCCGGTCGAAGAATTTGATACCGAAGTCACGCTTCCTGAGTGGCAATTGGAAGACGAGGATGACGCCTATTTCGGCGACCCGCTGGATGACGAGATATTTGTCGACGAAAATGGCATGCCAATCAGCGATCCGGGGGCCTATGGCGGCGACCGGCGATATGAAGATGTGGTTGCACCGGATAATATGAGCGAAGAATGGCTCGATGAAGTGCTACGGCGCAGCGAGGGGGACCGGCGCTCGGAGAGGCGGAACACTCCGCCGCCCAATGATCGCGATGAACCAGCGGCTCCTGCAATCAGGGCTCAGGAAGACGATCCGACCCAGTAAAGCACCGCCCCGTTCTGGCGGAGCCAGGCGCGTTCCGGCGATGGGTCTCGACCGAATATTTCCGTTACCGCAGCATGAAAGTCCGGCCCGTGATGCATATGGATGCGGTGCGCCACTTCATGCGCCACGGTTGCGCTCAGCACATCCGGCGGTGCCATGACCAGCCGCCAGCTATACCGGATATTGCCGCTTGATGCACAGCTGCCCCAGCGACTGCGCGCATCACCGATGCTGACCCGGGCAACCTGCACACCGGCGCGCAGGGCAAAGCGATATGTCTCGTCTTCGAGTATGCGGCGCGCCTCTGCCTTCAACCAGCGCAGGGCGCGTGCGGCAATTGCCTCTTCTGGGCCGCCAAATGACAGGCTGTCTCCATCGAACTGCGGGGTTCGGGGATGGCTCTGGGCCCAGTTTATCCGGATATCCCGGCCGCGAAAGGGCAGGGTGCCGCCGGCGATGATTGGCCGGGGGTGAGGCAGTTTT
>CAJQMX010000244.1 GCA_905479515.1 uncultured Parasphingopyxis sp.
CGAAGGCTCGCTCGAACGGCGCAACCATTGGGAAAAGACGGGACACGCGCTACTCGTCGGCGTCATCTTGCATGTCCTCTATGCGGAGAAGGACAAAACCCTCTCTGGATGCGCGCGGTTTTTATCCGATCCGCGACGAAGCTTCGAAACGACCCTAAAGGTGATGATGGCGACCAACCATATTGGCGCCGATAATGCGCCGATGGCTCACTCTGTGGTCGCGCAGGCGGCGCGCGAGCTCTTGAACAAGTCGGAAAATGAACGTTCGGGCGTTTTGTCGACCGCCATGAGCTTTCTCGGGCTTTATCGCGACCCAGTGGTCGCGCGCGTGACAGCAATGAGTGACTGGCGCATCGCCGACCTCATCGAAGGCGAGCGGCCTTGTTCGCTTTATCTTGTTGTGCCGCCTTCGGATATCTCACGGACGAAACCGTTGGTGCGCCTCATCCTCAATCAGATCGGCCGCCGCTTGACTGAAACGTTGCCGCACGGCGAAGAGCGTCGGCGGCGCGTCCTCATGATGCTTGATGAGTTTCCGGCGTTGGGGCGGCTTGATTTTTTTGAATCGGCGCTCGCTTTTATGGCGGGATATGGCATTCGCGCATACTTAATCACGCAGTCTTTGAACCAGATTGAAAAGGCCTATGGGCCGAACAATTCGATCCTCGACAATTGCCATGTGCGGATCGCTTTCGCGACCAATGACGAGCGCACGGCAAAACGCATTTCGGATGCGCTTGGCACGACAACGGAGCAGCGCGCGCAGCGCAATTACGCCGGTCATCGCCTGGCGCCATGGCTTTCTCATGTGATGGTGTCGAGTCAGGAAACCCAGCGGGCATTGCTAACCCCCGGCGAAGTCATGCAATTGCCGCCGGATGATGAAATCGTCATGGTCTCCGGCATTCCGCCGATCAAAGCCAAGAAGCTGCGTTACTATGAAGACGCGAATTTTATCGGCCGGCTCGGCCCCCCGCCGGCGGCGCCGACGCACCCGAAACCGCGTCCGGACGACTGGTCAGCACTGACGCGAGGCGCTGACAAGCGGCTCGCTGCGAGGGATGATCAAATAGACGCACCCTTCGCCGATGAAGGGGGCAGGGAGCAACGTCCGGCGCTCACGCTAGAGGTCGAGACGCATGCGCGCGAATCCGAGACCATCCCGCCTATGGATGATGACGCCGCTGATGAATTTCAAGAAGAGGGCGATGCGGTCGCAAAGCGCTTCCAGCGCGCCGCGACGCTGGACCGGGTCGACAAAGATCTCCTGCCGGATTTTTAAGATGGCGAAAATCCGTATCCATGCCCGCATTACCGACAAGACCTGGGCGACGCTCAAATCCGCGACTGTGGCGCCGGGCGTCACCCAGTCCGCCATTATCGAGGATGCGCTTCGCTGCTATTTCGGTCCTGATGCAAGGGCCGGGCGCGAGGCGGCGATGCTGCGCAGGCTTGACGCGCTTGATCTACGCCAAGGCGCTGTCGAGCGCGATACGGCGCTGATCCTTGAAACGCTTGGGCATTATATTCTCTATTGGCTGACGCGAATCGAACCGCTCCCGGAAGGCGAGCGCGATATCGCCCATAATCTCGGACGAAAGCGGTTCGATTATTTCATCGAGCAGGTCGCCGGCAAAATCACCGGCAATGATCTCCTTTCCGCTCGGCTGGGCCCAAATGAGGCGCTCAATGAGGAGGCAGCCTTAATGAACGAATAGAAATATCAATTATGATATGATATTGGGATATTATGCGGAAAACTATCATAACTGATATCAAAAATGGTCTCTTTTACCATACCTTAAGGCTTTCCGATATTATATCAATTGTGATATGAAAGTGGTCAAAATCCCATATTTTCGATCAAAGGTGATATGATGCGGATCAATGCGCTGACCCCGGAACCGGAGATCCTGAAAGAGCTGGGCGAGCGACTGGCGCGCATCCGCAAACAGCAGGGACTCGCCCAGACGGACCTCGCTGAAGAGGCCGGCATCGGCGTCGCCACCTTGCGGCGGATCGAAGGCGGGCAGGACAGCCAGCTGGAATCATGGTTGAAGCTTTTGAAAGCCCTCAACATGACATCCGCCATAGATGCGCTTCTGCCGGAGAATTTCAACTCACCCATGGCCGAGGCGCGCGGCGCCTCCAGGAAAAAATCAAAATCGTCACCTTCCTCTGGCATTGTGTGGGGGGATGAAACCCCATGACCACGGCTACCGTAAAACTCTGGGGGACGCCGATAGGCTATGTCTCAATGGATGAGGGCGAGCAATTCGCACGCTTCGAATATGATCCGGATTTTGCGCAATTCGGGATTGAACCCGCGCCGCTGCACATGCCGGTGCGTGCGGGACGCATTTACCAGTTCCGTGATCTCCATCCACGCTCATTCCATGGCCTGCCCGGATTGCTCGCGGACAGTCTGCCGGACAAGTATGGCAATCGCCTCATCGATGTCTGGCTGGCGGGGACCGGCCGACGTGCGGACCAGTTCAATGCCGTCGACCGGCTTTGCTATACCGGCCGCAGGGGGATGGGCGCGCTCGAATACGAACCGAGCCTCGGTGGTGATGCTGCAAAAGACAAACTGGTCGAGATCAAAGATCTGATCGATCTTGCTTCCATGGCGTTTGCAGATCGGAACACGCTCGATACGAAATTCGCGTCCGGCAAGGAAGAACAGGCGTTGCTCGACATCTTGAGCGTCGGCACGTCAGCGGGCGGCGCCCGCGCAAAAGCGGTGATCGCCTTCGATCCAAGAACAAAACAGGTGCGATCCGGTCAACTTGATTTGGCCCCGGGTTTTGAGCATTGGCTGATCAAGTTTGACGGGGTCGCCTTCAGCGGCGATTGGGGCGTCGCCGATCCGTCCGGCTATGGCTTACTTGAATACAGCTACTATTTGATGGCGAAAGCCTGCGGGATCGAGATGACGGAGTGCCGTCTGTTCACCGAGAATGGACGCAACCACTTCATGACCCGCCGCTATGATCGCGATGAGAAGGGCAGCAAGAAGTTTGTCCAGTCCTTCGCCGCATTGGCGCATTTCGACTATTATGAGAGCGGTCTCTACTCATACGAACAACTCTTCATGACCATGCGCCAGCTCGACATGACCAAAACCGATATTGAAGAGCAATTCAGACGCGTCATCTTCAATCTGGTCGGCTGCAATCAGGACGATCATGTCAAAAATTTCGCCTTCATCATGGATCGCAAGGGTGATTGGAGCCTCACCCCGGCTTTTGACCTTTGTCATGCTGAGGGGAGCGACTTCACACGCTTTCATCAGCTCAGCATCAATGGGAAAACCTCCGATTTCACGACAGCCGATCTAAAACATTTGGCGAAATATGCCGGGCTGCCGAACAACCGCGAGAAACGCATCCTTGAGCAAACCGTTGAGGCGTTCTCTGGCTGGTCAGAAAACGCAGACGAGTTAAACATCCCGAAAAAACTTCAAGCCCATGTTCTGCGGACATTGCGCCTCAACTGGAACTGACGCGTCGGCTTTATGAGTCTTTGTATCGCGGCTGATATAGCCCTGCGCAATTGCGGCATTCCAATCTATCGAATGCGGCGCCTGACGCCGACACTCACTCTCGAATTGAAACCTTCGAGAGAAAGAGCCCATGTCGCAATATGCGCAGAATTCAGAGACAGCCAACCGTCGCCATTCCATGTTGCGCTCGGCTTGTCGCGGCGCTGTGCGGGATGCGCTTGACGCAGACGATGTTATCGAAATCCTCGCCAACACGGATGGCGGGATCTGGATTGAGCGCGCCGGGATCGGCCTCGTTCGCGATAGCGAAACCCTCGACCCGCAAGCGCGTGAGCGGATTATCCGGCTTGTTGCAAGTTCTATCGGCGAGACCTGCGATCGATCTTCTCCAATTGTCTCTGCAGAACTGCCCGGCTCAGGAGAGCGGTTTGAAGGCTTGTTGCCGCCGGTTTCCGAAGCGCCGTGTTTTGCAATCCGCAAGGCAGCGACGACCCCTTTTACGCTTGACGACTATGTAGATCAGGGCGTGCTTGCGCCCGCAATCGCCGATGCTCTCCGGCACCATCTCGCAGACCGTGCCAATATTTTGATCGCGGGTGGCACGTCGTCGGGCAAAACGACGTTCACGAACGCGCTCCTCGCTGAAGCAGCTTTTGTCAATGATCGCATCGTCGTCCTCGAAGATACGCGCGAGCTGAAATGCGCGGCGGCAAATGTAATATCGCTCCGTACCTGCCAAAATGGCGTGACGCTCACGCAGCTTGTTCGTTCGACCATGCGGCTGCGCCCCGACCGCATCATCGTCGGAGAGGTGAGAGGCCCAGAAGCGCTCGACCTCCTAAAAGCGTGGAACACAGGCCATCCAGGCGGGATCACAACGCTGCATGCAAATTCGGCGGAGGCCGCGCTATCGCGTCTTGAACAGCTTGTTGCAGAAGCAACATCCGCGCCGCCGCGCCAGCTCATCGCCGAGGCTGTCAATGTCGTCCTCTTCATGACGCGCCGTGACGGCGTGCGCCGGATTGAGCAAGCGTTGCGCGTCATCGGTATCGAAGGCGACGCCTACCTCTTCGCGCCGCTTTGCGAACCCAAACCCATCACCCTATCTAATGGAGAGATTCATGAGGCTAAATGACTCTAAGACGCATGCGCGCCTCAAGATCGCTGCTGCTTTGTCGGTGCTTTTTATTCTTGCTGGTCCCGCACAGGCCGCCGGTTCCGGCATGCCCTGGGAAGGCCCGCTCGATCAGATCCTGCAATCGATTGAAGGGCCGGTGGCGCGGATCGCCGCCGTCATCGTCATCATCATGACGGGGTTGGCGCTCGCCTTCGGAGAGTCGTCCGGTGGCATGAGGAAGCTCATTCAGATCGTTTTCGGCCTGTCGATCGCCTTCGCGGCGACGAGCTTCTTTCTTGCTTTCTTTTCCTTCGGCGGCGGCGCCGTTCTTTACTGAGTAGAGAGTTCAATGGACGGTTTCGAAATTCCCTTACACCGCTCGCTCACCGAGCCGATCCTCATGGGCGGCGCGCCGCGCGCCGCTGCAATCCTGATCGGCACCATCGCTGCGGCGCTCGCTTTAGGCTTGCGTTTATGGATACCCGGACTTCTGGTCTGGATCGTCGGCCATGCGGGCGCCGTCATGGCCGCGAAATCAGATCCCGACTTCTTGGGCGTCGCTATGCGCGCGCTCCGTTACAAGGCGCATCTTTCATGCTGAACCTTCGCGAATATCAAGAAAAGCCGCGCTTGCTCGCCGATTATCTCCCCTGGGCGTGTCTTCCGGCGCCGGGCGTTGTTCTCAACAAGGACGGCTCGTTTCAAAAGACGTTCCGCTATCGCGGGCCCGACCTCGAGAGCGCGACGCAAGCCGAGCTCATCGCAACACATGCGCGCGTGAACAATGTGCTCCGCCGCTTCGGGTCGGGCTGGGCCCTGTTTTTCGAGGCGGTGCGAAAGCCGGCTCATGATTATCCGCATTCGGAATTCGCCGACGCGGCGTCATGGCTTGTTGAGCAGGAGCGGCGGTTGCGATTTGAAGAAAGCGGCGACCAGTTTGAAAGCCATTATTATCTGACGCTGCTTTGGCTGCCGCCGGTGGACGCGAAAGGCCGGGCCGAGAAGGCGCTTATACAACGCGCCGAACAACACGATCCGCAAGGCTGGCGCGAGCGGCTTGAAGCCTTCATTTCCCAATGCGTGCGCGCCTTCGATCTATTGTCTCACGCGCTGGTTGATATCGAACCGTTGAACGATGGCGAGACGCTCACCTATTTGCATTCTTGCGTGTCGACCAAACACACCCGCGTCGACCCGCCCGAAATCCCCGTCTTTCTTGATTCTATTCTGGCCGATGAGCCTTTCGCCGGCGGGTTGGAACCGATGATCGGCGACCATCACTTACGAACGCTGACCATTCTCGGCTTTCCGGTATCGACCATGCCGGGGATTTTGGACGATCTCAATCGACAGGGTTTTGCCTATCGCTGGTCGACGCGGTTCATCGCTATGGATAAGCATGAAGCCGAGAAAGTGTTGACCCGTCAACGTCGCCACTGGTTCGCCAAACGCAAAAATATGGGCGCCGTCATCCGCGAAGTGATGTTCAACGAGCAGGCGGCGCTCATCGATAACGACGCAGACAACAAAGCCGCCGACGCCGACGCGGCCCTGCAAGAGCTAGGCGGCGATCTCGTCTCCTTCGGCTATGTGACGACCACCGTCACCGTGATGAGCGACGATGCTAGTGATGTAGACACGCGGCTCGCTGCGGCAGAGCAAATCATCAATGGTCGCGGGTTTACGGCAATCCGGGAAAGCCTTAACGCTGTGGAAGCCTGGCTTGGGTCGCTCCCCGGCCATGTGTACGCCAATGTGCGCCAGCCGATCCTCCATACGTTAAACCTTGCCCATATGACGCCGCTATCATCGGTCTGGGCGGGCGAGACGCGCAACGATCATTTGAACGCGCCGGCGCTCATTCAGGCGCATACCCATGGGACGACGCCGTTCCGCATAAATCTCCATGCCGGAGACGTCGGCCATAGTCTCGTGGTCGGCCCGACCGGCGCCGGCAAATCCGTGCTGTTGTCGCTCATGGCCATGCAATGGCGGCGTTACGACAACGCGCAAATTTTCATTTTCGATAAGGGGCGGTCGGCGAGAGCCGCGACGCTCGCCATGGAGGGCGCCCATATCGATCTGGGCGAAACGGGCGCGCCTTCGCTTCAACCGCTAAAAAACATCGATACTGATACCGGCGCGACCTTCGCTGCTGACTGGCTCGCCGGGCTCGCGACACGCGAGGGCGTCAAGATAACGCCGGATAAAAAGGAGGCCTTGTGGTCGGCGATCAAATCGCTCAGCAGTGCAGACCATTCTGAGCGCACGATTACCGGACTCGTCATGCTGTTGCAGCATGACGAACTGAAATCAGCGCTTCAACCGTTCACCCTCGAAGGTCCGCATGGCGCGCTGCTCGACGCCGACCATGATGATCTTGAACTGACGGACATTGTCTGTTTCGAGATGGAAGCGCTGATGGCGTCGGCCGCCGCGGTCGCGCCCGTCGTCACTTATCTTTTCCATCGCTTGGAGGCGCGTTTCGACGGGCGTCCGACCTTACTCATTCTCGACGAGGCGTGGCTCTTCCTCGATAATCCCATATTCGCGGCGCGGATACGCGAATGGCTGAAAACCCTGCGCAAGAAAAACGTCGCGGTCGTCTTCGCAACGCAATCGCTCGCCGATATTGCAAATTCGTCTATTGCCCCTGCGATTATTGAAAGCTGCCCGACGCGCATTTTTCTGCCCAATGAACGCGCCCTCGAGCCGCAGCAGCGCGAGACCTATGAACGCTTCGGCCTCAATCCCCGTCAGGTCGAGATCATCGCCGGCGCGACGCCGAAGCGCGATTATTATTTCCAATCGCCCTTGGGCGCCCGGGTCTTTGAACTTGGCTTGGGACCGGTGGCGCTCAGCTTGTGCGGTTCGGCCGCGCCCGCGGATCAAAAACTCATGGACGAGATTATGACCCGCGGCGGCGACTTCGCGCCGCAATTCCTGACGGCGAAAAATTTAAACTGGGCTGCGGATTTATTGCGCCGATGGCCGGGTCATACGCCTGAAGTGCTGATCGCAGCGGAATAGGAGAAACCACATGAAACGCATCCTGACAGCATCCATGGCCGCCTTGGTCGCGGCGGCGGCGATGGCGCCGCCGGCGTCGGCGCAATTCGGGTTCGGCGGCATCGTCTATGATCCGGCAAACCATGCGCAAAATCTCTTGACCGCCGTGCGCTCACTCACAGAGATCAACCAGCAGATCCAGCAACTCGCCCACGAAATCGACATGCTCGAAAAGATGGCGATCAATTTGAAAAACCTGCCCAATTCCGTCGCCGATCAGCTCCGCGTTAAACTGCTCGCCGTCGACAGTCTGATCAAAGTCGCAGCTGGCATCGCCTATCAGGTGTCAACCATCGACGCTGAATACGAAAAGCTCTATCGCGAAACCTATGGCGCGAGCCCGCCGCCAACGCCGGTAATTATCGGTGAGGCTAGAGCCGCGTGGAAGCAATCGCGCGAAGGCTATAAGCACGCGCTCGAAGTGCAGGCGCAAGTCGTTTCGAATATCAGAAGCGATGTCGACGATCTGCACGGCCTCGTCGATGACAGCCAGAGCGCCGCCGGTAACTTGCAAGTCTCGCAAGCCGGCAATCAGATCGCGGCGATGTCGGCCGAACAGTTGATGCAAATCCAGACCTTGCTTGCCGCGCAATATCGCGCCGAGGCGCTCGAACAATCGCGCGGCCTTGCCGAACGTGAACGCGGTAAAGCCCGGCTCAATCGTTTCTTGGGCGACGCCTCCGCCTATACGCCGGGGGGCTAAGCTGTGGACGATCTTTCCGTCATCGATAATTTTCTGGCGACGTTCTCGACTTATATCGACAGCGGGTTTGGCCTTCTGGCGCCGGACGTCGCCTATTTGACGACGATTTTGATCGCCATCGACATTACCCTTGCGGGCCTATTCTGGGCGATGGCGGACAACAATAATGTCGTCGCACAGTTGTTGAAGAAGGTGCTCTATGTCGGCTTCTTCGCCTTCATCATCGGTAATTTCGCATTTTTGAGCGGCGTCATCTTTGACAGCTTTGCCGAACTCGGGCTTCGCGCTGGCGGCGGCGCCATGACCGCGGCCGATCTGATGCGGCCCGGCTTTGTCGCCGCCGCCGGCTATGAGGCGGCTAAACCCTTGCTGGATGAGATCGGCGATCTTGTCGGTCCGATCGCCTTCTTCGAGAACTTCGTCACCATTGCGATCCTATTCTTCGCCTGGCTCGTCGTGCTGCTCTCGTTTTTCATCCTCGCCGTGCAGCTTTTCATCACCGTTCTCGAATTCAAGCTGACGACGCTGGCGGGCTTTATCCTCGTTCCCTTCGCGCTGTGGAACAAAACAACATTTCTTGCAGAGCGCGTCCTCGGCAATGTCATCACCTCGGGCATCAAGCTGATGGTCCTCGCCATCATTGTTGGTATCGGCTCGACCATGTTTTCTTCGCTCGCAGGCGCCTTTGCTGGCGGCGATGTCACGATGGAACAGGCGCTGTCAGTGACGCTCGCGGCGGTTTCGATTTTTGGCCTCGGGATCTTTGGTCCCGGGATCGCCGCCGGTCTCATCACCGGCGCGCCGCAGCTTGGCGCCGGCGCTGCCGTTGGAACCGTTGGCGGCCTCGCCGCTGGCGCCTATGCAGGCGCCGCAGGGACTGCGGCGGCGGCCCGCGCCGTTGCTGGCGGCGCCGGAAGTGCTGTCAAAGCAGGTGCTTCCTTGTCAGGCGGAGCGTCAGCAAGTTACAGCCTCGGCAAGGTCGCTTCCGGTCAGTCCGGTATTGCGGGCGCCGCTGCTGGCATGGCCGGAATTGCGCGCGCTGGCGCCGATAGTGTCCGGTCCTTTGCGTCAAAGCCCGGCGAGGCGCTTCGCGCCGCTTATGATCGCGGCGGAGTTGCCGCTTTCGCCGCCACCGGCGGGACTTCATCTTCGGGAACGATTGCCGGCGCCGCTGGCGCGCCCTCAGCCAACACCAACAACAATTGGGCCAAGCGCTTTGAAGCACAACAAAACATTCGCGACGCCGGTGGCGTCGCTGTCCACACATTGCGCAGCGGCGATGGCGGCTCCGGCGGCGCGGCGCCGTCGCTACGCAACAAAGAAGATGAATAGAGGCGAGGCATAATCATGTTGTTCAAACGCGCATCCGCGGCCTATGGCGAAACCCCGGCGCCGCAAACGCCTTACCAAAAAGCGGCGCAAGTCTGGGATGAACGTCTCGGCTCCGCCCGGGTGCAGGCGGCGAACTGGCGCTTGATGGCGTTCGGCTGTCTGGCGTTGGCGATGGCGTCCTCCGGCGGGTTGATTTGGCGCTCGCTGCAATCGACCGTCACGCCTTATGTGGTCGAAGTCGACGAACTAGGCGCCGTGCAGGCCGTCGGGCCAGCGACGATCCGCTATGAGCCCACCGACGCGCAGATCGCCCATCATCTGGCGCGGTTCTTGGAGAATGTGCGCGGGCTCTCTGTTGATCCCATCGTCGTGCGCCAGAACTGGCTTTCCGCTTATGATTTTTCGACCGACAAGGGCGCAGCGATTATCAACGATTACGCCCGCGACAATGATCCCTTCGAGAGCGTCGGGCGCCGTTCGCGCACGGTTGATGTGGTGAGCGTCGTCAGAGTGTCAGACGACACATTCCAGGCGCGTTGGGTCGAGCGGACTTTCGAGAATTCCGCCTTCGTCAAGACCGAGCGTTACACGGCGCTGATGACCATCATCATCGATCCGCCAGCGGATGCGGCGAGCTTACGAAAAAATCCCCTCGGCATTTTCATTCACGGCCTCCATTGGGGGCAGGACCTCGATACGGGAGAGCAACAATGAACAAACTATTCTCCGCAGTCGCCTTCGCGGCGATTTTAACGGGCTGCGAGACGTATTCGGCGGCGCCGGCAGAGACGCACTATGTTGCAGCGGTCGCAGCCTTCGATGAAAAGACCGAACTTCCCGCCCGGATCGTCGAGACTGCTAAAGCCCTGCCTTTGCCGGGCCAATTGAAGCCGATCCCGACGCCGAGCATAGTGCCGCCGGCATCGCCGCAAGATGCGATTGCCGAAGGCTCGAAAAAGGCGCGCATTGAACCTTCCCTCGACGGCTATATGAATGCGGTGCAAATCTATCCCTTCACGGAAGGCGCGCTCTACAGACTTTACGCATCGCCAGGCCAAGTCTCTGACATCGCCTTGCAGCCGGGCGAGACGCTGATTTCGGTTTCCGCCGGCGATACGGTGCGCTGGGTGGTCGGCGATACGACATCCGGCGGCCCTGACGGTGACCGCGCCCATGTGCTGGTCAAACCGATTTCGGCGGGGCTTTCCACCAATCTCATGATCGCCACAGACCGGCGCGTCTACCATCTGGAGCTGACCAGCACCGATAACTCCTATATGGCGGCGCTGTCTTGGGCGTATCCGCAGGATGAACTCGAACAACTTCGAGTAACCAACGGCGCTGCGAAATCGCGGGACGAACGCACCATTGCGCGCGGGGTAGCGCTTGGGGATTTGAATTTCGAATACCGCATTGAGGGCGATCGGCCCGATTGGCGCCCGGTGCGCGTCTTTGACGATGGTCGACAAGTCTTTATTCAGATGCCGGACCGGATCGCGACGAGTGATGCGCCGCCCTTGTTTGTCGTCGGCGCCAAAGGCGACGCCGAACTCGTCAATTACCGGGTGCGCGGCCAATATTATATTGTCGATCGATTATTTGCGCGCGCCGAACTGCGCCATGGCGAGAAGCACCAGACCGTCGTGCGCATTATCAGGACAACGCGCCGGGCGTCTGCTGCTGAGGGCGTCATCCATGGCTGAGCCGATCCCCTTTGAGGAACAGGCCGAGGCGCTAAAATTGCGCGCCCGCCCCCGGCCAGTGACGCAGATCAACCGCAAGGTGGTGATCGCCGCCGCCGGCGTCGGCGCCATGCTGTTGTTTCTTGCAGCCTCGATCGCCCTCGATCCGCCGAAGGCGAATGGCGGCGATGAACCGCGTGAAATCTACAATACGCGCAATAAGCCGAAAGCCGACGCGCTGGCGGCGTTGCCCACGTCTTATGATCAACTGCCTCCTCAACGCGCGACGTCGCCCCAATTGGGCCCGCCCATTCCCGGCGATCTCGGTGGGACGATGCTCGCAGCCGAACGCGATCTCGGCATCGACCCGGCCGCCGCTGAGAGCGAGTATTATGATTTTCGCCCCGATCCGGAAAGCGAGGCCGAACGCGCCGAACGCATCAGGCAAGCAAAACTTGTGCAGGCCAGCTTAGAGTCGTCCGTATTCTTCAAGGTGAGCGGCAATACGGCCAATGCGTCACGCGCGCCCGATCCTGTTGATCCCTTCGCAGCGATCCGCGTGGCGACTTCGATGCTTGCCGGCGGCGGCGTGCCAAATGGATTGGGCGGTGCAGGCG
>CAJQMX010000245.1 GCA_905479515.1 uncultured Parasphingopyxis sp.
CAGCGTTTTTGACCAACTTGTGACATCTGTGTCCTGCTGGGTATGAAGCAGCCATGCGTATCGCCCTTTTCCAGCCAGATATCGCCGGGAATGTCGGCACAATATTGCGGACTTCTGCCTGTTTTGGCGTTCCTGTCGATATTATCGAACCATGCGGTTTTCCCTATTCCGACCGCAAATTGAAGCGCGCGGGCATGGATTATGCGGCGCAGGCCGATGTGAGTCGCCATGCCGACTGGGCAGCCTTTCGCGAATCACACCCTGCGCGCATCGTGCTGCTCACCGTCGATGGAGACACTGCCCTTCCCGATGCGCGGTTCGAGTCTGATGATATCATGATGGTCGGTTCCGAGAGCGCCGGCGCGCCGCGCCATGTTCATGATGCCGCAGCCTTGCGGATTCATATTCCGATGCAGCCCGGCTTTCGATCCTTGAATGTCGCGATTGCAACGGGCATCGCACTCGGCGAAGCTTTACGACAAACGGGAAACTGGCCGAAATGATTGAAATGGATGCCCAGCAAAAGGCGGCGCGCGTAGCGTTTGAGAAACTGCGTGACCGGATTTGTGCTGAATTCGAAACCATCGAAACCGAAGCGGGCAGCGATGCTCGGTTTAGCTACACGCCTTGGGAACGGCCCGACGAAACGGGCGTACCCGGCGGCGGCGGCGTGCAAGGTCTGATCAAGGGCGCGGTTTTCGAAAAGGCCGGGGTAAATGTCTCCACGGTTTCCGGGCAATTCAGCGAGGAATTTGCCAAGACCATCAACGGGGCCGAATCAGATCCGCGCTTTTTCGCGACGGGAATCAGCCTTGTTGCCCATATGGCGAACCCCCACGTGCCCGCGGTCCATATGAATCTGCGTTTTCTCAATACGACCAAACGCTGGTTCGGTGGCGGCGCGGATTTGAACCCCCCGATTCCCTATAAGGAAGACACCGATTATTTTCACACCGAGTTGTTCAAGGCCTGTGAGGCCCATGAGCCGGGTGACTATCCCAAATTCTCAAAATGGGCCGATGATTATTTCTGGATTCCCCATCGCAATGTGGCCCGGGGCGTCGGCGGGATATTTTTCGATCATCTGGAGATTGATGACGACGACGCGTTCAATGCGCATCTGGCCTTTGCTGACCATGTCGGGGAAACGTTTTTAAAGGCGTTCCCGGCGCTTGTGCGCAAGCGGATGAACCAGGAATTCACGGATGAAGACAAAGCGACCCAGCTTGAATGGCGCGGCCGCTATGCCGAATTCAACCTTGTTTATGATCGGGGCACGCTGTTCGGGCTCAAGACCGGCGGGAATATCGATGCGATCCTGATGAGCCTGCCCCCGCTCGCGACATGGTCGTGAGACGCTAGGCACATGGGTTTGCAGACACTCAAAGCGGGTGAACTGGGTGCCATCGTCTCCTATCTGGATATGCGCGAAAGACCCAAGCCTGCGCCGCTTCCCCCTTCCCCGCTGCGGCTGGTCCGGTGGAAGCCGGTTGATCCCGACAAATATCGTATGCTCTTCATCCGGGTCGGCGGGCCATGGCTCTGGTTTTCCAGGCTCGTGATGGACGATAGTGAGCTGTGCCAGATCATCGAAGATCCGCAGATCGAGGTTTTCGCTGTGTTGGATCCCAACGGGATCGAAGTCGGGATGCTTGAACTGGATTTTCGCGAAACCGGAGATTGTGAACTTTCCTATCTCGGCCTCGTGCCGGAACTCGCTGGTTCGGGGCATGGGAAATGGCTGATGGCAGAAGCTCTGATGCGGGCTTGGCGCAAAACCGTCTCCCGCGTCCATGTTCACACCTGTACGCTCGACCACCCCGGCGCGTTGCGGTTTTATCGCAATTCAGGTTTCACGGTGCGCGGTCAGGCTGTCGAAACATTTTCTGATCCGCGACTTGCGGGTTTACTACCGCAAGATTGCGCACCGCATGTCCCCCTGCGTGAGGCCTAGGAAAAAACGTCTGGGGCCGATGAACTCGTCGGTGACGTGTCAGTGAGCTGCCTGTAAATCACAACTGCCATCAGCGTGAAAATCGTCGTGCCTGCGGCGGACACGAGACCCGAAATCACCGCCAGTAACACCGTTCCCGTTCCACCCAGCTCCATATCGAGGCCGAGAAGCGCAAACACCGTACCGAACACGAGCGCACAGACGATTGAAATCAGGAAATACACAATCCCGACAATCAGAATGAATGCGAAGATCGGCAGGGCATTACCTTTGGTGACGGCAAAACTTCTCTGAATCGCTGTCATCGGGTTGCGGATGTTTTCCGAAATGGCTGCCACGCCGATCGGTGCCAGCCGCGTGGCCAGATAAAGGCCCGGGAGGATGAACAGCAGCAGGCCAAGCCCGACGATGATGTTGCTCGAAAGGTTGATCAGGAAATAGAAAGGCAGGAATAGCAATCCGGCCTTGATCGCTTCTCCAACCGTTTGCCTGCCACCCGCCATGACCAACGACCAGATTGCCAACTGGCCAACCATTTGAATGAGGCTGATCACAAAAATCAGCGGCAGATAGGGCTGCAGAACCGCCACTATCGCATTTAGGCTGGTCAAATCCTCGATCGGAGGCAGCATGAAGGACAACACCAGCCCGGGCAGCAGGAAAAAGACGCCCGCGATTGCCACGAGCAATTGCATCTCCCGGCCCAGCAATTGCCGGACTTCATCCCAACCCGCGCTCGGGGAAAATCGATGTGCATCAGCCATGGCTGCCATAATGCGGCGTGATGATGAACCGCACAAGCCCTTGATCCCCGGTCTCTTCCCGCACATGTAATCTCGCCATGGAGACAAGCGATATCGAATGGCGCGTTTGGCCGGGTCTGACAGACTATCCCGCAGCGCTGGCTGAAATGGAGGCGCGCGCTGCTGCAATCCATCGCGGAGAAGCTTCCGAATGTATCTGGCTGCTTGAGCATCCACCGCTCTACACCGCCGGAACGAGCGCCGCGCCTGAAGAACTGCTCAGCGCAGAACGCTTTCCCGTTTATACAGCCGGGCGCGGAGGCCGATACACCTATCATGGACCGGGCCAGCGCATCGTTTATGTGATGCTGAATCTGGCAAAGCGGGGCCGTGATGTCCGCCATTTCGTCTATTCGCTGGAAGCATGGGTGATCGCGAGTCTTGCTGATCTTGGGGTCAATGCGCGGCGCGCCGATGGCCGAATTGGCATCTGGACCGACGACGGCGACACCGAAGCAAAAATTGGCGCGCTCGGCGTGCGCATTCGCCGTTGGGTGAGCTTTCATGGTTTTGCGCTCAATGTTGCGCCCAATCTCACGCATTTCGACGGCATCATACCGTGCGGGATTGCTGAATATCCGGTGACGAGCCTTTCAAAACTGGGCGTGGCAACTGAAATGCCTGCCGTCGATACAGCGATTCGCGCGCACTTTCCGGACTTCCTGAGAATGTTGGAAGCACCTGAAACAAAGGATTGAATCCGGAAACACAACGGATAAACTTGTGGCGCGAAAACGGGAGCGCTATCTCAATTGCGAACAAGGGAGACGGTGATGCGCATTACGACGAAACTAGTGAACGGATCAGCAGCGATGCTGGCTGTGTTGGCGCTGGCAGCCTGTGGCGGCGGCACCGAAACGGCGACAACTGATGAAGATACCGCCGTGACGGATGTCGACCCCGGCGAGGGCGACGGAACGATCAACGATACCACCTTGATTGATGGCACTATTGGCGCCGAAGAAGCGATGGGTATGGAAAGCCGGATGCCTGCCGATAGCCGAGAAGCGCCTGAAGCTCCCGCTGCAGAAAGCGATGATCCGCCAGCCAGCCCGCCACCGGCTGCTGAGCAACCGGCTACAGACGATGAAGAAGACACTGACGAGTAAAATGGCTGCCGGGCTAAGCCCAGCCGAGTCGGCAGAGCGGCGAACCGAGAAGCACCGGCTTACCTATGTCGCCGCGCGCGTTACAATGACGGTGAGTGAGGGAGAGTGAACATGCGTAGATTCGGAACGGTCATTGCCGCACTGGCGGCGATGGTAGGAGCGGCAGTTGCGGCTCCTGCTTCAGCGCAGATATTCTTCTTCCCGCCGGAACATCAAGGCCAGCCCGTCACTGGCGCCGAACCGGGCCTGTTCGCCCCCACGATGGTTGGTGGCGAACCAGCCGAAGTCCGGGCCAATCTCATCTGGAACCTGCGCTCGAGCCTCAATGTCGCGGCGCTCAACTGCCAGTTCTGGCCCTCGGTGATGTCGGTCGATAACTATAACGCCATTTTGACGCATCATGCTGACGAGCTTAGCGCTGCCTATGAAGGTCTGAAGGCTTATTTCCGCCGGACTGCCGGGCGGAGATGGCAGTCCTCCATGGATGAATATACGACCAGCATGTATCAAAGCTATATTCGTGTCGGTTCTCAGCGCAGCTTCTGCACGGCCGCTGCCGAAATCGCCCGTGATGCCCTTGCAAGGCCCAAAGGCCAGCTGCACATCACGGCACAGACCCGGATGCGTCAGATGCGTAACAGCCTGGTATCTTATGCTGACGCGACTATGCCCTATCACCAGCCGGTGCCGTTGCCGCCGCTACTCCAGCTTGATGAGGCCTGCTGGCGGGGCAGTAGCTATAATAGCCGCCGCTGCTAACCTTGCCAAGATCGGCGGGGGCTTGCATCCCGCTCTGCATGGCTGACACCCCTCATCATCGCATCGCTGCGCGCCATCTGCTCGTTCCCGGACGGGGCGTGGCTGGTGTCCGTCATCTCGATGCCTTCCTGCCGGAACTCGAGAGCATTGAACGTCGCCGCTCGCCATCCACAGAAACAGACGCCGTTGCCGGCTGGGGCCATAAACCGACTGCCAAACGCGCCCGGACAATCGCGGCGCAAAAGGGACTGCCCTATATTGCCCTTGAGGACGGGTTTTTACGATCGATTGGTCTTGGCGAGGCCGGAGCGCCGCCGCTGAGCATGATCGCCGATGATATCGGGATTTATTATGACGCCCGTTCACCATCGCGAATTGAAAAACTGTTGGAAGATGGCGGTTGGCAATCGCCAGAAATGCTCGCACGAGCCGAAATGGCAATGCAGCAAATTTCAAAATATGGTCTCAGCAAAACCAACGCTGCTCCGCACCTGGATCACCAAGCCCTGCAAACAGCAAAGAAGCGGCGCGTTCTGGTCGTCGATCAAACCTTTGGTGATGTGGCTATCGAAGGAGGTCTCGCAGATACTGATCGTTTCGCCACAATGCTCGAAGTCGCGAAACGCGATGAATCGGATGCGGAGATCATCGTTCGTCGCCATCCTGCCGTTGCCGCTGGACTAAAAAAGGGCTGTATCCCAAGCGATGCACTGAAAGGCGTGACTCTGCTCGATAGCGAGGCGCGCGCCGCGGATATCCTGGAACAGGTTGATTCGGTGTATTGCGTTACCAGCCTGATGGGG
>CAJQMX010000246.1 GCA_905479515.1 uncultured Parasphingopyxis sp.
GTCAGGCCGCCAACGATCCGGTCATTCTGTACAAGTTCGCGCACCATCTGGCCCGGCAAAATGCGTTCCGGGCAATAGGCTATAGAAATTTTGAGCGTGTCGCTCTCGACAAGATCGGGGCGTGCTTCGCGAATGATCGCAGCTACACCATCGGTTGCCCCTAGTGGGCTCGTTGATTCAAGGATCACCAGATTGCCGGCCTCCAGCACCGGAGCCACCGATCTGGCCGCAGCCTCGACAAAGGACATATCCGGCGATTTGTCGTTGCGGATTGGCGTCGGCACGGTGATGATAAACGCATCGGCGGGCTGCGGTTCGGTATAGGCTTTCAGTCGTTCGCTGCTAACCGCGCCGCGCACGAGCATGTCGAGATCGGGCTCGGAAAAATGGGCCCGGCCCTCGTTCAGTTCCTCGACGATATGTTCGGATATATCGGTGCCTTTGACGGCGAAACCGGCAGACGCCAGCGTGGCGGCTGTAGGTAGCCCGATATAGCCCAATCCGACTACGCATACCGTGTTGAATTCATTCGGCATTTTTCATTGCCTTCACAATCTGGGCGGCGGCTGTGCCATCGCCAAAGGGGTTTTTGATTGCGCTGACCCGCGCATATTCCTCTTGATCGTCGATTAAGGTTTCGGTTTCGCTAACGATCCGGTCAATATCGGTACCGACAAGCCTGCATGTACCCGCTGCAATCGCTTCGGGACGTTCGGTTACATCCCGGGTCACCAGCACCGGTTTGCCCAGTGCCGGGGCCTCCTCCTGTACGCCGCCAGAGTCCGAAATCAGCAGATAGGCCCGGTCCATCAAGTAAACGAACGGCAGATATTCCTGCGGATCGATCAGATGGACCGCATCCGTGTCCGAAAGGATCTTCTGTGCCGCGCGTTGGACATTGGCGTTGAGATGCACCGGATAGACAATTTCGGTATCGCCGCGCGCCGCAATTCGGGCCAGAGCCTGGCACATACGCTCAAGCCCACCATCGAAATTTTCGCGGCGATGCCCGGTCACTACGATCAGCTTCTTGTCCGGGTTCAGAAAATCAAATTGCGCATCCAGCTCCGCCTTGCGCGGGCCATCGGCATGAATATCGTCGACCACGGAAAGCAAAGCGTCGATCACCGTATTGCCGGTCACAAATATATGGTCGGGATCAACGCCTTCATGAAGCAAGGCATCGGCCGATGTTTGGGTCGGCGCGAAAAGCCAGCGCCCCATCAGGTCGATGACACGGCGGTTCATCTCCTCCGGCCAGGGCGCATAAAGATCGCCGGTGCGCAGCCCGGCCTCGACATGGCCGACCGGGATCTGTTCGTAAAAGGCCGCCATCGCCGCCGCCATCGCCGATGTCGTGTCGCCATGAACGAGAACGGCATCCGGCCGATCAGCAGTAAAAATATCGCGCAGGCCGGTCATTGTACCAACGGTTACATCGGTGAGCGTCTGCTCCGCCTTCATGATGTCGAGATCGATGTCGGGTGTTATATCGAACAGAGAGAGGACCTGGTCGAGCATCGAGCGATGCTGTCCGGTAACGCAGACGGTGGTTTGAAAAGCTGGGTCCGCGCGGAAGGCTTTGACCACGGGGGCCATTTTGATGGCTTCCGGTCTAGTGCCGAAGACTATGAATATTTTCATTAAAATCCTCAAACCAGGCATCAGCGATATTGGGTCAGCCGCAACGGTGTTGCATGCTAATGCCTTTGGACGAGCTAAAAAATCAAGTCAGACGGACGCGTTCCGCCGATAGAAACTATTGTTGTGGACGGCTGGGGTAACAAAATACTTGGTCAGCAGGTTTGACAATGTATCGTGATCAATACCCACTTTGCTCTCCGCGCGTCGGTAAACGTCTTCAACGCGAAGCGCTGCTTCGGTCCAACTCCGTTCCGCTTTTACGAACGCCCGAGCGCCATTTCCAAGCCGTTCCCGCAACGCCGGACTCGAAATAACACGCTCCAGCGCCGCACGCAGGTCCGTGGCATCGTCCTTATCAAACAGAAGGCCAGTACTGTCGTCCTCGATCATATCCTGTAGCCCCCCGACATTCGATCCGATGACGGTCTTTCCGGCTGCCATCGCCTCCAAGGGCTTGAGCGGCGATACAAGCTCACTTACCGCAAGGGCTCGGCGCGGATAGGCGCAGATATCAAACAGTCCATAGAGCCGCTGTGCCATATCCGGCGATACGCGGTCGACGAGCCGGATTGCATGGCCCAAGTCAAGTTGGTCGATCTGGCGCCGTAGCCCCTGTTCGATCGATTGTGGGTCGTTTGTATTTTTCGGGTCTGCACCAACCAGAATCAGCTTGATATGTCGATTGTTGCGGATCAGCGGGGCGGCGGCTTCGATCAGCAGGTCCAAGCCTTCATAATGCAGCATGGCACCCATATAGCCGATAACAACATCGCCCTGTGCCACCCCATATTCGCGCATCAAGGCTGAATCCGGAGAGGCGGGAGTGAAGCGGTCGGCTTCAACGCAATTGGGAATGATTGTGATGCGCGCATTGTCTACGCCCCTGCCGATCAAATGATCCCGCATTTGGTAGTTGAGAGTCATAACCTGATCCGCCAGCGCTAACACGATGGCTTCCAGGGCATTGTCCCTGGCTGCCTGTGGAGTGGTTGCAAAACCCGGTTGCCTAGCCTCACGGGTGATCGCCCAGAAACTGCGTACTTCGTAAACAAATGGTAAACCTGCCCGGTTTGCAGCGAGGGCTGCCGGGAGTGCAGTCCAGAAATTGGTGGCTGCATGGACGATGCCGATCTGGTTTGCAGCGAAAGCCTGTTCGAAATAAGCGGCGGCTTCGGCGATATAGCCGAATGTTCGGCCCCTGCGGCCAAAGCCATTCTCGAAATGATAAGGGATGCCATCGATTAGCTGCTGCCCAGACGGCATTTCGTCAGGCAGTGCTCCATCGCTCGGAAAGCCGGGCCGGGCGAATGCGGCCAGCGGACGACCTGCCTTGGTAATCGCTGCGGCAAGCGAATGGCTGCGCATCGCATAGCCGCCATGGGCATAGTTCCGCGCATTGTGCAGGCAATAGGCGGTTTTTCGATGCTCAGCAGTCTTGCGGGAAGTGGGGCGCGGCATCCGGCGCAGTTCGTCAACGACGTCGCAATAGGCGCGCAATTCGGCAATATGATCTTGGAATGGCCCTTCCGCTAACCGGGGGTTGTTCTTCAGTGCCGTTTCAGCAGTAGTGATTGCCAGAGCGTAGTTTTGCGCATGCGCAGCTGCATAGGAAAGCAGTCGCGTTAAATTGGTGGACGGACGGATGTCCAGCGCCTTGGCTAGCAACTGTGCCTCTGATGAAAACAACCCTAGTCGACGTGCGATGGCCGCGCATCCGCGGAATAGATCAAACGCTTGAGCAGGATCCAAACCATTGGCCTCGGTATTATCAAATGCTTGGCCGCCGCAGAGATGCTCCAGCACGTCACATAGCGCCGAAACAATGCCGTGGTCGGATTGTTCCGACAGCGTTATTGGCGGTTCGGGAAGCGTTCCGACGAAGCATTCTACAGATATGCCGTCTTCGAGATTCTCCAAATATACCGGGGAGCCTGATGCGCGGAAAATCCATGTCACAATGCCACAGTTTGTTTTGTTCGGTGTTCGAATTCCGGCGAAATCCGAAACCGATGCCAACGACAGCGGCCGACCCTTCTCTTCGGCGATAGCAACGACCCACACCATGACCGGTTGAGGACGGAAAAGCGTCACCCGCCTCCCAATTGCCGAAAGCTGCTTTTGCGCCATACAGTCGGCATCATGGACCTTCACTGTGGCTGGAAGCATAGCGGACGCCTGTTGCAAATTTGACTAGCCATCGATTCGGCGGCCAGCAAAATCGGAGAATCACGCTCCATGGAGTGCGATGTTGATTTTCTTTTTGAGTTGCACGATCTGCTTTGTCTGCCAGTCCGTATTGCCGGCCACGCCTTCAAGGATGTCTGCCGCTTCCCCATGGCGATTCAATGCAACGAGTGCGATCGCAAAATCAATTATTGTCGAATCATTTCGATCTGGCAGTAGCGCAGCAGCAGACAGCCGTTCAATCGCTAGTTCATGTTCATCCATCGCGCGAAACGCCCGCCCGATCAATGCTTGAATGAGTCCCTTGCTGCGTGGCTGGGCTCGCAGCCATTCCTGCTCAGCTTCGAGCAGCGCCGATATTGAACGCAACGCTAGCGCCGTCTCAATATATGCGCGCCAATGCGCGGTTCCTTTAACATTAGGCCGACAAGCGAGCCGGATGACATCGCGAGCCTCTTCGGGTTGTCCGATCGCGACGAGCGCTCGGGTGCGCAGCGTTATCGCTTCAACCTGGTCAATGTTCTCAGTCAGGTGAAGCACCTCGTTATAGCATTGGTCGTCATAAAGGAATTTGGCATATTCGAGCGCAAAGGCTGGCGAAGATGCCGCCGTCTCTACCCGATCCTCGAAAAATTTGGAATCACCTGATATTCTGGCCATACGTGCCTGTTCTGCAAGAAGAAGGGCGTCAGAAGATTCCTGAGCTTCCACTATGAGACTAGGAAGAACTGCCGCACCGTTAACCTGTTTGCCGGTAAAGGCGTCGGCCATCCGCTCAACATTGAGTGCGATCATTTCTTTGTTCACATGCACAAAATCATCGGCCCAAGCGAAACGCCTATTGCTGAGCGAAACGGTTTCATAGCTCGGAAAATAGGTAATTCGCGTATCCTCAGCAACGAGCTGCTCTGCGACGGCGCGGAGCACCGATTTGGAATAGCTATTGGCTGCGAGGACATCGATGTTGCGATGTGTTGCCATCATCGGCACAGGCGAAACTGTTAAAATAACCGACAGGTTTTTCTTCGCATTTGCAAAAGCGATGTCGAGGGCGCGGCGCAAATAATCATGGCATTCGGCAAAACTCAACACATGCAGGGAAAAGCGCTTCGGCCATTGTTTCAAGACCGACGGTAACGGCCCAGTGTTCAGATAGCTTTGCGACACTTCGTCCCACCACAGTTCCACCAAGCCAAGCGTCATGATCATAACTCGGCAATCCGCAAGGGTGCGGGTCGCATTGATCAAGCCTCGCCGCCGCTCCTGAACGAGACGCAGCGGGGAGGGCCGGATGCTATTGATCATGTGAAGATCGATATATTTGTCTTTGCTCACCTCGAGAAAATTCGTTTCCTCGTCAAAGTCCTTTTCTCCGAACGCCCAAGCGAACTCATTGAAGATCGAAGGCGTGCCGAAATTGTTCACGATTTCCGTGGAGAGATTCTTGAATTCCGGTTTACGGAATAGGTCGCGAATGGGAATACGAAAACCACGAGCCAGCAATTCCTCTTCGACATTTCGGGCGAAGCAAGAACCAATCGTGAAGATTGTTTCTCCCGATTTGAGTCGGAAAGGAACTTCAAAAGCCGGATTGGCAATCGGCTCTACTCTGTTTTCCTCATTCCTTGATCCCCAGGTCGCGTATTCATTATTTTTTCGGATGCGGACAGCTTCTGGTCCATTGAGAGATATTATCGGCATAGAATGGTCAGTTGCCTTTGCGAGGTCGACGGCAACTATCGAGCATTCGCCCTAGCGCCGAAATGGCTATACTGGTTATTGTGGTGAGAGCAATCGGATCCATATTCAGCGCGACTCACGCTGGTCTTTTTCGGTCATTCGAAGCACCTATTTCCTCCCTTAGAAATATGTAAAGGTCTTTCGTGAGAGCGTACACGATTTTAGCATGGTGTATAAGGTTGACAGTAGATGATAATTGCACGACCGGGCGACATTGATGACTGATCAAACAAAAATTCAAGCCGCTGCTCATCAACAACGGATAGAGATATTGGTTCAGGCGCAGCGCGATCTGATGGATGATCTCGAGCGTGGTCAAAAGCGACTTCGTCAAGAGCGTGAGATTCGAGTCAGGATGTCAAAGGCTGCAGAAAAGCGTCTACGAATCGCCGTTGCAAATGCTGAATCGGCCGTCCAACAACGTCTGTCATACCAGCTCGGAGATGAACTGTTGCGTGCGTTGCGCAATCCAATTCGGCTTCTTTTCCTGCCATACTTGATCGTCAAAAAATGGCGGTCTTTCAAGCGGGGGAAAGGCCGTAAGAAAGCGTTCTTGCAAGAATCGCAGGTATACGAGGTCGAACTTAATGACTCGATGGCAAAAGGATTATTGACGCCCGAAACTGCAAAGAAACTGTCCATGGAAATTCTTGAGCAGGCGTCCGACGATACACTCCAGAGACTGCAGAGAGATGCGCATCTTGAAGGCGAGTTCGCATTGATGAAGTTGGCAGCGGAAACGCTGTGGCGAAAAAATCGCCGCGTGAAGTTCAGCGACAATCTCCGCGCGCGTTTGGGGACATTTAACGACTTGGACACGACCTGGCTTCCTACGATTGCACGTCGCCCTCTTCCCAACGCAGTACCAGATCGAATTCTTCATATCTTCAAAACTGTCTATCCACTGGAATCTAGCGGTGGTGCAGTGCGTAACTGGTCGATCGCGCGCAGCCAGAAGAATCTCGGGCTCGAGCCGTCAATCATTGTTCCTCCGTCGATCATTCCGGATCAGATTCTCGGCGATCGTGCTGGTCATGATGGTATCGTTAAGATCGAGCGCGATGGGATTGACATACATGGATGCCATTTTGCAAATTGGGACTCGAACAAACTGCCTGCCGATGTTCGGCTCTGCTTCGAAACCAGCATCGCTGCGCGTGTTTGCGATACTGTACGCCCGTCTATCATCCATGCCGCGTCCGGTTTTCGCGGTTATGACAATGCATTGAAGGGGTTGGCGCTGGCGCGTAGCCGTCATTTGCCGTTTGTTTACGAAGCAAGGTCGTTTCATGAACATACTTGGGCACCGCTTTATGACGGAATCGCTGATGCACCACTCACCAAAATGCGTATGGCGCAAGAGGATCGTTGCATGGCTGAGGCGGATGTCGTTGTAACCATATCCGACGCCATGGCCCGAGAATTTCGCGAACGCGGTGTGGACGATGACAAACTTTTTATCGTTCCGAACTCGGTTGACGACCACTTCCTCGCATCCGGCGGCGGGGAGGAGGGCCGCAAGTTTCGTACCGATCACCGCCTAGAAGGCAAAACTGTGATCGGCTATGTTTCGAACATGTCAAACCGGGAGGGTCACAGCGTTTTGATCGACGCGTTTGCTCGAATGGCGTCTGACAAAGGCGAGTATTCCCTTTTACTTGTCGGCGATGGAAGGACGAGACCAGATCTTGAAAAGCAGGCGGACCGTCTAGGTGTGCGATCTTCTATCGTTTTTACCGGTACGATCGATCATGATAAAATTAGAGGTGCCTATGAAGCGATTGATGTGTTCGTAGTGCCGCGACTATCGGATTACGCGTCGGACTATGTTACGCCAATGAAGCCGTTTGAGGCGATGGCTCTATCGCGACCAGTTATAATGTCCGACCGCCCGGTTTCACGGGAAATCTTGGGTGATGAGGAACGTGGTCTCTATTTCACCACCGGTGATCCGGAACATTTGGCCGCTGTAATCGAGGAGCTAATTCTAGACGACGAGGGAACAAAGCGGAGAGCTGAAACCGCTCGAAAATGGGTCAGGGACAATCGCACATGGCGCGCTAATGCATTGTTATATAATAATATTTACGAAACTGCTCGAGCGCGATTTGGGCAGGGTACGGGAGCCCTCTAATGGCCGATCTCTCCCGTACCCTATTGTTGCCAAGCAGCTCGCATGACAGCCTTGCTCGCAAATATAGTGAAGTGGCTGAGTTTTCTGGAAATGCAGGGCGTACGCCGCGGCTCGTGATCTGTTGGCCCTCGGCGCGTATGAACGCTTTTCAGTCGCTTCTCTACCGGAAAGCGCCTGATCATGGGTTTGCTGTCCACCGAATATCGGATCTGGACGAACTTGAAGATGTCTTCTGGCCGGAAGAAGTCATTTTTCACGCCCATTGGTTTGGCTCTTTGGGCAAGGGCGTGGAAACGGCAGAAGAGTATCAGGCCAATGTCAATGAAGCGTTCGAAAAACTAGAGCGCTTCAAGCAAAGAACTGGCGCACGCCTTGTTTGGACCGCGCATAATCTTCTTCCGCACCGGACAGATTATCCGGAAATAGACGTTGTCTTGCGACAACGAGTAATTACGGAATTTGACGGTGTGCATTTCCTTGGTAGGGGCCATGAGCAACTTGTCGAGCAGGTCTTTGGGCGATCGCCCAAAAAGAGCTTTGTTGTCCGTCACCCGCATTACCGTGGAGCATATGCAGATCAGATTGAGCGTTTTGATGCGCGGGAAAGGCTGGGTTTTGATCCGGCGGCAACCATTATTCTTTTTTTCGGTTCGATCCAATCATACAAAGGTATCGACCGGCTGATTACGGCGTTCGAAGAAGCCCGGAAAAAGGGGCGGCCTGATCTCCGTCTGGTTATTGCTGGTTTCCCGTCAGATACTGATTATGTCGATAAAATCGCGCAGCGGGTCTCGGACGAAGAAGCGATCCGGTTCCAGCCATCGAAGATTCCCGACGATCAAATTCAGATATATTTTCGCGGTGCCGATGTCGCCGTACTTCCTTATGTCGGTGATCAACTCAATTCGGGCGCAGCGTTGCTGGCATTGTCATTTGGCTGCTCGATTATCGCTCCCGATGAACCCGCTTTCGAACCGTTTTGCGAATTCGGAATCGACCTTTACCCTCAGGAAAAGAATGGATCGCTTACAGACGCGCTCCTGCAAGCCAATCGCGGTGCTGCACAGTTCGACAGAGCGTCGTTTGAGCTCGCGCACGAGCCCGACACAGTTTCTGCGCAATTCTTCGAAGGACTTGATAGGCTCTTCGACGATTTAGGCAAAACGGGCTGTTAAAGCATAGCCTAACCCAGCGATTCGCAGATTGCCGCTTCGAGCTGGGCATAACTTTGCTTGGCGTTCTTGCGGAGATATTCGCGCATTTCCGGCGGAATTTGCACGGGACTTTCGGTTATATGGCTGCTTAGATTCGGGCTGCCGAATGAGGACTTGAGATCTGCCCTATCCAACATGTCCAAAAAGTTGCGGTTTTTGTCTGTCGGGACCATCACAATGGACGGGATGCCATACATGGCTGCGACGACCGTCCCGTGAAACTTCATGCTGGCCAGAGCGGTGCACTGCCCGATTTCACGGCACATTTGCCAGATATCTTCGCTGCTGCGTATCTCTTC
>CAJQMX010000247.1 GCA_905479515.1 uncultured Parasphingopyxis sp.
GACGTTGTTGCGGGACGGATCAACGGGAAAGATATTTATTTCCGGGCATCCCCTGCCCATATGAGCACATTGGCGATCAAAAGGCTGTTGGCGACGGGACCCGTTGATACATATGAACAAATCCAGAAACTGGCGCTTTCGAATACATTTCAGGGTTTGTACGGTGAGAAAAAGCAGGCGCAAAGACTGCTGACACGGATTTTGCTTCTCTACAAAAACTTGGAAATTAGGGCACGCTTTCCAAATGCAACAATTCAGGATGCAGACGACATCCTTTCTTTTATTGGCGCTCCGCAAGAAATAGTGGAAACCGTAAGGGATTCCGTTTCCAGATACTTATCGAAACTTGATTGTCGAAGCTCCGGTAATCGCCGAAATAATAATCAAGCGCTTGATCTCGTGTGTCGGCAAAGTGACAACAGCTTTATATATTCGGATACGTCGCTATTCGGGCCAATTCCGAAATCAACGGTCAACAACGAAATATTTGCGCCTAACTCAAATGCACTCGACAATGTTAATGAAGATAACGCAAAACTTGCGTTCATCGATGGCAGAAAAGTCAATTTTCCAAGCCACGTTCAATATCATCTGGCTCGACAATGAAGACATAACGGCACCATTGGATGAACAACAGAATTTTCGGTCAAATTATCGGGATAGCTTCCGACATTTGATAAGCCAATAACAAGAAATTCGAGATCTTCACGCTTTACTCCAAAGCAGATCTGGTATCTCAGGAAGATAACTATTGATATTTGAGGAAATCGATACTTTTTCTATAATCCATTGCCATCCTCCTCGTCTCAAAGGTGATCTAGTCTATCTAATTTCTGCTCCAAATATGGGTTCAAAACCGGACCCGCCGGGCTTAAATCCTTCACCTTTCTACTATTCTCTTGACTCCGTACTATACTACGGAGTGCAAAGTCTGCATGGAGGAATAGCATGACACAATTCACTATCAGTCGCGCCGCGAAAGCGGCAAATGTCAATGTCGAGACCATCCGCTTTTACGAACGCAAGGGGCTGATTGTTCAACCGCCCAAGCCCGTTGACGGCGGTGCGCGTGAGTACGACCAAGGAACAGTCACCCGGATCCGTTTCATCCGCCAGGCCCAGGAAATCGGTTTCTCCCTGCAGGAGATATCCGAACTTCTGTCGCTACGGGCAGATCCCGGCGCCGACTGTGCCGACGTTCGTAGCCGAGCCGTCGAAAAAAGGGACGAAGTTCAGGAGAAACTCCGCCATTTGTCACAAATGCGTGACGCGCTCGATGAGTTGATTGCGAGTTGTCCCGGTGGGGGAGATGTTGTCGCCTGCACTATCCTCGACGCCATGGCACGGGGGACCCCATCCACAAGTCCGGAAATAACGAATGCCCGACAAACACCATTAGAAGGAACCAAAATCATGAAAACCACCATCCTGCACATCGATGGCATGCATTGCGATGGATGCGCCCTTACCATAGAAGCCCTGTTGTCTCGAATACCCGGCGTCCGTAAGGCCGAAGCATCTTATGACGAGCGTCGCGTCCGCATTCTGCACGATCAAGCGGAAGCGCCAGTAACGGATCTCTTGACAGCGATCACCAAGGGTGGATTTAAAGGGAAGGTCACCGATCAATGATCGAGGCAAGTTTCATGGGGCTCGTCGCCATTCCCGCCGGACTTGGCTTGATCGGCTTCATCGAGCCCTGTTCGATCGGCTCCAGCCTCGTCTTCATCAAGTATCTTGAGGGCAAGAGCAGAACCGCAAAGCTCGTGGAGACGTTGTTGTTCGCACTGACGCGCGCCCTGTTCATCGGCTTGCTCGGTGTCCTCGCGGTATTGATAGGAACCGTGTTTCTCGATCTGCAGCGAAGTGCCTGGTTACTTCTTGGAGCGAGCTATGTTTTGCTTGGTTTGCTGCTTGCAACGGGACGGGCGGGAGGCCTGATGGTATCTCTCGGCCCGAGTTTGCGACAGTTGAGCAACCGTGGCGGTTCCGTCGGGCTCGGGCTTCTGTTCGGCCTAAATATTCCTGCCTGTGCAGCGCCACTTCTTTTCGCGCTTCTCGCGGGCGCAGCAGCATCCGGGAGTACAAACGCGCTCAGCGGCTTCATTGCACTCGGAGTCTTCGGCTTTGCTTTGTCCCTGCCGCTGGTCGTAACGGTCCTGGTTCCGGGCGCCAAGAGCTTGCTCGATCGTTTAGCTGCGCTTTCGGGACGCTTTCCTGTCTTTGCCGGCTTGTTTCTCATAGGGCTCGGTGCCTGGTCGATCTGGTTTGGTCTTTTCGCGACCACCAGTCCGGACATCACTGCTCTACAATCATAAAGGTTCATTTATCATGGATATGACACCGGCCACCGACGCGAAACTGGAACTTTGGAACGAGGAACCCGCTGAAAATCCGGACAGGGCCCGCATTCGGGCGCGTATCGGCGGGCTGCATTGCTCGCTTTGCACCGGCACGATCGAAAAGGCTCTCGGCCGTCAGAAGGGTGTTGACAAGGTGGCGGTCAGCCTGACCCACGAACAGGCACTTGTTGAATTCGATCCCAAGGTAACGACCCCCGAAGCCCTGCTCCAGACATTGAAGGATATTGGTTATACTATTCACGATCCTAACAAGTTGCGCCCGTTCGAGGAAGAAGAGCAAGAACTGGTCAAGGAAGGACGCAGGTTCCTCATCGCAACAACCTTCAGCCTTCTGTCTATTGCACTGATAACCGACCCGGATGGCCCTCTGTCTCTGGTTTTGCCCGTTGTGGCCACGGTCAGCCTGGTCGCCTTTGTGTTCCTGGTGCTAAGGGCGCGGGGCGTTTGGCCGGCAATTGCTGGCGCAACCATTCTTGGAACTACAACAGCGGGACTTCTTGCGCTCAAAATTGCAGGGATGCTGATCGGTATTACGCCTTGGCTAGTGGCGGGTCTCGCCGCCGCGCTCGTTTTCGGAGTTGCACGGCATATTCTCATTATGGCACTTCAGGCGGTGCGCCGGGGAATACTCAATCAGCATGTCCTTCTTGAAGCGGGAGCTTTTGCAGGGTTGAGCGGCGGCCTGATCGGTCTTGTTCTCGACCGGCCAGGATATCCAACAGCCCCGTTCTTTGCCGTTGCCGTTATGGTCGTCACCTATCATATCTTTTCTGAGTGGCTATCGCTGATCGTCAAAACCCGTTCCTCGCAGGCGGTCAAACGTCTTCTGGATCTTCAGCCCGATATCGCCCGGATCGTCAGAGATGGCCGTGAAATTGACATTCCTATCGATGAAGTGACCCGCGGCGACCTGGTTCGCGTCAGGCCCGGCGAGCGTCTGCCCGTTGACGGTGAGGTCGTCGACGGTCGATCCACAGTTGACCAGTCACTCGTGACCGGAGAACCGATGCCAGTCGAACGACTGATCGGCGACACCGTAATCGGCGGCACGATCAACGGGAACGGAACGCTACTCATCCAAGTAACCGCCGTTGGTGCCGAGAGCTTCCTGCAGCGCGTGGCGCGTGAAGTCGAAGATGCCCGCGCCCTGAAGCCTGGTCTGCTCCATATCGTCGACCAGGTCCTGAGAATTTATACGCCCGCCGTGTTGACGATTTCAATTCTTGCCTTCGTCGGCTGGGCGGTTTTGCCGCAGATATTCGGCTTTCCGCCTGAACTGCAGCGCGCCGTGTTTGCAGGGTTGAGTGTGTTGGTTATGGGATATCCCTGCGCTGTCGGAATATCAGCGCCGTTGTCGATTGTGCGAAGTGCTGGCGAAGCTGCCGAACTGGGTATTCTGATGCGCACTGGGGAGGCATTTCAGGGCTATCGATTAGTTAAGCAGATTGCCTTTGACAAAACCGGCACGTTAACTGAGGGGAATCCGAAGGTCCACGAAATCGAGGCACTCTCGGATCACACGGACGAATTACTGATGATGGCGGCTGCCGCCGAGGCGTCATCGGAGCATCCTCTTGCCGAGGCTGTGGTTGAGGCGGCGTTCGATGCCGGACTGTCACCCCCCAGTGCAGAGTCCTTCGAGGCTATTCCAGGCAAAGGTGTTATTGCCCGGGTCAATGATGCCGATGTCCTGGTGGGAAGCCCGCGTTTCATGATCGACCGCGGGATTGACCTGACGGCTCTCGAACCCCGCGTCACCGCATATGAGGAAATGGGCCGCACTGTCATCGTGACCTCCCGGGATGGCATACTTCTCGGTCTGCTCGCACTCGGTGATGCACTTCGTGAAGATGCTTTGAAGACGGTTAGCGAGCTTCGTGCCGCAGGCGTGCGTACGATCCTCATCACGGGTGACAACCGGCGCAATGCTGAACGAGTTGCCCGGGAACTCGGGCTAGACGAGGTCCATGCAGAAATGCTTCCCGGCGAGAAAGCGGATATCATCCGGGAGTTGCAAAAGCAGGGCCGGACCGCGATGGTGGGTGACGGTATCAACGATGCTCCTGCATTGATGCAGGCCGACGTTGGCATCGCCATGGGATCGGGAACCAACGTTGCCATCGATGCCGCAGACATTATCATTCTCAACAACCGGATATATAATGTCGTCAAGGCACGCGAGATCAGCCGGCAAGGCTATCGAAAGATGCTGCAGAACGTTTCCCTTGCTTTCCTGTTTAATGGTATAGGCGTGCCTGTCGCCGCCAGCGGCCTGCTCTATCCCGTCTGGGCAATGGTTGCGATGGCGACCAGTGTGACCACCATCTTCACCAATTCCCTGTGGGGACACCCCCGCCTGTTCATAGACGCAATCCTCAGCGTCGGTCGGCCGCTTCCAGAGAATGAGGAACAAGCTTGAAAAACGAAAGGGCATCCGGCATTGAAAATCCACGCCGCGCCAGACGGCGTTGGTTCAACTGGCTGGGCAGCATCGTTGGGGTCGGCCTGATAGGATTTTTTTTCTGGCGTCTTGACTGGCACCAGCTTTTTGGCATTCTTCTTTCTGCACGCCCTGAATATGTGTTTGCCACATTCACCACGATTACTCTGGAACAGGTTGTCCGAGCCTGGAAGTGGCGACAGATCCTTATATCCCTTCGCGCCATCAAAACATCGCGACTTTTCGGGGCGACGATGGCTGGCTACCTCGCCAATCTGCTGCTTCCCCTCGGGCTCAGCCCTTTCGTGCGATCCTGGCTCGTTGCAAAGAAACAGGACCTTGCAATGAGCAGCGTGCTTGCCACCGTCGCTATTGACCGATTAGTAGACGGGATT
>CAJQMX010000248.1 GCA_905479515.1 uncultured Parasphingopyxis sp.
GGCCTGGGTCGCCGGGAAATCTGCAATGTCGAGATCGATAACCCGGATTGCCCGGGTCCACGGCCAGGCGGCGATATCGGCGATCGAATATTCCTCAGCCAGATATTCGGCTTCGGACAGGCGCCGTTCGAGAACGTTCAACAGGCGCACGGTTTCCTTGCGATACCGTTGGATTGGATAGTCCTGCACCTCAGGTGCGTAACGGATGAAATGATGGGCCTGGCCCTGCATCGGTCCGTAGCTCGCCATCTGCCACATCAGCCATTGCTGGGCCAAGGAACGGCGGCGCGGGTCTTCGGGAAGCAGTTTGCCTGTCTTCTCGGCCAGGTAGAGCAGGATTGCCCCTGATTCCATTATCGCCAGCGGCTCCCCGCCACCAATGGGATCATGATCGACTATCGCAGGAAGCCGGCCATTGGGGTTCACCCTGCGATATTCAGGCGTCAGATGATCGCCAGCCAACATATCCATCTTGATCAGCGTATGCGGGAGCCCGACCTCCTCTAGCATGATCGAAACCTTGTGCCCGTTCGGGGTTGGTGTGAAAAATACGTCGATCAAGTCTGAATCTCCTGTTGTTGCTTCGCTCTTGCGGCGGCAAATGCGGCGTCGAATGCTGGCCGTCCGGCGGGGAAGCCCGCCACTTCAAGACGGCATCCGCAGATTTTCCAAAGGCCTGCGTCTTGGCGGAAGTCATGGACATAGGTTCCGCACAGGTCCCCGAAGAGAGTATCGTCCCCCTTGGTGATGAAATGGGCAGCGTCGATCGAACTGGTCACGACTGCGCTGTCACCCTCCTGCCGGAACTGAAAATTCCCGACCCGGTGCCGGGTTGCATCGAAGCAGCCGAGCAACGAGCAGCGCTCTGTCCACACATCGGCATCTATCGCCCCGACAAATGAGTCGATGGCCCCATAATCGAGCGCAATTTCATCCGTGAACAGCGAGCGAAAGCGCGGCCAATCGCGCGTATCGAGCGATTCCGCATAGCCCACAACCGCGTCGCAGCAGGCAAGACGATCCTCAAGCAAAGGGTTATCAGCGGGCATCAGGTTCAACTCCGTAACTGGATCATGGGATTTCGCATTCGGCCCGCGCCTTTTGCGCAAGAAGACGAAGCAGCTGAATTCCACCGCTATCCGTGGCGATGATTTTTTCCCGGAAACCGGGGCGATGGTCTGACTGATAAACCGACTCGATATCTTCCAATATCTGCCTGTCTTCGTCGAAAGCCTTGTTGGCTATGGCACGCGATTCCTCTGCAACCGCCGGATCATCTATTCCCAAATCGCGCGCAACGCCCCAGAAATAATGGGTGGACGTGGGCGTTTCGGGGGTTGGATAGTGAACAATATATCGGACGAACCTTTTTTGCGGGTTTGAGGAATCGGTATAGATTGCCCTGCCCAGATGGATGGCCGGTGTCGGCACACTCTGTTCACTGAGCCGGTCTATCGGTGCAGTCATATGCGCTGCGGCGGCGAAAGCCGGGCCGACCGCGACATCTTTATGCAGCACCGAAGATTTGACGATGCCGTCCTCCACGCTGAACTTCGGCCTGGCTTCCGCGTGTTCGGGTTTTCCTACCTGCATCCCGTGCACAAAGGGGAAGTGGCTGAGATCGAGCAGGTTTTCGTGCAGGCCGAGATAGCTGGCCTTCATCGGGAAATAGCCGGCAACATGGGCCCAGCCGGGCTCGGTGAACCAAGGCTGCGAAACCAGCTTGTCTGTGTCCACCTGATCCGGCGCACCGGTCCATATCCAGACGAACGATCCCTGTTCGACGAGCGGATAGGCTTGCACCTGCATCGCATCGGGAATGTTCTCCTGAGACGGAATAAATGCGCACCGACCGTCCGTGCCGAATTCCATCCCGTGATAGGGACAGACAATGCGATCTCCGTTCAGATGCCCCTTGGACAGAGGATAGGAACGGTGCGCGCATCGGTTTTGCAGGGCCACAGCCCGTCCATCGCTGTCGCGATAGAAAACGATATCCTGTTCGAGAACCGTTCGGCGTAGCGGCTCGCGGGTAATTTCGTCCGCAAGCGCCGCGACATACCATTCATTGCGGATCAGCGGTGTGGTGCGATCAGCAAGATCGACCGAGGATTTACGTCCATCAGGGGCGCTCATGTCCTTGATCTCGTGATCAGGGTCATGAGCGCCATCCCGATTAGAAGCGGAATCCAGCTTCGATTGCCAAGCTCCGAGCTGGCTCCAGATAATGAATGGAGCGCGTCACATCCGTGATCGGGAATGGCAGCATGAATGAACTCCCAGCCGACAGAACATTGGTCAGGTTGCGACCGACAAAGGCGAGATGCCAACGGCCATCCGGCTCACCGACCTGCACCCGCATGTCGACTTTGGCATAACCTTCCTGGTAACCGAAACGGGGATCCTGATTGTCGGAATTATAAAATCCCGAACGTGCTGTAACGATGCCCGTAACATCAAGCTGAAGATTTTCGCTCAATGGATGGCTGAAATGCCCCTGCATCGTGCCGGACCAGTTGGAAACATTAGGCAGAGGAGACCCTGCGATATTGTTCATCGCAATGCTTGCCGGGACTGCCGGATTACATTCGCTGATCGGTTGTGATGCCAAGCAGGCAGCGCCCGGGAAATCGAGATAGCGGGTATCCTGATAGGCACCCGATGCCCGAAGGTCGAAATGCTCGGACGGAGCCCAAACCAGTGCTGCCTCGATACCGGTCGATGCAGCGCTTGCCGCATTGCCAGTCTGGTATGTCGAAATGGTCGGATTGTAGACCGAGACCTGCAGATTCTTGAAGCTGGTGTCATAGACCGACGCATTGAGCGTGAAATCGCCAAATGTGGACCGGATACCCGCTTCCCAGTTCTCCGAACGCTCCGGTTCAAACTGGAATGTCGAATCTGTCGTGCCATAGGTATTGCTGACAAAACCACCCGATTTCGAACCCCGGCCATAGGTTGCATAGACCATGACATCATCACTGATGTCATATTGAGCCGTGATCGACGGATCGACATTGTTCTCGGACCGCGAACCCGAAGCCTGGGTTAGTGGGCGAAGCGGGAACGGGCCATAAATCAGTTCGCCATCGAACATCCCGTCTTTTGAGGTATGCGTGTAGCGAAGGCTGCCAATAAAGCGCAGGGAATCGCTGACATTCAACGTAGCCTGGCCAAATACCGAATAGGATTCGGTTTCCTGCTCAAAGAAGGTGTGCAACAGGCCGAAATAGTTGAGGACGGCATTGTTGAGGTTGAACCCGCCAAACTGATCAAGGCGATAGTCCGACGTGTCATAATAGGCGCCAACGATATATTCGAGCGTGCCACCCGTCGGTGAAAGCAGACGGATTTCCTGCGAGAACTGATCGAAATTCTCGGGGAAGCTGTTGTACACATTATTCGGCACCGTCCCGCCAGTAGGCAGAGACTGATCAAAGCCATTGACGATGTTCGAATCAAACCAGGAATAGCCAGTGATCGAGGTCAGCGTGAAATCGCCGAGCTGGATATTGGCCGTACCTGAAATCATCAGCGATTCAGTCTCAGTGCCTTCCTGGCCCAGATCTGATGTTTCAATGAAGCGCCGCTGACGCAGGTTCGGGCGACGGTCAACGAAATCTGAAACGGAAACGCCGCCCTCGACTTCCTGATTGCCATATTCGGCGCGCACCGTGAAATCGAAATTCGGGCTCGGCTCCCAAAGTGCTGTAAAGCGAAGCAGCTGCGCCTGCGTCTGGGGATTGCGGTTGCCGCTCGCAAGATTTTCAATATAGCCATTATTGTCAATCAGGCGGCCAGCAAGGCGGACGCTCAGCGTATCCGTGATCGGACCGGAGACATGGCCTGAAAATTCGAAACCTTCATATTCGA
>CAJQMX010000249.1 GCA_905479515.1 uncultured Parasphingopyxis sp.
AGGAGGAAATTTTCGGTCCGTTTGCCGCGATTACTGCGTTTGATACCGAGGCTGAAGCCTATGCCATTGCCAATGACAGCCGCTTCGGTTTGGTATCCTATGTCTGGACCCAGGATGTAACGCAGGCCATGCGCGCGCAAAACGCTATAAAGGCGGGCGTTGTCTGGATAAACACGTCAATGGTACGTGAACTGCGCGCACCATTTGGTGGTGTCCGTGATTCTGGAATAGGAGCAGAAGGCGGCGACGCGTGCGCCCGCTTTTACACGCGCGAAAAGACCGTTACAATTCCTGTCGACCAACCCCGGTTGCCGGCATTGGGGCAGATATGAGGCGTTCTTGAGACTTTGCATTTGACCATATCATGAAAACCGATTAAGTTGTCATAATATTATAACTACCAAACAAGGCGAGAGTGATTAATGCTTATTAATAATTGGTACGTTGCAGCAGATTCGGCGGATATCAAAGTCGGTGAGCCAACCAGTGTTAAAATGCTCGGATTCGATTTTGTCCTGTATCGGCTGGAAACCGGTGCCGTCGTGTGCCTGTCCGATGTCTGTGTCCATAGGGGCGCTTCGCTCTCACGGGGTAATTGTGTCGATGAAAACGTTGCCTGTCCATTCCACGGGTGGGAGTTTGCTCCGGACGGAAATTGCGCAAAAATCCCCTCTATGGGTGAGGATTTTACGACGCGGCGGGCAAAGGTTGACAGCTATCCAGCCGAGGAAGTCTACGGCTGGGTCTGGGTGTTTCTGGGAGATTTGGACGAGGAGGATCGCCCACCGATTCCCGATTTGTTGCCGGAGTATCACGATACCGACAATTGGCGCACGACACGGATGTGGTTTGAAGTTGATGCCAATTGGCAGAAATTTGAAGAAAATTCGCTGGATACGGCTCATATTACCTATGTGCATTCGACATTCGGAAACCGAACCGACCGCAAGCATACCCCGGCGCAAATTAAATCTACCTATTACGGGAAAAAGGTGCGTCGTGAGCGCAAGGCGCCAAAGGCGACGCAGAAGTCCGGTGTTCTGGGGAAGCTTCTTTCCGAGGAACGTTCCAAAACAGTGGTGGAACTGGAGTTTTGCCTGGTTGGCATCGCGCACCGCATTAATCCACAGTTCCGCCCTGGCATGAGCCAGGCGACATTTTCGGCGTCAACCCCGATCGATTCAAAAAGGACCCGCCAGTTCGGCCTGCAGGCCCGTAATTACGCGATCGAGCCTGAAAATGATCAGGAGCGTATCGATGGACGGCGGCAGGCGATTGATGAGGATATTGCGGTCATCACGCATGTGCGTCCCGCCATTGGGCCAACAAGCTTCAGCGATGAAATGTTGGTGCAGTCCGATCAGATGGAAACCGAATTCCGCAAGATGGTCATGCGGATGATCGATGCCGGATATGAAATAGATCATGAAAAGGTTGAGGCGCAATGGGATCGGAAAATATATGTCATTCCAAGTCCGGCCCGCCGACGCGATCCGAAGGGCTGGGTGCATGAGGCAGTGCCGACCACCAAGCCGCGCAATGACAAAATCTGGCTGGAACTAAAGCAGGAAGCAGAGGCTGACATGGCCAAGGTTGCTCAAAATGAACCGGCGCAATCGGCCGCTCAAGGCGATGAAAACGGAGGTGCTGCAGAATGACTTATACACGACCTTTGCCACATGCCATGTCACCCATGCCTGATTTCGAAGAGCAGGCGAGGCTGGACTTCGCGCTCGCGCTCAAGGGCGTTCTGCGCGGTTCGTTGCGGGAAAAGCTTCCTGCGGTTTATGAAAATCGTGCTGCACCCGAATGGGCTGAGGAAAACGGGCGAAGGCCTCAGGATTGGCGTGAAGTTGGTAACGCCATGGAGCAGACCGATGCCTATAAATGGTGGAGTGCGCTTGGACGCGCGCAGCAGGAATATTATGTCGACGTCACCTCGGCTGTCTGCATAAGGCAATTGCCTGATCTGATCGATCGTTATAAGAAATTGACAAGCGGAGACACCAAAGGCTCGCTGCAATTAACGCCGGGTTTGCCGATTCCCGATTACCAGAATGACGTCGACATCCATTGCGTGCCTGGTTCCTACTTCATCGAACTGACCGAAGACGATGTCTGGTCCGGTGCGCGAAGTGATCTGGGTTCTTTCATCTTTTCGATGGGCAAGCATGGCGCCTTGAATGAAGATAAGGGTGTTGCTGGCGCGGCATTTGTCAAAAAGCGATTTCCTGATCTCCAGGTAAAGCGCGTTTTGGACATGGGTTGTACCGTCGGTCTTTCGACCTTGCCATATTGCGATGCGTTTCCGGAAGCCGAAGTACATGCGCTTGATTTGTCGGCACCATCTCTGCGATATGGTTTTGCACGCGCACAGGCGTTGGGCAAAGCGGTGCATTTCAAACAAGGCAATGCTGAGCATACTGATTATCCGGACGGCCATTTCGATCTCATCGTTTCCCATATTCTTCTGCATGAAACCTCGAGTACGGCCTTGCCGAATATTGTTGCAGAGTGCGCGCGGTTGTTACGCCCCGGCGGCGTGATGCTGCACGTCGAAGTGCCTGTCCGCCGTACCGAGGCATTCGATCAGTTTATCACCAGTTGGGATGTTCGCTACAATAACGAGCCATTCTGGGCAACGCTGGGGGAAATGGATCTGGTTAAGCCGGCAATCGAAGCCGGCTTCCATGAAGACGATATTTTTGAAGAAACAGTGCCCACGCATAATGACAAAGTCGGTGGTTGGCTGGGCTATGGTGCGCAAAAGGCGAGAGGGCAATAATATGGAAATAGCAGAACTTCCGAAAGCATCAAAAGGCGGCCGTCCGTTTGCTCTCGACAGCGATGACAGCGAAAAACTGTTGAATATGGTGATAGCGCTGACCGCCGAAGTCAGCGTGCTGAACGACAAGGTCGAGAATCTGGCGGCTGTTGCAGCCAAAGGTCTCGCGTTCGAGCGAGATGACGTTCTGGCTTATCAGCCTGATGAAGAAGAAACCAAGCAACGGGCAGTCTATCGCAAAGACTTGGTTGATAGGGTTCTTCGGATCATTCACGCTGATTTCGAGAGACAGACTGCTCCAAAAGTCGATTACGAAGACATGATCAAAATGGTTTCGGGACAGGATTAAGCGTGGTTGCTCGAAGCGTCATCCCAAGCATTCATGGGTGCGCTCTGTTCTTAATCGTTGCCTATCGAGATTCTGCGGGAACGGGATCTAGTGGCAAGCCAACATATGGGTTCGGTGCCGATGAAAAACGTCCAGAAAAATAATTCCAACAATAGTGCCCCGTCGGAAATGAAACCAAATCGCGAGATCGGTATTCTTTCCCGGCGGACTTTATTGGGTGCTGCGTTATCTGCGGCGGCTTTCCGGCCGAAAATGGCCTTTGCCATGGAAAAGGCCGACGTCATCGTTATCGGTGCGGGCCTTTCCGGACTTATGGCGGCCTCATTGTTGAAAGAGCAAGGGATGTCGGTCACCGTTCTTGAGGCTGATTCGCGGCCCGGCGGCAGGATCCGGACTTTATATGATACCGAACTGAATTACGAAGCCGGGGGGGCTGAAGTTGGTCCGCTCTACGCAAGGACGCGCCAGCTTTGCGATTCCTATTCACTGTCACTTGTCGACCCTGTAGATGCGCCCATGCCGGGCATGGCACTTCACGTCGATCGGCAATTAATGTCAGCCAATCAATGGCGGACGTCCGGATTGAACCATTTGCCGGAAGATCTGCGTTCGACCGCCCCCTATGCCATCGAGGCAAAGCTGCTGCGCCGCGCACCGGCGCTGACCGACTATGAAGCCTGGCTGCAGCCAGACCAGCCCTATCAATGTGCAAGTTACCGCAACTTGTTGTCCGATTATGGCGGGAATGATCAGGCGTTGCGATTTGTCGATGTTTCGCTGCCTCAGGAGCAATTATCGGCGTTGTTCATGATGCGCAGGGCATTCTCCCGGGCGCAATCAGTGAACGAAGGCGACATGCAATATATCAAGGGAGGAATGAGCCGCCTGCCTGACGCGATGGCCGATATGCTGGGGGATTCTGTGCATCTCAACGCCAATGTAAATTCGATCACCGATAGTGGGGCAGGCGTAGTCGTTAGATGTAGCGACGGCCGGCAGTTCTCTGGATCGCGTGTCGTCCTGACGGTGCCATTGCCTGTCATCGACAAAATCCGCATTGATCCCTTGCCGGCGCCTGGCCAGAGAATGGCGTGGTCGGCTGTTCCTTATGGGCAGGCCGTCAGCATCTTCTTTCCCATTACCAGGCCATTTTGGGAATTGGACGGGTTGCCACCGTCGCTTTGGAGCAACAGCATGACAGGCCGTGTTTTCTATCGGCATACGCAAGATGGTCCATCCTTGTGGTATTATGCAAGTGGAACCAATGCCCGGGACATTCTGAATCTTCCTCCCGAGCTAGCGGTTAGAAGTGCAAAAGAAGCATTGTTAAAGGCTCGTCCGGCGGTTGCCAATTCGATTGGCGCCGGCACCGTCTTTTCATGGAGCGAACACCCCTTTGCCCGATCTACATTCGCCTTTCGTGCACCAGGCAATTTGTCGCGTTTGCAGCAGAGTCTCAAGGCTCCGCACGGTCGCGTGCATTTTGCGGGTGAACATACTGCTGATCTTGAGGCGGGCATCGAAGGCGCTCTGGAGAGCGGGGAGCGCGCCGCCATAGAAATATTGTCCCTGTAATAAAATTCTCACTTTGTTTGTTATTGCTCTTGCAATTTTTGCGAATCTAATGTCATTATAACATTATAACATTATAACATAATGACCGATAAAAGCGGTTTCAATCTGAGCAAACAGGGAGCTAATATTGTGAGAAAAGAATTTAGGCGCCAACTGGTATTGTTAGCAATGGGTTCGGCAATGGTGCCGTTCTCGGGGGCGATGGCCCAAAGTGATGAAAGTGGAATCACGGCGGAGCAGAGCAGGGCGTCTTCAGCTCATTCGGGTGCTTCGCAACCTGCGATTGTTGTTACCGCACGGCGGAAAGAAGAATCCATTCTCGAGACTCCTCTGGCTGTTTCGGCATTTTCGGCCGATGATATCGCCGATGCCGGCTTGCAGGATTTCAATGACATTTTCCTATTTGCGCCAGGCGTCTATAACTCGAATGTGACAGGGCGGTCGGACCGGATTACCATCCGCGGCGTGTCTCAAGTCTCGACCACCGGCGGGTCAAACGCCGGTGTTTTTGTTGATGGCGTCTACGT
>CAJQMX010000250.1 GCA_905479515.1 uncultured Parasphingopyxis sp.
GCTTTCCAGAATATCTATGACACGATGGATGAGATCGACCGCTTCAAGCTCGAAGCTCTGGGTTCGATGAAGCAGACGGTGAATGTGCTCACCGATGAGGTCGAAAAGTCGAAAGGCTATATCGCCCGGGCTGAAGGCGCAGCGAAGAGCCAGTCCGCGCCGTTCGAAGCGATTGAGGGTTAAGGAAAAGCGTGACCAGCAGCGACCGCATTCTCGCCCAGGCGGATGAGCTCCTCCGCCGGGTTTCGCCACAAGCGCGCGAACTCGCCCGGCGGCAACGCCAGCGCCGCAACGAGGCGCTGGTGCGCCGCCTGCGCCGCGCCGTAATCGCGGCCATCGCCATCGTGATCGGCATGAGCGTGGTCGGCGGGATCATCAGTACAATCGGCTTTTCCTGGGTGATGCTGACCCTGCTCATCACCACCCTCGTCGGCTTTGCCTTCCTGATCGCGCCGCAGGGTGATGAAGTGACGCAAGAAAGGCTGATGGAGAGCGAGTTGCCGGCGCTGCCCTCCAACACCGAAAAATGGCTCGAAAAGCAGCGGCTCGCCCTGCCCGCCCCGGCCAATCGCACGCTCGACAAAATCGCAATCCGGCTGGAAGAACTCCGCCCGCAGCTCGCCAATCTCGATCCGCGCGAACCGGCAGCCGTCGAAGTGCGCCGCCTTGTCGGGGTTGAGCTGCCCGAACTCGTCGAAGGCTATAAGCGCGTGCCTGATCACCTCCGCAGCAACCCCAGCCATGGCGGCCATACCCCGCAAAAGCAGCTCACCGACGGGCTCGAAATTGTCGAAGAAGAGATCAGCCGGATGACACGGCAGCTAGCCAGCGGCGAACTCGATGCGCTGGCAACGCAGGGCAAATATCTCGAACTCAAATATCGCGGTGATGAGGATATTCGCAGCGACGATTAAACCCTCTCCCTATGGGAGGAGCGATTTAAATCCCCGCATACCAGGCATAATCGCCATTATCTTCCCAATAGCCACCCTTGCCGCCGTAAATCCCGTCCAGGCTTGCCACCGCTTCCAGCCGCATCACGAATTTCGCATGCTTATAGCCTAGCTGCCGCTCAACCCGGGCGCGGATCGGGGCACCGTGGCGTTCGGGAACAGCTGCGCCATTCATATCATAGGCAAGGATTGTTTGCGGGTGGAATGCGTCGACCAGATCGATGCTTTCATAATAGGGCCGGTTCTGCGCGCCATAAGTATCCGCGCAATGGAAGACGATATAGTGGGCGCTGTCCCTGAGCCCCGCCAGATCGAGCACGCGCGAAAGCGGCGTGCCTTTCCACTGGCCGATGGCGCTCCAGCCCTCGACACAGTCGTGCCTGGTGATCTGGGTGCGGCTCGGCATCGAGCGCAAGTCCCCAAGGGATAGCGAGAGCGGACGCGTGACCAGCCCATCAACCCGCAAGCGAAAATCGGCAAAACCGTTGGCGAGCATCGCCTGATAGTCAGAGCTTTCAGCACTGTCGGCGGTTCGGCTGCCATTGGCACGGAAGCTGGGTGACAGATCATCCAGCGTGAATTCGCGGGCCAAGGCATTGCGATCCGTGACCAGCCGCTGCGCCCGCATTGTCAGCCCTTCGGCGGATGACAGGATGTTCTTCACCCGGTCACTTCGGCTCCAGCTGTCACAGCCTGCGAGGAGAACAGAACTGCCAAGCCCTGCGATCAGTTTGCGGCGGGTTGTGATGATGGCCATCAGGCGGCCTCCTCGGCGGAAATTTCGGCAGGCGCGGGCTGTGGATCTCGCTCTTTGGGCAGGCGAAACTTGCCCGTGATCATCGACCGGATTTCATTGAACGGCCCGGCCAAAACGACCATCACAAGATGCACGACGATGAACACGGCAATCAGGAATGCCACGATGAAATGGATCGAGCGCGCCGATTGCCGTCCGCCGAACAGATCCAGAAGCCAGGGCCATGCCGCATCCATACTGGGTGACATGGTGAGCCCGGTCAGCACGATCAGCGGCAGCAGAACGAACAGCACGATCATGTAGCTGAGCTTTTGCAGGATATTATATTTGAGCGCCGCCGCACCCGTGGGAAAGCGGAGCCGCGCATGCTGGCTGATATCGTGCCAGATATGTCTTGGTGACAGTTCCTTGCGGCTGGGCTTCAAGTCGCGCTGGATATGCCGATTGCCAAAGCTCCAAAGCCAATAGGCAAGCCCGGAAAGCACGAAAATCCAGGCGAAAAAGAAATGCCAGAGCCGCCCGGCCGCCAAGCTGTAAAACCCGGGGATCGTTGCCCAGCTGGGAAACGCGCGTGTCGAAGTATCGCCATCCGCCTCCCGCCAGCGGCCCAGCACACCGGTGGTCGTGATCTGGGTTTCCCCGATCTGCAGATAGCCGCGCGTCCCCTCACCGCCGATTTGCAGCCAAGGCGTATCGGGATTGGCGCCGTAGCTGCCCCAGTAAAGCCGGGGATGCGCATTGAAAATCGAAAGCCCGCTCATCAGCAGCACGATGATCGCGACGGCGTTGGTCCAGTGCCAGAGCCGCGTTGATATACGGTGGCGTTTTACCAGATCGCCGGGTTGCGGTTCGGCAGTCATATTTCATCCCTGATAATGTGCAATGCCGGTATCGGCCTGTTCGCCGGGTGCGCGGCAAAGGTTACACGCAGACCAGTGGTCCGCATGCTATCATGGATTCGGTTGCGCGAAAAACCGGGGAAGCGCCTATTCGCCGGCTGCCTGCTCTTCCACCTGCAAAAGATGATCGTGATGGGCAGTCTCGTCATGCCGCCAATCGACAATTGTTTCGTGGACACTGATCTTCCACTTGCCGTCCCGGCGTTCGAAACGATCAACATAGCGAGCGCCTCCGATCCCGTTATACGGCTCGTCCTTGCTGCCCCAAAACCCCTCCTTCGGGGCGGTGGGAGGCACACAATGGGTGGCGGTGACATAGGCTTCGCACCAGGCGGTATCGCCGTCGATATCGATCAGCATATTGCCGAGCTGGTGAAAGGTTCGCGAAAATGTTTTCATAATTACGCTCGCCCTGGCCAGCCATTCCGTGGCCGGCTGGACACCCTCGCGATAGCTGTATTTCACGCTGGCATCATCGTGAAAGATTTGGTCCATCGCGTCCCAATTGTGCCGATCGAGATTCTGACAGAAAAGGCATAGAACGTCCGCTATCTCGGCGCGATCCGAAAGTTCGGACAATGTCATCTGTGTCATACCAACCACCTCTCAACTACATGGATTGAACTGTTATCGGGAACGGCGGTCCGCTGAACGGCCTCCGTACCCACATCTGCTGACCGATATTGCCGCAAATCCGAAACCGAGCTGTGTTCTGCGATGCGCCATTCACCATTCCGCTTTTCGAAACGATCAATATAGCGGCCGGAAAATACGGCATCATAGGCTGCGCCTGTGCCACCAAAGGGGCCGCCCGGCGGCGCATCGGCCGGAACATGGTGGAAGGCACAGATGTAGGATTCAACATCCGCACCATCATTGTCGAAATCGATCTTGATATTGTTGAGCTGGTGATGGGTTGTTCCGACAAATTCGAGCAGAGCGGCCCCTTGCTTGACGAACTCTCTCCAGGGGCTGCGCGGCAAAACCGATACCTTGGCCATCGCATCCTCGTGGAAAACGCTTTCCATGAGGTTCCATCGGCGGCGATCAACAGCATGACAATAACGATACAGGCAATCCTGGATCGCTGCCCGTGCAGTGAGCCAGTCGATCCCATTGCTCAATTGGTCTTCAGTCGTCATGATTACCCTCCCCTCACAACCCGATGCTCACTCCGCCGGTCCATTTCGGCCCTTGCGAAGCTGGATCACAAAGCGCGTTGCACGCTTTGGCCCATCAGACGACTCTTGTTAGTTAGCACTCTAACCATTGTCGAGCGTCTGGCGCCAAAAAATGCGGCCAAGGCAGGAAGAAATTGCCGCGAACACCCGCAAGTCGCCAGAATAGCCGCGACTGCAGAGATGATAACAAAGATGGGGAATGGGGTTGCGGGGAAATCCGGATGCCACCGCTAATTCCTGGATGCCCCGTGAGGATTCGAACCTCAATTGACGGAGTCAGAGTCCGTAGTCTTACCATTAGACGACGGGGCACCGGGAGGCGGCGACATAGGGAGCGCCGCAAATCCTGTCAATCCGCTCCGCTTGCTCTTTGGCGTATCTTTGCGCTAGTCTCTCGGCCAAGTACCGGCGGCACAAGCCGTATCGGAAAACAGAATATTAGAAGAAGTAAACGGCGTGGACGAACACATCGCCAACCCCAAACTGAAACCCGGCGTGGCTTCGGGGGGACCGGCTGGCCGGAAATCCGGCAATGGCGGTCGGCATCATCACACATTCAACAGCCGACGCAGCTTTGGCGCCATCGATCTCGGCACGAACAATTGCCGCCTGCTTGTCGCACGGCCAGCGGCGGGAGGGTTTACCGTTATCGACGCATTCTCCCGGATCGTCAGGCTCGGAGAAGGGCTTTCCAGAACCGGGAGGCTCAGCGATGCAGCGATTGACCGCGCGGTTGCCGCCCTGACGATCTGTGGAGACAAGTTGCGGCGGCGCCATGTCAGCCTGTCGCGATCTGTCGCCACCGAAGCCTGTCGCCGCGCCGCCAATGGCCGCCACTTCGTCCGCCGCGTGCGTGAAGAGACCGGCATCGTGCTCGATATCATCAGCCCGGAAGAAGAGGCGCGGCTGGCGGTTCTTGGCTGTCATATCCTGCTGGAACCCGGTGACGGACCGGCGCTGATTTTTGATATCGGCGGCGGCTCGACCGAGTTGGTGCTGATCGACCCGGGCACTGAAGGCGACAAGCCTGGCGAGCCAAAAATCCTCTCCTGGTACAGCGCACCCTGGGGTGTTGTCAGTCTTGCTGAGAAGGAATTTAACGACCTCACGACGCTGGAAGACCGGCTCGAAACCTATCAGCGCATGCGCAGCCGGGTCGCAGCCAGCTTTGCAGATTTTGCATCGACCTTGCCGACAATCGGCTATCAACCCCGTCTGCTGGGCACCAGCGGCACAGTGACGACACTGGCCAGCGTGCATCTCGAACTGCCCAGCTATGATCGCAGCAAGGTTGACGGCCTTGTGCTGCCGTCTGAGGCTTTGCGGGCGGTCAGTACGGACCTTGCCTATAAATCCGTTCCCGAGCGGGCCGAGGTCCCCTGTATCGGTTCGGAGCGGGCTGATCTCGTCGTGGCGGGGTGCGCAATATTGGAGGCTATCCTCGACATCTGGCCCGCAGAGCGCATAGGCATTGCCGATCGCGGTATTCGCGAAGGCATTTTGCGCTCCATGATGGCACAGGACAGGCGATGAAACAGGTACGCAAGGTCAGTGGCCGCTCCGAATCCTCGCGCCGTTGGCTCGAACGGCATATTAACGACCCCTATGTGAAGCGCGCTCAGGTCGATGGCTACCGCGCGCGCTCTGCCTATAAGCTGATCGAGCTGGATGAACGGTTTGAACTTCTCAAAGGCGCTCAGCGGATCGTGGATCTTGGCATCGCACCGGGCGGCTGGGCGCAGTTTGTCCGCAAGAAAGTACCCCATGCGAAGATCGTCGGAATCGATCTGCTGCCGACCGATCCGATCGAAGGTGTCACGATATTCGAAATGGATTTCCTCGATGACGATGCCCCCGAAAAACTGACCGAAGCATTGGGCGGCGAAGCTGATCTTGTCATGTCTGACATGGCGGCCAATACGGTTGGCCATAAACAGACCGATCATTTGCGGACAATGGGACTGGTTGAAGCGGCTGCGCTTTTCGCCACCGAGATATTGCGACCAGGCGGCACATTTATCGCCAAGGTGCTGGCAGGCGGGGCAGACAATACAATGGTCGCCGAACTCAAACGCAATTTCGCAACCGTAAAACATGCCAAACCCCCGGCCAGTCGCAAGAAATCATCCGAATGGTATGTGATCGCGAAAGGGTTTAAAGGGCGGACATGAGCCTTTTCGGCAAATTGTTCGGCAAAACGCAACCGTCACCCGCAGACGCAGACGCAGCGATGCCACGCTTCGAAGTTGCACAAGACCAGATGTTCGATCTTGCCAAGACCGACGAACTAAAACGCCTGATCGCGATGCCTGCAGATGAACGCGATGATCGGTGGCAGAACACGTTCTTCGCGGCCTATTGGAATGCAGCCATTGTCGTTCCATCCGACACCCCCTTTATCGGCCCGGACAATTTTCCCTATCTGCGCGTAGAGATTCCGGGCGAAGGCGATATCGACGCCAATTCGCTGTCCAACATAGCGCGCTCATGCATCGAAGCGGGAAGCGGCATCGTACTGTTTGCAACGGCCGAGGCAACGGACCCTGCCTATGTTTTACCCATGGGCGTGCTGGACAGTTTGTTGCGCTATCGCAACTGGAGAGGGGATCCTATCGACCTTGCCCAGCAGGGCACATCGCCGCAATCCGGCCCGATAACCGTGAAGGCAAAGACACGCATCCTCACCGGCACACCCAATGCCGACTATTTGCCGCCTTATACTGCTCGGGCCCTGCAACGGCATCTAACCACACAGAGAGGCCTGACCGACCCCCGCGTCATGCTCATGACGAGCGAAACGATGCGCCCTCACCGCTCTCTGGTTGTGAATGTCCGCCGGGATGCATTCGAAACTGAAGAAATTGCCGAGCGTTTCTGCCACAGCATCCTGTGGTATCTGCCACCGTCCCGGTCGGTTACGCTGATGCCCGAGGATTGGGACGAAGCCAAATTCACCCCGATCTCCAGCTTGACTTGAGGGGCATCAGGATCCCGCGGACGCTCGTGCTTCTGCGACCGCTTCCTTGAGCCGCTCATAGCCGACCGCACCCGACAATATCCGGTCACCGATCACAAAGGCCGGTGTACCGGTCAATTCCAGCTGCCCGGCAATTTCCCGATTGTTGCGAATTTCCGCTTCAATTGCCGGATCCGCAATATCGCGCTGGACCCGAGCAGAACTGAGGCCGGCACTGCGCTGCGCAGCGGCTATCGTAGCATCACCAGGGCGACCAGCGTCGAAAAGGGCTTGGTGAAACACAGCATACTCGCCTTGACGAGCGGCCGAGAGACTGACTCGCGCGGCATCAACGCTTTCCTGACTCAGGATCGGAAGCTCGCGATACACGATGCGGAGATTGTCATCCTCGGCCAACAACCGCGCGATATCGGGCAGGCTGCTGCGGCAGTAACCGCAGGCATAATCGAAAAACTCAACGATCGTGACATCGGCATCAGCAGCGCCGGCCCAGCCCCCTTCAAACGGCGTTTCCAGTCCATCACGCACCACGGAGATCATCTCAACCATCCGGCGTTCCTGCAACCGCTCCATGGCCTCAGGAATGATCTCAGGGTTGGCGAGAATATATTCCCGGATAACAATTTCGAGATCCGCGCGTTCAAGTCCGGCAGGCAGATCAACCGCCGTCTGGCCGTCGGCGGCCTCGGACCCATCAGGTCGCAAAAAGAAAAAGGCGGCCGCAGCAGCGATCAGCGCAACCGTGCCAGCCAATATCCAGCGATTGGTACTCATATTATCATCCTGTTCCTGGCTCTTAACGATTGCGGCGGCGTCCGCCCCCTTCTTCAATCGCAGTTTCAGCGATCATAGCAATATCCTGGGCGCGCACCCAATCAGGAGTTCCCGATGGTATGCCCAGCATCGCCTGTCGCGCATTGATCAATGCCTCCTGCGGAGAGCCTGCCAAGGTCGCATATTCCGCCGTTGCGAGATAGGCCCGGGCGATATCCCCCTCCTGCGAATAGATATAGCCCAGCCTGCGCCACGCAAAGGGATTGCGATTATCACGCTGAACTGCCGTCCGAAGAACCTGCCGCGCTTCAGCGAGATGGTCCGGATCCTCCGTTGCAATCAGGGCATGGCCGAAAAGCGAGGCGATGAGAGGGTTATTGCGCGAATTGGCAAGCGCCGTTCTCAAGTCCGCCAAGGCTTCATCCGGTCGGCCCGATTCAAGGAATATCTGGCCTCTGAGTTCAAGATAAAAGGCATCATCCGGCGCATCTGCCAACAAGGCATCGACCTCGGCCAGTGCCCGATCGGCAAAAGCCTGTTTGTGCCAGGCATAAGCGCGGGCATAGCGCGCAGGCACGCTAGTATCGCTTTCCGGATAGGTGATCAGTGTTTGCTCGGGTTCCGAGATAAAGCCGATCAACTTCGCGCGTACCCGCTGGAAACGGGCTTCGAGCGCCGGATCGGTCGGGACATCCCAGGCCGGATCGTTCTGATATAATTCTTCCAAGATCGCGAGCCGTTCGCGCGTCAGCGGATGGGTGCGATCATAGCTGCCTTCATCCTGCGGAATATTGAGGCGATATTCGAGGTTCTGCAGCCGCCGGAAAAAGGCAAGACTGCCGCGGCCGCTAATCCCGGCGGTTGAAAGAAACTGCGCCCCTGCAAGATCGGTCGTTGCTTCCTGCGCCCTGCTAAAGGCCAGGAAATTGCCCATCGCAGCGCGAGAGCCAGCGGACAGCAAGCCCAGCCCTGCTTCCGGCGCACCGGCAGCGATTGCCGCCGCCCCGAGCAACAGCGAAAGTATGGTGATGCCGGCATAATCACCAGCCGCATCCTGTATGGAAATTGCATGACCGCCCGTGATATGGCCGATCTCGTGCGCGATCACGCCCTGCACCTCATTGGCGTTGTCGGCCGCTACAATAAGGCCTGAATGGATAAACACGCGTTGCCCGCCAGCGACAAAGGCATTGATGCTTGGATCACTGACCAGCACAATTTCAAAGCCATTGGGCTCAAGCCCAGCCGCTTCTACCAATGGTGCGGCAATTTCATTGAGCAGAATTTCGGTTTCGGCATCCCGCAGGATAGACTGCGCAGCCACAGGCCGAACAGCCATCACCAAGCCAAGCAACAACACGAGCGCCGCTCGCAGGAGCAATCGCACGGAAACGGCGTGTATCGAACGGGACCCAGTCATCGCATCTGCTTTCAGGTGCTGCGCCTGAACCGGGGATGAAAGCTGGGTCCCGGATATCATCGTTTTTCTACTCGCCGAATGTCCGCTGCCACCAACCACGCCGGGCGGGCCCATCGCTGTCGCCGCCCTGATCTGCAGCCTCGGTTGCGGGTGCTTCGCTGGCTGCCGGTGCGGCTTCGCTTTGGGCTGGTTCAGCCTTTTTGCGCGTACGCTTCGGCTTAGCCGGTTCCGCTGGTGCTTCCGCGTCTGCAGGTGCCTCAGCAACTGATGCCGATTCACCCTTTTCCGCTGCCGCCTTGGTGCTACGCCGACGCGGCGCGCGCTTGGGCTTCTCTGCTACAGGTTCAGCAGCCGGCTCAGCCGGAGCATCGTTACCCGCATTGGCGGTATCGGACTCTGGCTGTGCTGCGGGCTCCGCTTTCTTGCGTGAACGACGGGGCTTTGGCTTTTCAGCCGCGACTTCTTCAGAGGTGCTGACTTCAGCAGAGGCACTGGCTTCAGCCGAAACAGGCTCCGCCGCCGGCGCGTTGTCGGTCTTTTCTTCTACCGATTCTGTGCCATCAGAATTTGCGGTTTCACCATCCTGACTTTCTGCGGCAGGTTTCCGGCGGCGACCACCGCGCCGTCCCCGGCGTGATTTCTTGCGAGGCGTTCCATCACCATCGTCATCCCCGCTTGCGGTTTGACGTGGTTCGTCCTCGCTGCTTTCACCGCTGCCGTCCTTATTTTCGCTCTCGCCTTCACCGTCGGTGGATTGAGGTTTGCTGCGGCGACCGCGGCCTCCCCTGCGCCCACGCCGACGGCGCGAACGGGGCTTGTCTTCCTCGTCCCGCTCTTCGCGATCGTCTTCCTCTTCGATCTCGTCGACAATGTCATCGTCGTCATCTTCGATCGCGAGCGGTATAATCTCGACCTTCTTGGTCGGCGCCGGGCCGGAAGCCGAAACTTCCATTGCGGCACCTTCCAATGTGCGATCCGGGTGCACTTCGATCGAAACGCCGTACAGCTCTTCAACCTCGCCCAGTTCCTTGCGCTTGGAATTCAGCACATAGACGGCCGCATCGCGAGAACAGGTCAGCACCAGTTTCGAGCCCTTGCCCTTCGCCGCTTCCTCTTCAAGCATCCGCAAAGCAGAAAGCCCGGCAGAGGATGCCGTGCGCATCAAGCCGGTGCCTTCGCAATGCGGGCATTCATGTGTCGATGCTTCGAGCATGCCGGTCCGCAGGCGCTGACGGCTCATTTCCAGCAAGCCGAAGGACGATATTCGCCCAACCTGAATGCGCGCGCGGTCATTCTTCAGCGCGTCCTTGAGCGCGCTTTCGACTTTGCGGTTGTTCGACCGATGATCCATGTCGATGAAATCGATCACGACAAGGCCGGCCATATCGCGCAGGCGCAGCTGGCGGGCAATTTCGCGCGCCGCTTCAATATTCGTCTTGAGCGCGGTCTGTTCGATATTGTGCTCGCGGGTCGACCGACCCGAGTTGATGTCGATCGACACCAGGGCTTCAGTCGGATTGATTACGAGATAACCGCCGGATTTCAGCTGGACGACAGGCTGGTACATCGCACCGAGCTGGTCTTCGACCTGATAGCGCTGGAACAGCGGCGTCGCTTCGGCATATTGCTTCACCTTGCGCGCATGGCTCGGCATCAGCAGCTTCATAAAGTTTTTGGCTGCCTTATAGCCTTCTTCACCCTCAACCAGCACTTCGTCGATCTCGCGGTTATAGATGTCGCGGATTCCGCGTTTGATAAGATCGCTGTCAGTATAGATCTTGGCCGGCGCAGTAGCGCTCAGAGTCGCTTCGCGGATCTCGTCCCAAAGGCGCGCGAGATAGGTGAAATCGCGCTTGATCTCGGTCTTGGTCCGGGTCATGCCCGCTGTGCGCACGATGCAACCCATCGTATCGGGCAAATTCAGG
>CAJQMX010000251.1 GCA_905479515.1 uncultured Parasphingopyxis sp.
TCCGGAATGCGCGCGGCGGCCCGCATCCTGATCCAGTGCGCGCAGCGCTATTGGTGGAAGGGTCGGGGGCCGACGGAATCACCGCGCATCTGCGCGGGGACCGGCGTCATATTCGCGACGACGATATGCGCCGCCTGAAAGAAGAGATCGGCCTGCCGCTCAATTCTGAAATGGCCTCAACGGCGGAAATGCTGCAGCTGTGCACGCAGGTTCAGCCCCACGCCTGTTGCATTGTGCCGGAGAACCGGAACGAACGAACGACCGAAGGCGGGCTCGACGTCGCCGGACAGCATAATTTCATTGCGCCCTTTGTCCGTGAGCTGACGGATGCGGGCATTCGCGCCTCGCTGTTTGTTGATCCCGAGCCCGAACAGATTCATGCGGCGAAATCCGCCGGCGCGCCGGTGATCGAGATTCACACCGGCGCCTATTACGAAGCGACGCTGAAAACCGAACCGGCGCTCTATAAAGCCGAGCTTGAAAAAATCCGCGCCGCCGCAGAGCTTGCCGATTCCATTGGGCTTGAAGTTCATGCAGGGCATGGCGTCACATTCCTGAACGTGCAGCCGGTTGCGGCGATCCCCCAGATCGTCGAATTGAATATCGGCCATTTCCTGGTGGGCGAGGCGGTGTTTATGGGCCTCGCCGAAGCGGTGAAGGAAATGAAACGCCTGATGCAGGACGCGCGCACTGGCGGCCTTTATTGAGCGCTTATGGAAAACGTTCATATCGTTTTCAGGCATTCTGCCGCGGCAGGCTTAAGGGAAGCGCTGTTGAGCGTTGGAAATAAAGAAAAGATTGTTAATTGCTGGGGGGACTATCAAGCAGGCCCTATCGCTGTTTCTTTGGATGAAAGAATCGATTGGCTCTGCGAACATTATTATGATGTGGGCGCTGAAGACCGTGCGCTGCAGAAAGAGTATATTGAGCGAAGCGTAGAGTTTACAGACATCGCCGTACGCAAGGATGTACAGAAAATTCTATGGTACGGTGAGCTTTGTACGAGCGAGTATTGTGGTTATCTTGAGTTTTTGCATCGCGCTTATGGTGAATTCGAAACAATTCAGATTGTAGAGGTCTGCTTAGCTTTGCCGAAAGAAAACACTCGGTTAGCATTAAGCGCAGGGTCTGCGCCGCCAGAATATCTGGTGAAGGCTTTGCCTTCGTCTAGCCCAATTAGCGCCGATACTTTCGAAGCGGACACGGCTTTATGGTCGGGACTGCGTCAGGAAAGTGCGGCCTTACGTGTGCTCACTACCGATGGAATGATTTCGGCGGATATTAGTTTTTTTGACGAGGCAATGTTAGATTTCGTAACGAATGATTTTCAATCAGCTGCTCGTGTGGTTGGTCATACGCTCGGCTACGTTGATGGCCATCAAGCATATTGTCAGGGAAACAGTGATCTGTTCTACTTTTCACGCCTTAAAGAATTGCATCGCCAAGGCAGGATCGAATGGCAAGGCAGCCAGAATAAGATGAGGGAGGCGGCTGTCCGATTGACCTCATGATCATCGGTCTTGGCAACGATCTCATCGACATCCGCCGCGTGGAAAAAACGCTGGAGCGTCATGGTGAGCGCTTCACCAATCGCATCTTCACTGAGATTGAACAGGCGAAGTCAGACCGTCGTCTCAACCGGGCCGCGTCCTACGCCAAGCGATTCGCGGCGAAAGAGGCTTGCGCCAAGGCGCTGGGGACCGGGATCGCCCGGGGCGTTTTCTGGCGCGATATGGGGGTGATTAACCTTCCGGGCGGAAAACCGACCCTGTCGCTCACGGGCGGAGCGGCGGAAAGACTGAGGGAAATCACGCCCGAAGACCATATTCCGGATATTCACCTGACGATCACGGATGATTTTCCCCTGGCTCAGGCCATTGTCATAATCTATGCGCAGGCTAAATAGGGTCTTCCAGTTCCGGGGCGGGCAAAAAGGGTAGCGTGATGTCAACAAGCGAAGAAAGCGGCCAGGCGGCAAGCAAGGCTGCGCCCAAGAAAGGCTCGGACAAGTCCGGCCAAGCGCCCATGACCGCCGCCGAAGAGGCGTGGGACCTCGCCAAGACAGTGTTCTTCGCAGTGGCGATCGCGCTTGTCCTGCGTGTGGTGATCTTCCAGCCCTTCAACATTCCGTCCGGCTCTATGAAGCCGACCCTGCTTGTGGGCGATTTCCTCGTCGTCTCGAAACCGAGCTTTGGCTATTCGCGCGCTTCGCTCGTTTATCCGCTGACGCGTATTCCGGCGCATGGCCGCATTCTTTCTTTTGCAAAACCGCAACGGGGCGATGTTGTGGTTTTCAAAAACCGCAAGGACGGCAACAAGGATTATATCAAGCGCGTGATCGGCCTGCCCGGCGACACGGTGCAGATGCTGGGCGGCCATCTCCATATCAATGGCGAGCCGGTTAAAAAAGAACTGATCAACGCTAATGTGCCCGATGTCTGCGGCCCTGGCTACGGCGCGCCGGCCTATCGCGAGACGCTAGACAATGGCGTTTCCTATGTGGTGCAGGAATGCGCCGGCGACGAAGGTCATCTCGACAACACGTCGGCCTATCACGTTCCCGCCGGTCATTATTTCATGATGGGCGACAATCGCGACCAGTCGCAAGACAGCCGCGTTATTTCACTTGTGGGCTACATTCCCGAAGACGCGGTCGTCGGCAAGGCGGAACGCCTGTTCTTCTCCGTAGACGGATCGAAGACTGGCCTCCTGACGGTCTGGAACTGGCCTTTCGCCGTCCGTTATGGCCGCATTTTTGATCCGGTCAGATGACATCCAAAGACACGGCCGCGCTGGAAAAGCGCATCGGATACACATTCACGGACCAGAGTCTCCTAACGCGCGCCTTGACGCATTCGAGCCTTTCGGGCGGCGAGCGCGTTGTGCGTGACCTTGAACGGCTGGAGTTTCTGGGCGATCGCGTACTGGGTCTTCTGACGGCCGAAATCTTGTGGCGAAACTATCCGGATTATGATGAAGGCGATATGGCGCCGCGCCTGAACGCATTGGTGCGCAAGGAAACCTGCGCCAAGGCGGCGCTCTATTTTGGCGTCGATCAATATATCCGCATGTCCGAATGGGAAGCCCAGTCGGGCGGGCGCAAAAAGAAAGCGATCCTTGGCGATGTCATGGAGGCGCTGCTTGGCGCGCTCTACATTGATGGCGGACTTCTGGCGGCGCGCGAACTTTATGATCAGTTCTGGAAACCTAATCTCGAAGATCTGTCGAAGCTGCACAAGGATCCGAAAACCGCGCTGCAGGAATGGTCGCAAAACAAAAAGCTAGGCACACCGGATTACGATGTGCTGGAGTCTGAAGGTCCGGCCCACGCGCCTGCCTTTACAGTGGCGGTGAAAATCAAAGGCAAGAAACCGGCCGAAGGGCAGGGGCGCTCCAAGCGCGAGGCGCAGATGGAAGCGGCGAGAAACTTTCTTGTACGTGAAGGCGTATGGTCCGAAGATGATGAATGAGCCTCAAAGGCCCACCGGATGCGAAGCCGGTCAATCAAAAACACAATGGCGCGG
>CAJQMX010000252.1 GCA_905479515.1 uncultured Parasphingopyxis sp.
TGCGTTCCGTGGTCGTTGTCTTGCCCGCATCGATATGGGCCATAATCCCAATGTTGCGGTATCTTTCGATAGGTGTTGTGCGTGCCATGTCTGAAATCCTAGATCAAGCTTGCGTAATTGAGTTCGGTTACCAGCGGTAATGGGCGAACGCACGGTTCGCTTCCGCCATTTTATGTGTATCTTCACGTTTCTTGACGGCACCACCACGTTCGTTTGATGCATCAAGAATTTCCCCGGAAAGACGATCCACCATCGTCACCTCAGAGCGCTTACGAGCGCTTGAGATCAACCAACGGATGGCAAGAGCCTGACCGCGTTCCGAACGAACTTCGACAGGCACCTGATACGTAGCACCACCCACACGACGGGACCGCACTTCGATATCCGGCTTCACTTTGTCGAGCGCTTCATGGAAAACTTCCACGGGGCTTGAACCGGTCTTCTTTTCAATTACGTCAAAAGCACCATAGACAATGCCCTCGGCGGTAGATTTTTTCCCATCAAACATGAGGGAGTTCATGAACTTGGTCAGAACAACATCCCCAAATTTGGCGTCAGGGAGAACTTCGCGTTTTTCAGCTGCGTGACGACGTGACATATATTAAATTCCTTATTTCGGCTTCTTCGCGCCATATTTGGAGCGACGCTGGCGACGATCCGCAATCCCTTGCGTATCCAGCACACCACGAATGATATGATAACGAACACCCGGCAAATCCTTTACACGACCACCACGGATCAGAACAACTGAATGCTCCTGAAGGTTATGACCCTCACCCGGAATATAGCTCGTCACTTCGAATCCATTGGTCAGGCGCACACGTGCGACCTTACGCAAAGCGGAGTTCGGCTTTTTCGGAGTCGTCGTATAAACTCTCGTGCAAACACCACGTTTCTGCGGGCACGCCTCCATGGCGGGCACTTTATTGCGCGAAACCGGCGCCTTGCGGGGGTTTCTAATCAGCTGATTAATAGTAGGCATTCTTCTTCCTATCATGCGTTGCCGCAAACAGAACAGCCGCGTGCAGCTGCGGCTCTGCTCGCGGTCAGGTTTTTTGCGTCCACCCGAATAGACTTGACACGTGTGTGTTTAAAAAAATCCTGACGACACACGGAAAATGAAGTACACGACTGCTGTCAGGAGCGCGCAATATATGGGTGAGGTCCGGCGCAGTCAAGCAGAAAAGGTTGCCTTTTTGTTAATCTTTTAGCGACCCTGTTTTCACACTCCCGTCTCCCCGCTTTTTGGCCAATTTCTAGCATATTTGGCTCCAAATAGTAAAACAGGCCTCACGGCGGCCTTCTATTTACTGCCATGAATAAAGAAAAAGCGGCGCCCGACATCAGGCGCCGCTCTTAATTTCACATTATTCTCCGCTGTTACGGCGAAAGAATATACTGATTCCCGCCAATCAATTACTCGGCGGCAGAGGTCTCTTCGGTTCCTTCGGGTTCCAGCATGTCTATCGCTGCCTCCGAATTTTCCTGAATCTCCCGATCGCGTTTCGCTGCCATCAATTTCAGGCGGTTCATCTGCGATCCGGTTCCCGCTGGGATCAGTCGACCAACAATGACATTCTCCTTGAGGCCCAGCAACGTGTCCTTCTTACCAGCGACCGACGCTTCCGTCAGAACACGGGTTGTTTCCTGGAAGGACGCGGCCGAGATAAAGGAATTGGTCTGCAGGCTCGCTTTCGTGATACCGAGCAAGATCGGGCTGCCTTCTGCAGGAGCCTTACCCGCATCAACCAACTTCACATTCTGCTCGTCGAACTCTTCACGATCAATGTGCTCGCCGATCAGGAAGGTGCTCTCGCCCTGCTTCTCGATTTCCACTTTTTGCAACATCTGACGGCAGATCACTTCAATATGCTTGTCGTTGATCTTCACGCCCTGCAGACGATAAACGTCCTGAATTTCATTGATCAGGAAGTTAGCGAGCGCCTCCACACCCAGAACCTTCAGGATATCATGCGGTGCCGGGTTACCATCGAGAAGGTAGTCTCCAGTCCGAACATAGTCGCCTTCATTGACCGAAAGATGCTTGCCTTTCGGGATGAGATACTCGACAGGTTCCGCCCCTTCTTCTTCCGGACGTATCGACACGCGCCGCTTGGACTTGTAGTCCTTGCCAAACTCGACAAAGCCGTCCGCCTCAGCGATAATGGCATGATCCTTCGGACGCCGTGCTTCGAAAAGCTCAGCCACCCGGGGCAGACCACCAGTAATATCCTTGGTCTTGGATCCTTCGCGTGGAATACGGGCCAACACGTCACCCGCCTGAACATCTGCACCATCCTCAACCGAGAGAATAGCGTCAACAGGCAGGAAGTAACGCGCTTCATGTCCGCTTGGGAGCGTCAGAAGCTCACCGTCCGTGCCGCGCAGGGTAATACGTGGCCGCAGATCGCTGCCCTTCGGCTGGGCTTTCCAGTCGACGACGATCTTCCGGGCAATACCCGTGGCTTCATCAACCTGTTCCGCCATGGAGACGCCGCCAACCAAATCTTTATAGCTGACCGTCCCTTCAAGTTCAGTGATAACTGGTGTGGTGAACGGATCCCACTGGGCCAGCTTATCGCCCTTCTTGACTTTTGATCCTTCGTCAACAAGCAAACGTGTACCATAGGCAATGCGATGGCGCGCCCGTTCCCGGTTATTGTCATCAACCAGAACCAGCTCGGAATTCCGCCCCATCACGATCGGATTGCCGCTACTGTTGACAACAACATTGCGGTTTTCAAGCCTGATCGTGCCGTCATGCGACGCATCGATGGAGGAAATCTCCGCGACCTGTGCTGTACCACCAATATGGAAGGTCCGCATGGTCAGCTGTGTGCCCGGCTCACCGATGGACTGCGCCGCAATAACGCCGACAGCCTCACCAATATTGACAGGAGTTCCGCGCGCGAGGTCACGGCCATAACATTTTCCGCAGATACCACCCTTGGTTTCACAAGTCAGAACCGAGCGGATCAACACCTGCTCAACACCAGAGGTTTCCGCAAGCAGCGAACTTGCCTCATCGAACATTTCCCCGCCAGGCACAATGACCTCACCCGTCGTCGGATTGACAACATCGACGGCCGCTGTCCGGCCGAGCAGGCGATCGCTTAATGTCGCGATAATATCGCTACCCTCGACAACTTCGCGAACAGTAACACCCTTTTCAGTCCCGCAATCCTCCTCGATCACGACACAGTCCTGGGCAACGTC
>CAJQMX010000253.1 GCA_905479515.1 uncultured Parasphingopyxis sp.
ACGATCACATTGACCCCCGCATCGACAAGGGCGCGCACGGTTTCGAGCCCGATCCCGCTATAGCCGCCGGTAACGATCGCGGTTTTGCCCGCAAGGTCGATGCCCTTGATGACATCCGCGCCATCCGTCTTGGCCGGAAAGCCGGAATCGGTAGGAATTTGGTCTGCAATGGCCATGATCGAGTCTCTCCTGCCTGTTTTCTTACAGCCTTATACGAAGAAGCCCGGCCGGACCATGATGGTCGGGCCGGGCTTTTCCCACTCTCGCTTGCGCGAACTGTTTAGCTGTTGGCTGCCGCTGATGCTGCTGCCTTGGCTTCTTCTTCCTCGGCCTTGGCGGCGTTCCAGATGGCCGCTGCCTTGTTGAGGATGACGAGAATTTTTTCGAGCGCTGCCGGTTCGTCCGTCTTTTCCATCGCCGCGAGTTCGCGGGCGAGGCGGCTTGAGGCGGCTTCGAAAATCTGGCGCTCGGAATAGCTCTGTTCCGGCTGATCGTCGGCGCGGAAGAGATCGCGTGTCACTTCAGCGATCGAAATCAGGTCGCCCGAATTGATCTTGGCTTCATATTCCTGCGCGCGGCGCGACCACATGGTGCGTTTTACCTTGGGCTTGCCGTCGAGTGTCTTGAGCGCGTCCTTGAGCGTCTTGTCAGAGGAGAGCTTGCGCATCCCCACGCCTTCGGCCTTGTTCGTTGGAACGCGGAGCGTCATCTTCTCTTTTTCAAACCGCAGAACATAAAGTTCGAGCTGCATGCCCGCAATCTCTTCATTCTGAAGTTCGATAACGCGGCCTACACCGTGTTTCGGGTATACGACATAATCTCCGACTTCGAAGTCAAGCACCTTGCTAGCCATGCATTAGGACCTTTCTTGACGGACAGCCGCGCGAATCGTGCAGAAGACCGTTGCCGGCCCTCACCTGCATTTTCGATTTTGCTAGCCTTTTCCGTGTGTTACACCATTAGCCGAATAAAATATTCTAGCCTCGGGACATTATGTAACACATTCGTAAGAAAAATTCCAGTGTTGCGGTGCGGCATAGCGCTGCAAGCCGCATCAGACCGGGATTTTCAGCAGGTGCTGGTTAGCGGGGCTAGTCGCCCTGGCCGGGTTCGGGAGAGAAGAACTTCTCATATTTGCCTTCTTCGCCCTTATGCTCATCGGCATCTTCCGGCGCATCGCGGCTCTGCGTGATGTTGGGCCATTCCTCGGCGAACTTGGTGTTCAGCTCCAGCCATTTTTCCTGGCCAGGCTCGGTATCCGGAAGGATTGCCTCGGCCGGGCATTCGGGTTCGCACACGCCGCAATCGATGCATTCGGCGGGATGGATGACGAGCATATTCTCGCCCTCATAGAAGCAGTCCACAGGACACACTTCCACGCAATCCATATATTTGCATTTGATACAGGCATCGGTGACGACATAGGTCATTGGCGCGGCTCTCCCTCGCTGGTGCGCATGAATCTGCTAGCCACTTGTGGAAGCTCCCGTCAACGCTTTCCTCCACCAATGCTTTCCACTGTCCGATAAACCTCAGCTACCAGCTTGGGCGATACGCGCCGTTCGGGCAGTGCATTGACCTCGATAACCCGCACGCCATCAGGCATCGGTACGCTCAGCACGTCCCCCACGCGCACCACGGCATGGGCCTTGTCGATCCGTCTGCCGTCACAGCGGACATGGCCTTTTTCGGAAATTTTGCGGGCCAGGGCGCGGGTGCGGGCAAAGCGGGCAAACCACAAAAACTTGTCTATCCGCAGACCATCATGGGCGCCCGGCATCTCAGCCATGGCCAAGATCGAGCTCGGCCAGTTTGGCGAAGGCATTGCCGGGAACCGGCTTGCGTACCACCTTCTTCGGGGCGCGCCGCCCCCGCCAGACCCATTGAGCAGGGCCATCGCCTGCAGCTTTGCCAGCGCTCTGAAAGCCAAGCGCCTGCATCAATTGGGCGAGCGCAGCCTCACTGAGCCCGAGAGAAATGGAGAGCGCCGGATCGGGCACAAAGGGCTTCTTGCCGTCGCGGGCGTCATGGGCGGCGCGGGCGATCCGTTCGGCCATGTCGACCCGCAGCATCTGCCCGGCAAAGCCGCGAAATCCGCCGGCACGCCAGGCGGTCAGCGTCTTGCCTTTGGGCTCCGGCAATAGTGTAACGCCTGCCGGGGGCAGCGCGGGCATTCTGGTCCGGTTGAACACGGCTGCCAGTGCCGCACGCCACCGTATCGCTTCGGGTTTGAGCAGCTTGGCGTGAAATATGTCGAGCGCGCCGATGGTCAGGCCGATCCGGCCGATCCGGTAGCGCTGTTCCTTGTCGAGCGCACCGAGCGGTTCCAGCGCCGCCTTGCGCGCCAGCACGCCGCCCGCTTCGACAAGCGGTGCGAGCAGCGCGCGGATGGCAGGCGCGGTTTCGGGGGCCTCCAGCACCGTCTCCACTTTGCGCAGCGGCCCGAGAATCTGGGAAAGCGCCCGATCGAACCAGCCCTGCAGCCGCGCGGTAATCCGCGCCTGCTGGTTTGCGGTCAGGGCGTTCAATGTATTGTCGAGCGTGATTTCGGGTTTGAGCAATGCCCGCCCGGCGCTGAGCTGCGCAACCGTTTCGCCATGCCATGTCAGCGCGACCGGTTTGCCCGGCTCCGTGACGAGCGCAAAACTTTTGTCGGTATCGGCCACCAGCGCGGCGGTCCGTTCGGCCCATTCACCGCCCAGCCGCCGCTCGGCTGCTGCCATAAGCCGCTTGGTGTCGGCATGGTTGGTTCCCGCATCCACCAGAAAACGAAAGCCCGAGACCCGGCCAATCGGTTCATCGTCGACCGTGACCACGCCCTCGGCATCGACCACTACCGGCAGCGCCTCCTCGCCGCTCGCGCCGAGATCGCGCATCAATATGGTCGTTCGGCGGTCGACAAAACGTTGGGTCAGGCTTTCATGCAGCGCATCGGACAGTCGCTGCTCGATTTCCTGGGTGCGCGCGAAGCCCTTGGCCGGATCGGCGAGCCAGTCGGCGCGATGGGCGACATAGGCCCAGATGCGGATCGCCGCGAGGCGGCCCGCCAGCGTATCGACATCGCCTGCCAGATTTTCCAGCGCGCTGACTTCCTGCGCAAATACCGGGCCGGGGATATGGCCATTGCCTTCCGAGAGATGCCGGAACAACCGCCCGACAAGCCGGGCATGACCATCAACCCCGGTTTTGCGAAAATCGGGCAGTCCGCAAGCCGACCAAAGGCGCTCGACCAGCGCGGGCTGGGCCGTGCGTTCGCGCACCCAGCCTTCTTCCGCCAGCTTCTTAAGAACAGCCAGATCGGTCGCTTCGGGCGCGGCCTGCAGCACCGCATCCTGCGGCTTGGTCTCAAGATCGGCAATCAGCATATCCAACGTGTCGAAACGCGGGTCGCCCTCACGCCAATAGAGATGGCGCAGCGAGGGGAAGTCATGGGCTTCGATCCGCGCCACTTCCTCATCGGTAAAACTGCTATGGCTCTCACCTTCCAGCCCCAGCGTGCCGAATGTGCCGTCGCGCTGGTGCCGCCCGGCGCGCCCCGCAATCTGTGCCATCTCGTGAATATGCAGGCGACGGCGGCGGCGGCCGTCAAATTTGCGCAGCGAGGCAAAGGCGACATGATGGACATCCATATTGAGCCCCATGCCGATCGCATCGGTGGCCACCAGATAATCAACCTCGCCGGCCTGAAACATCGCGACCTGTGCGTTGCGGGTGCGCGGGGAAAGCGCGCCCATCACAACCGCCGCGCCGCCGCGGAGCCGCCGCAGCATTTCGGCAACCGCGTAAACCTCCTCGGCGCTGAATGCGACAATGGCGGAGCGCGGCGGGAGGCGGGAGAGTTTCTTGGGGCCATCATAGGAAAGCGTCGAGAAGCGCGGGCGCGAGATAATATCGGCATCCGGCGTCAGCGCAGATAGCATCGGCCGGAGGCTGTCCGATCCGAGGATCATGGTCTCCTCACGGCCGCGCATATGGAGGAGCCGGTCGGTGAACACATGGCCGCGCTCCGGGTCCGCAGCGAGCTGGGCCTCATCGAGCGCGACAAAGGCCGTATCCCGGTCTCGCGGCATGGATTCCGCGGTACACAGCAGCCAGCGGGCATTGGCGGGCAGGATCTTCTCTTCGCCAGTGATCAGCGCAACGCTGTCCGCGCCCTTCACGGCGACCACCCGGTCATACACTTCACGGGCCAGGAGGCGCAGCGGAAAGCCGATCATGCCGCTTGAATGGGCCATCATGCGCTCAACGGCGAGATGGGTTTTCCCGGTATTGGTCGGTCCAAGCACGGCAGCGAGCGGTGCGCGGGCGAAATTGCTCATGGGCCCATGATCGGGGATCACGCGTGTGGGCGCAAGGCCGAAGCTCCCAAAAGCGGCCAGATTCAGCCTGTCGCCGCCGAGTCACGGCTCGCCGCATCAATGATTCGAACCGCCGCGTCTTAATTTGACTTTAATACATTTTAACCACAACGCTCATAACCGGATCTGCGCCCGATGCGCCCGGGCCAGAACAGATTCAAACGGGGTCGCTCTTGTATCAGCGCAACGAATTCGAAGAAACACAGGGAAGCGGCACAGCCGCCCTTTCCATCGATTCTGCCGTCTCCGCTTCCGAACAGAAAAAGGGCCCGAACTTTGGTGAAGCCTTGCGCTCAACCATAACACGCAGTGTCTGGCAGGACCTTGATCTTGTCGTCGATCTGGGGGCCCAGGTCGGCAGCAAGGCCTGGTGGCGCGGCGCGCTGACCTGCGCGGCGCTGTGCGGCACAACCTTCCTGATGGCTCCGAGCGTTGAAGCCATTCCCACGATGAGCCAGCCGCTAGAGGCTGCGCAATGGGATGAGGCCCGCGCTCAGGCGATCACGCCGCTGGCGCTGGGCGGCGATACCGGCCGCCGGATGGCTGCGACAGACGCGGTGGAACCGCTCGCCGGAACGCCGGAACGCCCGCATATTGAAATGACCGCAACGCTTGGTCGCGGCGATGGCCTGCGCAGCGTGTTGCAGCGCGCCGGTGTCGCGCCTGGCGAAGCGACCGAACTTGAAGCAATGATCGCCAATGCGGTGTCGATGTCTGATATCCGGCCCGGCACGGTGATGTCGATCATTCTGGGCCGCCGGCCGAACCGCACGGTGCCGCGGCCGGTTGATACCATTGCCTTCCGCGCACGTTTTGACCTGAAGGTTGAAGTCGCACGCGTCGATGGCGCGCTGCGCCTGAACCAGATTGCAATTGCCGTGGATGATACGCCGCTGCGCATCAGGGGCCGGGTCGGCTCCAGCCTGTATCGTTCGGCCCGCGCTGCTGGCGCGCCGCCTGCGGCAATCCAGGAATATCTGCGGGCAATCGGCACGCGTATGTCGGTCAATGGAGACATTGGTCAGGATGCAACTTTCGACATGATCGTTGAGCATCGCCGCGCGGAAACGGGCGAGACAGAAATTGGCCGGCTGATCTTTGCCGGTATCGAACGCGGCGATCGGGATACGCAGCTGCTGCGCTGGTCCGTCGGCGGGGACGATCAATGGTTCGAGGCATCGGGCGAAGGCCAGCAAACCGGCCAGATGCTGATGCCGATCAATGGCAGGCTGACATCGGGCTTCGGCTATCGCCGCCATCCCATCCTTGGCTATCGCCGTCTGCATACGGGGCTCGATATTGCCGCCGTGCGCGGTACGCCGATTCGCGCCGCCCAGTCCGGCACCGTCGATTTTTCCGGTCGCAACCGGGGCTATGGCAATTATGTCCGGATCAATCATGGCGGCGGCATGCAAACGGCCTATGCCCATATGAGCCGGATCGTCGCATCGCACGGGTCACGCGTCAGCCAGGGCCAGATCATCGGCTATGTCGGGTCTACCGGCATGTCGACGGGCCCGCATCTGCATTATGAGCTGATCCGCAACGGCAACAAGGTTGATCCGCGCTCGGTCAGCTTTACCCGGCAAGCACAATTGACGGGCACCGAGCTCCAGCGCTTCCGCGCAACCCTTGCCAATCTGCTCGAGGTAGAACCCGGCGCCGCACTGGCCCGCCGCGAGGAACGCGATGGCAGCGAAGTAGCCGCAAACAGCCGCACCGCACCAACGCGCAGCTAGGCTAGAATAGGGCATTGTCGGGTTTTGGCTGATCTGAGCTTCGGTTCAGCAGGCCATTGTCGACAAATACCTTCCGCCGCCTAGTCCCCGGCTTCCAGTAAGCGCAGGAATCGCATCCCGGCACTGAACTCGCGGTGCCGGGCATCGCGCATGGCAATCGCTTCTTCGTCCTCGCCCCATTTGCTGGCCTGCCAGTCTTCATCGATCCGGGTTGCTGCCCAGATCACATCCTCATCAAAGGCATTTTCCGCGAGTGCCAGTGCGGCGACGAGCGATCCGCCAATGCGCACCACGGGGGAAAGCCCGGCCAGATGAAAGGGGCCAAAGGATTCGGTCGCCGCTTTGAGCCGGGCGACCGTCTCTTCGGGTTGCGGGCGATGGACAATGCCTGTGGTTGTTTCAAAGCTAATGTCGAAGCGCTTGGCTGCCCATTCGAGGATCGGGTCCCAGGCTGCGCACTGATTGGCGATCAATTCGGCGGGGCTGTCTGCGCGGTAACACAGGTGATCGGTCTCGCCATATTCGGCAAGCTCTGTTGCGAAATCGGCATGGGCAGGTGTCACCCTGTCGATGGCGGCATTGGCGAGCCCGGTGAGCGGCATGGAAGCCGGATCGATCTTCTCTTCCTGTCCCGCCCATTCGGCGGCGATTGCATCGGCAAGCTTGCGTGATGCCATCGCCAGCGGTTTGCGGGCAGGGGTTTTCACGCCCCGCCCATCAAGCGCAATTGCCCAGCCATCGCTGGTTCGCGTGGCGTCTGCCTTGTCGTAAAATCGTTTCATTCTTGCGGTGGGCTTTTCCATCTTTTGGCGAGGATGACCGGCAGCACGAGTGCCTCGACAATGCCAAGGGCAAAGATCGGCGCGCCGAGCATCGGCCAGCCTCCGATACGCAGGATATCGCCTGCCCAGATCCACATACCGATGATCATCACGATGATGCCGGTAAAGCGCAGCCATTGCATCATCTGCCAGCGCGACTTGGCCAGGAATTCGCGATCTTCGGGCGTCATGTCAGCTCCTCGATAATGGCGGCCAGATCATGGGCGCTGTCGATTACGACATTGGCGCCCGCTGCCGTCAACTCATGAGCGTCATGATAACCCCAGCTAACGCCCACGGCCATGATATTCGCCGCGCGCGCCATCGCCATGTCGAAGGTCGTGTCGCCGATCATCACGCTGCTTTCCCGCGAAGCGCCGGCATCGGCCATGCAGGCATCGATCATCGATGGATGCGGCTTGGAAGGGTGGCGGTCGGCGGTGTGCAGGGTCACAAAACGGTCGGTCAGGCCATGCGCTTCAAGCACGAATTTGAGCCCCCGGTCTGATTTTCCGGTGGCAACGCCGAGCAACCAGCCTGCCTCATCCAGCGCGGCAATTGTCTCGATAATCCCGTCATATAGCGGTTCATGGACGGTTCCTGCGCCGCGCATCCCGGTAAAGGCGTGCTTATAATCGTCCGCCAGTGCCCGGTGGCGGTCGGGATCGGCCTTGGGGAGCAGCACCTCCATTGCTTCGATAAGGCTAAGGCCGACAACCCGGCGCGTGGCTTCGCGCGGCGGCGGGGCCAGCCCGGCGCGCTCGAAGGCGCGTTCCATCGCCATGCAGATATTGGCCTGGCTGTCGACGAGCGTGCCGTCACAATCGAAAATGGCGAGACGATTGCTCATTCAGAAAGATTGCGCATCCAGTGCGCAATTGCGGGCCGGCCATTGGCCTCGATAGCTTCGGCGGCGCTTGCAACGGCTTCGGCCGATTTGTCTTGGCCAAGCTTTGTGGTCCCCCGCCATGCCTTCGGATCAAGCGCAAAACCCGTGATCCCGCCGAGCATTTTTTCAAACAAGCCATCGCGCATCTTCGCGCGCGTCCATGGCGTCTTGTCGAACCGGGTTTCCTGGGCGGCCGACAGGGCGTCGATCTGCGCGATCAGCTCGTCCTTTGAAAGCGCGGAGACCGGGCCTTCCAGCTCGACCGCAACATAATTCCAGGTCGGCACCTGATCGGGTTCGCCATACCAGTCCGGGCTGACATAAGCGTCCGGCCCGTTAACGAGGAACAGGGCATTTTGACCCTTGATATGCTTGGCGAGCGCATTGCCCTTCGCCAGATGAAAGAGCAGCCGGCCCTCTTGCAGGATCGCCGGCAGATGCGCCACGCGGGGGCCGTGCGGTGTTTCGGCGAACAGCATGCCGAACCCCACCGCGCCGACAAATTCGGCCATGGCTTCGCGGTCCTGCCAGTGAAATTGCGTATTGGGGTGCATTATTTCCGCTCCCGCGATCTGCGGCCACGCCTTTCGCCTCTATGGGCCTTGCGCTGATCCTTGGCATAGGCCTTGGCAGCCCGCTTCCGTACGACCTTTTTGTCTTCGGCCGGTGGCTCGGCAAACACATCATCGCCAAGCTCGGGCGAAAAGCCGAGGGCGGCGAGGCTGTTCGCGAAATGCTCGGGCAGTTCGGCGGTGACGTCGAGTATCCGGCTGTCGGGATGCGGCAATCGAAGGCGACGCGCGTGGAGATGCAGCTTGCGGCTGATTCCGCCGGTCAGAAAGGCATCGGCCCCGCCATATTTCCCGTCGCCGACAATCGGATGGCCGATCGCCGCCATATGGACGCGCAGCTGATGGGTGCGGCCGGTATAGGGCTGAAGCGCGACAAAGGCGGCGCTGTTGCCGGCCCGCTCGATCACCTGATAGCGGGTTTTTGCCACCTGGCCCTCCGCGAAGACATGCATTTTCTCGCCGCCCGTACCGGGCTGCTTGGCGAGCGGCAGGTCGATCACGCCATCCTGCACCTCCGGCACGCCCATCACGATCGCCCAATAGATTTTGGTCGCCTTGCGCGTCGAAAAGACCTTGGAGAAGAAAGCGGCGGATCGCGCCGAGCGCGCAACCAGCAAAACACCGCTCGTATCCTTGTCGAGCCGGTGGACAAGCTTGGGCCTTGTATCGGCATCATAGGTCAGCGCATCGAGCAGCCCGTCGACATGGTCTTTGGTCTTGGTTCCGCCCTGCGTTGCCAGCCCCGGCGGCTTGTTGAGGACAAGCGCGCTTTTGTCACGGTGGAAATCCAGCGTCCGGGCAAAATTGATCTGGTCCTGGCTGAGCGGCGCGCGTTCTTTCTTGGGTTTGAGAGTCTTGGGCGCTTCTGCGGGGGGCACGCGAATGACCTGTCCGGTCTCGATGCGGTCGCCGGGTCCGGCGCGTTTGCCGTCCAGCCTCAGCTGGCCGGTGCGTGACCAGCGCGAAACGATATTGAAATTGGCTTCCGGCAGGTTGCGCTTGAACCAGCGGTCCAGCCGGATACCGTCATCATCCGCTTCTACGGTAAACTGGCGCACATCATCGCTGAAAGTCTCGGTCATGCTGCCATCCTTACGATCCAGAGCCCGGCAAACAAGGCCGCCACCGAGGCGATCACGGAAACCAGCGCGTAACCGGCTGCCAGCCCGATTGCGCCGCGTTCAATCATATTGCTCACTTCAAGGCTGAAGGCGGAAAAGGTCGTGAATCCGCCCAATAGGCCGACGCCGACAAAAAGTCGCCATCCCTCGCCGCCGCTGCCGAAACGTGCGAGCAGCCCGACGAGCAGACCCATTGCCAGCCCGCCGACAAGGTTCACGGTCAGCGTTCCCCAGGGAAAGCCCGGGCCAAATTGGTGGAGCGTAAACCGACCGACCAGAAACCGAAGTCCCGCACCGATCGCGCCGCCCGCCATGACAAGAAGAAGATGAGGCATGGCCGCCCTTTACCGGAGCGATAAGCGCATCGCCAGTCGAACTATTTCCCGTTTCATGTATTGATAGGTTTATGGAAGCCATGTTCACACCCGTTTCGCTTGGCTGGGGAGAGATGCTGACGCGTCTCGGCGCTGCCGCTCTGTTCTCCGCCGCTTTGGGTATCGAACGGTATACACACAAAAAATCCGTCGACTTTCGCCCATTCATGATCATCGCGGTGGTTTCCGCCGCCTTGCTTATTTCGATCACCGAATTTGCCTTCACGGCCAGTGATGAATCATTCTCGATAGACCCGGGCAAGGTTTTTAACGGCATTTTGACGGGGATCGGCTTTCTTGGGGCAGGCGCCCTGTTTCGCGACGACAATGTTGTGCGCGGTGCAGGGTCCGCCGCCGCAATCTGGGCGAGCGGCGGGATCGGTATCATGTGCGGGCTAGGCTATCTCTGGCTGGCCGGCGTTATTGCGGTTGGAATTGTGGTCCTGCTTCTGCTGTCGAACGATTTGGACAATGTGCATACGGCAGAAAAGCTGAATTCCAGTGATGACGAGGACTAAATCCCGTTATTGGCGATGATATCGACATCGGTGCCGCCACCGGCGCGCGGTGCGAAGATGATGTAGAAAGCGCCTTCGTCCCGCGTCCGGTAACCACCCAGCACATTATTGTCGTGCCGCAGCTGATGTTCGGCCGAATAGCCGGTGCGCACGGCACGGGTATAATACCAGTCGAGCAGATGCTGCATCGAAGCATTTGTGCGGAAGCTGACGACGCGAACGCGGCAGCCTTCCTCATTATGTCCGGCGGCCTCGACGACTTCCGAACCCGGATAGACGCTGAAGGCACGGGGAAGGGCATTGGCCCATTGCATGCCATATTCGACCGGCGCGGTGCAGGCTGCGCCCTGTGGTGTATTCGATTGCCGACCGGCGATCGCGCCAAGCGTGGTTTCGCCCTGCCCGGCACTGCGACCATCACATTCGGTGCATTCTTCGCCTTGCGTCGGCGCAGGTGCGGAGAGCAACCGGCCCGCGCTGATCGCTTCCTGCGCGTCGGCCGCCGTATGGAGCGTTTCGGGGATCGGTGAGCCACTGACGGCATCTCCCGGCAGTGCGGCATTGGTGTTGGATTGCCCGGCCAGATCCTGATCGACCATGATTTGATCTTCGAGCGCCGTTGTAAGCGCGGGATCGCTGTTATCGGCCTCACCGAGCAGCGCGGAATCAAGCGCCTCTGCATCAGTTTCGCTTTGCCCTGTCCCGCAAGCGGCGAGCGTCAGGCTCAGCGCGACGGCAGCAGTCAGTGTAGAGAATCGATTAAGCGTCATGGTCCGCAGCTCCTGATCGGAAACCACGGATTTTCGCGGGTAAAGGTTACCAAAGCGTTCAGAAATATGGTGAACGGGCGAATATTTTTACGAATTCTTCATATTTCGCCCGTCCGCAGCGCCTATTCGTAGGCCTGCACCTCGACTTCCGTCGCATGGTCACCGCTAAAGGGTTCGCCGACGATGACGTTCAGATAGGGCATCTGTTCAGCTTCGTCATTCAATCGCATGGCGAGCCGGGACACCGTGAAACCACGCTCGGTGAACGCGTTCCGATAAAAGGCGAGAACCTCGGATGCTGGCGCATCAGCTGCAAAGCTGATCTCATTGGTATAGCCCATGCCCGGTTCAACACTTACGTCTGCTGCATCGACGCCGGGAAATGCCGGAATATCGACGGCCATGTCAGCCCCGGGCGTGTTGATCATCTCGGCATTGGTCAGCATTTCGAAATGGCTCATTCCGTCGTTGGAGTCGCGAACCGTGAAGCGACCCAGCTGTTCGCCAGCGCTATTTTCGGCGGTTAGCCCGAAATGGTTGAGCGTATAGCCGCGCTCCGCCAGTACAGCGGCATAATAATCAAAAACATCGGCAATCGCATCATCTGTGCGAAATTTTGTGCGCTGTGTTCCGCCCCCAAGCTCGTCCATCTCGATGGTATCGGCAACAGCAGCGGCATAACCGGGTGTGCCATTTTCAAAATCTTCCGCTGGCTCATAGCTGACGGTTTCAGCTGCCGCCGGTTCGCCATCGGTTCCGCCCGTGCCCTCTTCCGCCGGGCCTCCACAGCCCGCCAATGTTACCAAAAGAGCCGCCATACCGATCGCTTTTTTCATCATATTCCCCGTATATAATCCCGATTAATCAGGCTTTTGACTGC
>CAJQMX010000254.1 GCA_905479515.1 uncultured Parasphingopyxis sp.
TCTATGATTTCGACAAGGCCTTTGTGCTGATGCCGATGGAGGATGCGCAAACTTTGCTCATGATGGACGATTCAGTCGGTATGATCGAATTCGATACAGTCGATCCTGAACGTGTCGGTGAGATTTTGGAACCGATAGCCCGCAATTATGCGGGGCAGGGTGTGCTGACTGATTGGCGCGAGATGAACACGCAGCTATTCGATGCGTTGGCGGTGGAGCGTGTCGTGATGTTCTGGGTGCTGTCGCTGATCATTATCGTAGCCGTGTTCAACATCCTCTCCTCGCTGATCATGCTGGTGCGCGCAAAGACGCGGGACATCGCGATCCTGCGGACGATGGGTGCTTCGCGCCGTTCGATGATGAAGATATTTCTGACAATCGGCATGACGACAAGCGGCCTGGGAACGCTGGCTGGTCTTGTCCTCGGCTTCGTCTTGCTTCGCTATCGTCAGGGCGTGGTGAATGCTGTGCAGACGGTTACCGGGCAAAATCTTTGGGACCCGTCGATCCGTTTCATCACTGAGCTTCCTGCCCGAACAGACCCTTTCGAAGTGCTTGGCATTGTTGCACTCGCTATGGGCTCCGCTTTCCTCTTCACGCTTTACCCGGCCTTCAAGGCTGCGAGTACCGATCCGGTACAGGTGCTGCGGTATGAGTGATGCTGTCCTTGAGGTTCGCAATCTAGCCCGCAGTTTCGAACAAGGCGGGGTGAAGATTGAAGTTTTGCGCGGTGTCGACATTAGCATCGGCCAAGGGGAGATCGTTTCGCTTCTCGGGCCTTCCGGCTCGGGTAAATCGACCATGTTGCAGGCCGTGGGGCTGCTTGAAGGCGGGTTCAGCGGATCGATCACCATAGATGGCGAAGAAGTTGCCAGCCTGGAAAATGATGCGCGGACGCGGATACGGCGCGATCATCTGGGGTTTGTCTATCAGTTCCATCACCTGCTGCCCGACTTTTCAGCCAAAGAGAATGTCATCATTCCGCAGTTGATCAAGGGGGCTACGCCAGCAGTGGCAGACAAGCGCGCCGCGGCGCTGCTTTCCCGTCTTGGTCTTGAGCACAGGCTCGATCATCGTCCATCGCAATTGTCTGGCGGGGAACAGCAGCGCGTTGCCGTGGCGCGCGCGCTGGCCAACAAGCCGTCTCTGGTGCTTGCCGATGAGCCGACGGGCAATCTCGACGAGGCCACGGCCGATCTCGTTCTGGCCGAATTCCTTGCCCTTGTCCGCGAAGAGGGCAGCGCGGCGCTCATCGCGACGCATAACAAAAGACTGGCGAAGAAGACCGACCGAATGTTCCGCCTTCATGAAGGCCTGCTTGAAGGAACGGACTCATGAGCGTGTATGATTATTCCGTGAGCCTTCCCGATGGCGCAGAGCAGAAGCTTGCCGATTATGCCGGCAAGACTGTCCTCATCGTCAATGTCGCATCCAAATGCGGTTTCACGCCCCAATATGCAGGGCTTGAGGAACTGTACCGCAACTACAAGGATCGCGGTTTCGAGATTCTCGCCTTTCCGTGCAACCAATTTGGTGCGCAGGAACCGGGCGATGCTGACGAGATCGCGAATTTCTGCACGCTTACCTATGATGTCAGTTTCCCGCTCTTCGCGAAGATCGATGTAAACGGCGCGAATGCCGATCCACTGTATCAGCATTTGCGCTCGGAGAAGCGCGGCCTTGTGGGCGACAGCATCAAATGGAATTTCACGAAATTCCTGGTGAATGCTGATGGCGACGTCGTGAAACGTTATGCGCCAACGACCAAGCCTTATCAGATCGAAAAAGACATCGTCGCGCTGCTCGACTAAAGTCAGGTTCCGGCCTGCTATCCACACGCACTCTCGACATTGTGCTTTGACGAATCGGGTCGGCTCCCCATAGTCGGTTCATGCGATCCGCACCCTTTGTCCCTTTGCGAATATTCTCGGCCTATACGATGCTCGAAGGGGCGATCCAGCCGAAAGATATTGCTACGCGTGCCCGCGAACTGGGCTTCCCGGCCGCCGCGCTCGTGGATCGCAACGGGCTTTATGCCGCGATGCCCTTTGGTTCGGCAGCGTTCGACAAAGGTGTGCAGCCGATCATCGGCACATTGCTTGCCGTGGCCCGGCCCGGTCATGCGGATGGCGACAGTCCCGTTATCGACTGGCTGCCGCTGCTGGCGCAGAATGAGATGGGGTATGAAAATCTTTGCGGGCTGGTTTCCGAAGCGCATCTGGACAGGCCGCTTGAAGAGGCGCCGCATGTATCCTTCGAGGCGCTGAAAGGGCGTACAGATGGGTTGATTGCGCTGACCGGTGGCGGCGAGGGTGCGCTTGCCCGGCTGTTCGAAGCCGAGCAGACGGAAGCGGCGCTGGCTTATGCTGACGGGCTGGCGGCGCTATTCCCCGGCCGTCTTTATGTTGAGATCAGCCGGCGGAACAATCCGATTGAAGAGGCGAGCGAGGAAGCCTTGCTCGACCTTGCCTATGCCCGCGACTGGCCATTGGTTGCCACTAACCCGGCCTTCTTTCAGCGGAAGGATTTTCATGCGGCGCATGATGCGATGCTCTGCATTGCGGATTCGAATTACGTCGAAAGCGATGATCGGCGGCACAGCCCTGAAGAGGGTTGGCTCATTCCCTATGAAGCGATGGAAGAGCGGTTTCGTGATCTGCCCGAAGCGCTGGAAAACACGGTGGTGGTCGCTGAGCGCTGCGCATATGCAGCGCCTGCGCGCGATCCGATCCTGCCCAGTGTCGCAGGTGATCTGGACGGGGAGTCTAACCAGTTACGGGAGGACTCGCGTGCAGGGCTGGAGGCGCGGCTGGTTGATATTCACGGTGACAAGCTGACCGATGAAATCCGCAAACCCTATGCCGAGCGGCTCGAATATGAACTCGATATCATTATCGAAATGGGCTTTCCCGGCTATTTCCTGATCGTTGCCGATTTCATCAAATGGTCAAAGGGTCAGGGGATACCGGTTGGGCCGGGGCGTGGTTCGGGTGCAGGCTCAGTCGTCGCCTGGGCGCTGACCGTTACCGATCTCGATCCGCTCCAGCTGGGTTTGCTGTTCGAACGCTTCCTCAACCCGGAACGTGTCTCGATGCCCGATTTCGACATCGATTTTTGCGAAACCCGGCGCGGCGAGGTGATTCGCTACGTTCAGCAGAAATATGGCCGCGATCAGGTCGCGCAGATCATCACCTTTGGAACGATGAAATCGCGTGCTGTGCTGCGCGATGTCGGGCGCGTGTTGCAGATGCCCTATGGTCAGGTGGACCGGCTGACAAAGATGGTCCCGAACCATCCAACCGATCCCTGGACACTGGAACGCACGCTTAATGGCGTCGCCGAATTCGAGAATGAGTATAAGACCAACTCAGACGTCAAAAAGCTGATCGATCTCGCGATGAAGCTTGAAGGCCTGCCGCGTCACAGCTCCACCCATGCGGCGGGCGTGGTGATCGGCGATCGCCGCCTCGACAAGCTTGTCCCGCTCTACCGCGATCCGCGTTCGGATATCCCTGTCACCCAGTTCGACATGAAGAATGTTGAAAAGGCAGGACTCGTCAAATTCGATTTTCTCGGGCTGAAGACCCTGTCCGTGCTCAAAAAGGCTGTCCAGCTGCTGGCGCTGCGCGGGATCAGTGTCGACCTTGATCGGCTCGGTTGGGATGATGAGGAAGTCTATGCATTGCTCCAGCGCAGTGACACGGTCGGCGTGTTCCAGCTGGAATCTGAGGGCATGCGGCGCACTCTGGCGGCAGTGAAGCCCACCTGTTTCGAGGATATCATCGCGCTCGTCTCGCTGTACCGGCCGGGTCCAATGGACAATATCCCGATGTTCGGCGCGCGGAAAAACGGGACTGAGCCAATCGAATATCCGCACCCCGATCTCGAACCGATCCTCAAGGAAACATACGGGATCTTCGTTTATCAGGAACAGGTGATGGAGGCCGCCCGGATTCTGGCGGGCTATTCGCTCGGTGATGCTGATCTGCTGCGCCGCGCAATGGGCAAGAAGATCCAAGCTGAAATGGATGCGCAGCGCGAGCGCTTCGTATCGGGCTGCGCAGCGAATAGCATCGATGCGAAAAAGGCGAACGAGCTGTTCGACTTGATAGCCAAATTCGCAGGCTATGGCTTCAACAAGAGCCACGCCGCGGCCTAT
>CAJQMX010000255.1 GCA_905479515.1 uncultured Parasphingopyxis sp.
CGAATCGCCGAGCCAAGCTGCGCAAGGCGGCGGTTCTCGGCGAGCGTGCCGAGGAAATTCGCGGTGAGGGGATCGAGGCCCAGTGACGTGGCAACCGCATTGGTCGCCGCCACGGCCTCTTTACGCCCGACCAACGGACTCGTGGTCAGCGCGGCAAATTCAGCCGAATCGGCCAATGCCGATTTGAGCTTTGCCAAGCTGCCCTCGACCGCGTCGAGCTGCTTATTCTCTTCCGCCAGTTCAAACAGTGCCGCTGCATAGCGGCCTGCGAGGCTGGCCTTGATTCCGCCGGAAATATCCACGCGCAAATATGCCCCTAAAGGAGGATGACTGATCCATAGGAAAGGGTACGGCAAAGCGACCCCGCTACGGCTGCGGGCCACCTAGCAAGGGTCATGCTGCGATGCAAGATAGGAGGAGTGAACTTTTCCCCGAATCTATTCGGCAGTTTGAATTTCGGAATCTTCCCCGGTCTCTTCGTCCGCTTCATCGGCTGAGATTTCCGCCGTATTTGCCGCAACGGATTCGTTATCAAGCGCCGCGAGGCTGGGCCGGTTGAAGAACACATAGACCGACCCGGCCATCAGGACGAAACCAACAACAATGCCGAGGCCGCCGATCAGTGACCCGGGGCGCCAGCGTGCACGGAAAAACATCGCGATAATCCCGCCAAGAAACATGACAGCGCCGATCACAAGCAATGCCACGGCAATTGCCAATCCCAGCTCGCGTGCTTCGTAGAGGCTCTGGCGCTCCCGTTCCCGCGCGCGATCGGCTGCCCGCATTTCCTCGACAGCATTCTGGCGTGCGCGTTCGGGTGAGGGGATACAAATCTCTGTTGTAATCTGCGGGCGCACGTCTGCGCGCTGGAGAAAGGGAATAATCTCTCGCGCCGAAATCGCAAAACCGAATTCGGCATCATTCTGTTCCGCAAGCGATCCAAAACTGTTGATGCCCATGATCCGGCCGCATTCGTCAACCAGAGGGCCACCGCTGTTGCCGCGCGCCATGGCGGCTGTGTGGAGCAGGGTGTCGACATCGCGGCGGCTGCGGCCGCCGGAGAGCTGGCCAAAGGTGCGAACCGCCGGAATCGGGCGAACGCGCTCGCTGGCGGAGAGATTCTCGGCGAGATCGACGGACCCCGGATAACCAATGGCTGCAACGCGCCCAGTATCGGGAGGGTTGCCGGTAAAGATCTGGAGTGGCTCGACAATGCCTTCCTCCATGCGAATCAGGGCAAGGTCAGCCCGGGTATCGGATGAGAGAAGTTGCCCCGGATACCGCTCGTCACCGGAAGAGGGAACTATGCTGATCGAAATATTGGGCGATTCGCGCAAGGGCGCGACGACATGGGCGTTGGTAACAATCAAACCCGGTGCAACGGCAACCCCGCTGCCATGGCCAAGCAGAAATTCGCCCTGCTTCGGATCATTCCCGATCAACGCAACCCGCACCACGCTGCGCGCGGCGACAACTACATCATTCGGTGTGTTTGCCGCTTCCTCACCCTTTTGCGCCGATGCCGCAATCGGCAAAAGTGCAAGCAGAGCCAGCAATACTGTGATCCAACGCGCCATGTCATTCCCCTCCAATTGGCGAGCCTTGTACCCGGGCGATGGAAGCAATGAAAAGAGGGGGCTGCGCTTTGATCGCAATTTTCGGAACGCATGGAGTGCTGCGGCGATCTATAAATGCCTCCAGATCAAGGAGGATATTGCATGACCTATCGTATCACCGGCCTTTCGCCACAGGATTTCCAGCCATTTTTCTCCGCGTCCGATGCGGATATACTTGCAATGGGAGCGGAGCGCATAACCGCCACTACCAAGCCCGGCTTTCCATGCCGCATTAGCTTGCAGGATGCAGAGCCGGGTGAGGAGGTTATCCTGCTCAACCATGTCTCGCACGATGTCGAAACGCCCTACCGTTCAGCATATGCAATTTTCGTGCGAAAGGATGCGAAAACGCCCGGGGACTTTATCGATACAGTACCGCCGGTATTCGAGGGGAGACCGATGGCGCTCAGGGGATTCGATGAAGCCGGGATGCTGCGCTCAGCCGCTTTGGCTGTGCCGGGGGAAGCCGATGCAAAGATTCGCGATCTGCTGCAGGATCAGGGCATCGCTTATATCGACGTCCACAATGCCGCGCATGGCTGTTTCGCCGCGCGTGTGCAAAGATATGGGGAATGACCATGCCTGATTCTGACACCGCATGGCGCGCTGTGATGGCGCGTGACCGGGGCTATGACGGCCGCTTCGTAACAGGTGTGCTGACCACGGGCATATATTGCCGCCCGTCCTGCGCGGCCCGCCATCCCAAGCGCGGCAATGTGCGTTTCTTCGCGACCGGCAAGGAAGCGCGCGAAGCGGGACTGCGGGCCTGTAAACGGTGCATGCCGGACAATGTTTCGCGAGACGAAGCGGCGGTTGCCGAAGCCGTGGCGCTGATCGGCGCCGCGGAAGAGACAGTGAAACTCGACTGGATCGCGGAGCAGGTTGGTTATTCTCCAACGCATTTCCTCCGGGTTTTTCGCCGCGCCATGGGGGTTACCCCAGCAGCTTATGCCCGTCGCTTGCGGGCTGGCCGGGCCGAACGCGCGCTCGACACCGAAG
>CAJQMX010000256.1 GCA_905479515.1 uncultured Parasphingopyxis sp.
GGCTTGCAGGGGCAGGGCTTGGCGACACGGCGAAAGTCGAACTGGTTGATTATCGCGACGTCCCCGGCACCTTCGATGCGATTGCCAGTGTCGAGATGGTTGAGGCGGTGGGGCAGGAATATTGGCCCGCCTATCTGCAAACCATCGCTGACCGGCTGAAACCCGGTGGCAAGGCTGCGCTCCAGCTGATCTCCATCGAGGAAGAGGGGTTTGATGCCTATGCGGCTAGCGCCGATTTCATCCAGACCTATGTCTTCCCCGGCGGTATGCTGATCGAGGAAACGCGCTTTGAACGCATGGCAAAAGAGGCCGGTCTGCACTGGGCGGACCGCAAGGGCTACAATCTCCATTATGCCGAAACGCTGCGGCGCTGGCGGGAGAATTATGACCGCGCCGTATCAACCGGCGGCCTGCCGGATGGTTTTGATGAGCGCTTCCACAAGCTCTGGCGCTTTTACCTGATGTATTGCGAAGGCGGCTTCCGGGCCGGGGGGATAGACGTTGCACAAGTGACGCTGATCAAAGAGGGGGAATAATGAAAAGACTGATCTTGGCCACGGCCACCACGCTGGGCCTGATACTGGCCCCTCCGTCCTTCGCGCAGGAGGCCGCACCCGCTGCCGAGGCCGAGAGCCAGATCCCCAGCGATCCCAATATCCTCATGTGGACGCAGGACGAGCGCGATTTCGGATTCCGCCGGATGGAGGAACTGACGCCAGCGCGCACCATTGCCAATGGCGATAGTTTTCTGGAGCTTCCGCGCGGCGATGACTTGGCCCTTAGCATCCCCATAGAGGGCGAAGAATGGACGCTGGACCGCTATCTTGAGGACCAGCGCGCTGCCGGGGTTGTTGTCCTCCACAATGGCGCAGTCCGCCTCGAACGCTATCGGCTCGGCGCGGATATCGACACCCGCTGGACGAGCTTTTCGGTTGCCAAATCCTACACCTCTACTCTGGTCGGCGCGGCGATTCTCGATGGCCATATCGGTTCGCTCGACGATGCAGTGACGACCTATATCCCCGAGCTTGCGGGCAGCGGCTATGATGGCGTCACGCTGCGCCAGCTTCTCACCATGACGTCAGGCGTCCGCTGGACAGAGGATTATACCGATCCCCAGTCCGATGTATCGCTGTTCAATCAGGTCGCGCCAGAACCGGGCGTCGACCCCATCGTTACCTATATGCGCACACTGGAGCGCGAAGCCGAGCCGGGTACGCGCTGGCATTATAATACCGGCGAGACCAACCTGATCGGTGTGGTTGTCGCCAATGCCGTCGGCATGCCGCTCGCGGACTATCTGTCGCAAAAGATCTGGTCACGCTTCGGCATGGCGCAAGACGGGGAATGGCTGGTCAATGCGGGCGGCGCAGAGATTGCCGGCTGCTGTATCTCGGCCACCGTGCGCGATTATGCGCGCTTCGGCCTGTTCGTGCTGGGCGGCGGGATGATCGGTGATGAGCGCGTGGTTCCGGAAGGCTGGTACGAGACAGCAGGCACCCGCCAGGCCGATTTCGGCGCACCGGGCCGCGGCTATGGCTATCAGTGGTGGACCTTTGACGATGGCAGCTTCGCCGCGCAGGGTATTTTCGGCCAGGGCATCTTTATCGATCCGGCACGCAATCTGGTGATCGCCAGCAATGGCAACTGGACGATTGCGAGCGGACCAGAACCGCGTGAACGGCGCAATGCCTTCTACCGGGCCGTGCAGGCGGCGATTGATGCTGAGGGCGCTGGGGAATAGCTCCGGCGCGGCTGTTTGATCCCGCTTATTGAACGGGCGGTTGGTAGTTCTCGTCCCTGAGCGTCAGCATATACTGGGCGAGATCATCAATTTGATCCGGCGCAATTTCGAAGTCCATCATGGCCGGGAAATTGTGCGAATGCGCCAGCCAGTAATTGAGCGTCTGATCGGTGAGCCCGGCCGTGTTGACGATATGCGCGAAAGACGGGGATTCAGGCCGGGGAGAATAGCCGCCTTCGATCGAATGGCATTGCGCACAATGCGTTTGCGCAAACGCCTCTCCCCGCATCTCAGCCGTGGTTTCAGGCGCGCCGCGCGCATCGCTGTTCATTGCCATGCCTGTCGCGCTGCATCCCGCAGCGAGCAGGAGCAGGGGGAAGAGAATATGCTTTGTGTCCATAGCCCTATGTCTATGAACACCTCCCGCCCGGCGTCAACTTGGAATGGCTTTTAGGATAGGGAATTTGCTGACCCTGTAGCTGCGCAGGGCATCTATATGGGCAACTCACCGCTTTGGCGGGATTGATTTGGTTCGCCTGTCAGTCCGTCAGATGCAGCATGCGGCGCGTGTCGGAATCCAGTCTGTCCGCGTGGTTGATGCAGACCGTCCTGTCGGGAAAATGGTCAACGATCTTGACCCTCAGATCCTCAAAATGCTCGACGATTTCAACAGCCATGCTGGGTGTGGTCGAACATTCGCCAACCACCTGCCAGCTCTCATCTTCAAAATGATCAACGATTTTGATCGTCGTATCTGCAAAATGTTCAACGATTTCCACGGAAATATCCGCTATCTGCGCGTGCGCCGCGCCAGGGACGATGACAATCGCTGCCGCCAGAACCAGATATTTCATGCCATTCCTCCCCGATCATCTTCAGTGGTACCGGTCTACACCATCAAATTTCTACCAGACATGAACAGCTTTTTTTGGGCCAGACCAGCATGGCGAGAGGGGCTGTGCGCCAATTGCCACCTGCAGTGGATGCGGCGCCACGATCCAGTGTCCGCAAAAAGTGGTTGGCGGAGCTGCCGCTTCACAAATTGACAGGGTGTACCGATCAAAGCGCCGCCGCACATTGGCTGACTTGCCACCTGCCTAAGCAGCGCGTACTTCGCCGCCACGATATGACGGAACATTTCCATTGGCGGACTGTCCTCTGTCTCGACACTAAACTCTTGGAGAACAAGGAATGCCGAGCCTTAGTGGCGCTAACGAACTGGTGCACACGCCTTTGGACGACTTCATAGCGGATACGCCCACAGGGCGCGGTGCGCGCTCCGCAACCGAGCCTGTCGATCCGCGGCATCTGGCCCGGGACCTGATTGCGTTCAAGGATCCGCGGCCTGGGCGAAGCGTATTCGAACTTGCGGTCACACTGGTGCCTTTCCTGTTGCTGTGCGGGCTAATGTTGGCCGCAGTGGAAGCGGGGTATTTTTTCGCACTTGTGCTCACCGTCCCGGCGGGGCTTCTTCTCCTCAGATTGTTTCTGATCCAGCATGATTGCGGCCATGGGGCGTTCTTGCCCAGCAGGTCTGGCAATGACTGGCTTGGCAGGGCGCTCGGCGTGCTGACGCTAACCCCCTATGACTGCTGGAGGCGCTCTCATGCGCTGCACCATGCGGGCACCGGCAATCTTGACGCTCGGGGGTTCGGCGATGTCGATACGCTGACGGTGCGGGAATTCCATGCAAAGTCTCGCGGCGGACGGGCTTTCTACCGCTTTTACCGCCACCCGCTTACGCTGTTGGGGCTCGGCCCTGCCTATCTGTTCCTCCTGCGTCACCGGCTTCCGATCGGGCTGATGAAGGCAGGATGGATCTACTGGGTCTCCGCGATGGCGACCAACGCAGCAACAGCCCTGCTGCTGGCCGCGCTGTGCATCCAGTTCGGCATCGGCACTGTCATGCTGGTTGTCCTGCCCGTGTCGCTAATCGCCGCTTCGATGGGGGTCTGGCTGTTCTACGTCCAGCATCAGTTTGAAGACGCCCATTGGGATCAGCGCGCCGACTGGTCTTTCCACGATGCTGCGGTGCGCGGAAGTTCTCACCTGGATCTCCCGCCAGTGCTGCGCTGGTTCACGGCCAATATCGGGGTTCACCATGTGCACCACCTCGCCAGCCGGGTTCCTTTCTATCGTCTTCCCGAAGTGCTGAAGGCCTATCCACCGCTGAGAACGATGAACAGGCTCACTGCGCTGCAGACAATTGCAACGTTGCGCCTCGCTTTGTGGGATGAGGATGCGCGGCGGATGATACCCTTCCGCTAGGCATCGCGCCGGGTAGGGAATTTGGCGATTGTTTGCCCGCGACTTGTTGGCTTCGGCTCGCACCGATGGCACTTGGCCACTAGTCGAAACCGAGTGAGCAACGGATCGCGTTCGCCCGTGCGGTTGTTCAGCAATTGATTCCATTGGTTGGTCGAGCATAGCCCAATGTTATGCCGTTAATGGCATGCCAGAATAGCGGCTAACCCTTCTAGCCTTAGCGCTCCAAAATCCTATTTCCTTGAAAAATAGGAAAACATCTGACTTACACTATCGGATGACGGACAAGACACCCACCCCATCGCCCGAACATGTTCACCCGAAAACGGCTGAGGAAACCGGCTTTTTCTATGCCGATGGCACGCCGGTTCCGCCGACCCATCCCGATCACGGGCCGATGGATCAGCTGCCGCGCATGGAGGATGGCCGTTTTGCCGCATATTATTACTGCTCGAAGGAGGAGGTGAAGGCGGCCGGGCTTGAAGATGCGCAGCCGCCGCGCCGCATCCGCCATGACGGGTGGTCGGCGCAGAAGATTGCGGAGTTTCTCGAAACGCTGCGCGCCTCGGCGAGCATTACCGATGCCTGCCGGGCGGTCGGCATGTCGCGGACATCGGCCTATAAGCTGTATCACCGTGCGGATTCCGCCCATGTCCGCAAGGCGTGGGACGAAGCGCTGCGCCATTGCACGGCGGTGCTCGCGACGACGGCTTTCGACAGGGCGGTCAACGGCACGGAGCATAGGGTGTTTCACAAGGGCGAATTTGTTGGGTGGCAGGTCCACCACGACAACCGCCATCTACAATGGATGCTGCGCGCACGCGATCCGCTGAACTGGGCACCGCTCGACGATCTTGAAGGCTGGATGCGCCATCGCGGGGTCGAAAAACCCGAACCGGTGGATGCGTCGTTGGAGCGGCTCGCGGATGCGGAGAAGGCATGGGGCCAGCGTCTGCCGGGCGAACCGCGTGAGGAAAACCTGTTGCCGCCGGTGAAGCGAGAGGATGGCGGGGAGGGTGAAAAGCCCCGCGCACCCCGCTCTTGATCCGGTATGGCCGTTTCTCAAGAGGCGGTTTGTGCGCACACTTTGTAAACTTTGCGCAAGATCGTTGCGCGCAGGTCTATTCCTCGCGTGCGCCCACAAACAGCGCAATCAGGGCGATCATACCGGCATAGCGAAAGGCAGACTGGAGGCCGACATCGCGCATAATATCTGACCGCCACAGTTCGAACCAGGTTTCGGCGGCCACGATCCAGCCGAAAAACAGCAGGAAGATGGCAACTCCGCAGCCCGCCAGCGCCAGAGACTTGGCGTGCTGAAACACCGGCGCCTGGCCCATACGGACCGTCCACATCCGCCATCCACCGGCAAGGCAGAGCAGCCCGGCGATGAGCTTGGCCGAGATGATAAGCAGCGCGATGATGGTGATGACGGCCCCGCTTGAGGTGGCTTTCCAGCTCTCTGCGCCGCCTTCAAAGGTCGACATGGAGACGGTCGCGCCGATCGCGCCCGTCGTTCCGGCCCAGTCCATGATATTTTCGAGTGCACCGAGCAGCCCCCACATGGCGACACTGAGGATAAGCAGGATTTTGATGATTCGCAGCATGATGATGTCCCCCGGGGAGGGAACCTATAAAATCATGCGATACTAAGGAAGTTAATTTTTCCGGCAGGCGGAAGAGCGGTTATGCCTCTACCTTAACCCGGTGGCCTGTCTCGAAATCGCCCGAGGCCAGCTCAATGATCGTCTTGGCAACCACCTCCGGCCCCTTGAGCTTGGCCTGATCCTCTCCCGGATAGGCGAGCTGGCGCATCTTGGTGGCGGTTGCGCCCGGATCGACAATGGCAACGCGCAAGGGGGTGAGGTTCTTGACCTCTTCGCCATAGGCGGTGACCAGCGTGTCGAGCGCTGCCTTGGAGGCGCCATAGGCACCCCAGAACGCCCGCGGCCTGGCCCCGACGCTGGAAGTGATGGCAATCAGGCGGCCCTGCTTGCTCTTGCGCAGCATCGGGTCGAACGCCGCGATCATCGCCTGTTGCGCGGTGAAGTTCAGCGTCATGACGTCTGACAGCTCTTTGGCATCGATCTGGTGCACCGGGGTCAGCGATCCCAGCATGGCGGCATTGAGCACGAGGATATCGAGCGCGTCCCAGCGCTCGCCAATCGCTGTGGCAAGCCGCATGATGCTGTCGCCATCGACCAGGTCGAGCGGCGCGATGGTGGCGCTGCCACCGGCATCATGGATGGCGTCCTCAACCTCTTCGAGGCCGCCCACTGTGCGGGCGACAAGGATGACATGCGCGCCTTCAGCCGCCAGCGCCTTTGCCGTGGCCGCACCGATCCCGCGACTGGCTCCGGTAACAAGGGCCAGCCTTCCATCCAACGTCTTGGTCATTTAGGTCTGCTCTTCCTGTTGCGCACCGTGGATCATGTCACGCGTTCCGCAAGCAGGGGAAACTGGGTGACATTCTCCTGGCCGTCCTGATCGGTCAGCGTCGTCGGGTAATCGCCGGTGAAACAGGCATCGCAGCGTTGCGGACGCTCATTGCTCCGGCCGGCCTCACCCAAGGCGCGGTAGAGCCCGTCGATCGAGATAAAGGCCAGGCTGTCGGCCTTGATATAGTCCTGCATCCCGGCGACATCATATTGCGCCGCGAGCAGCTTTTCGCGCTTCGGCGTGTCGACCCCATAGAAGCAGCTGTTGCGGGTTGGCGGGCTGGCGATGCGCATATGCACCTCGGTCGCCCCGGCTTCGCGCATCATCTCGACAATCTTGGTGCTCGTGGTGCCACGGACAATGGAATCATCGACCAGGATAACCCGCTTGCCCTCAATCAGCGCACGGTTGGCATTATGCTTCAGCTTCACGCCCAGATGGCGAACCTTGTCGCCGGGCTGGATAAA
>CAJQMX010000257.1 GCA_905479515.1 uncultured Parasphingopyxis sp.
TCCATGGCGCGTGAGAACCGAGCAGGCGGACAGGCACGTTTTGAGAATGCGGAAACGCGGCGGCGCGAGTTTGAGCGTATTTCAAGCGAGAGGTTCCAGTCGGCGCCCGGCGCGCTGGCCGCCAAGCTGGAATTTGACGCGGAGGCCGTGGAAGAGGCCGAGCGCGAATCAGCGCAGCTCGACAAGCTGAAAGCAGACCGCGAGCGGATCGGGCCGGTGAACCTGGTCGCCGAGAGCGAGTTGGAAGAACTGGAAACCGAGCATGGCAGCTCGCTTGCCGAGCGCGAGGAACTGGGTCTGGCAATCAACCGGCTGCGCGGCTCCATCGGCAATCTAAATCGCGAAGGCCGGGCGCGATTGCTTGCGGCGTTTGAGGAAGTCGATATCCATTTCCGCCGCCTGTTCGGCACGCTGTTTCAGGGCGGGCAGGCGCATCTGGCGCTGATCGATTCCGATGATCCGCTGGACGCAGGTCTTGAGATCTTGGCGCAGCCGCCGGGCAAGAAGCTCGCGACGCTGACCCTGCTTTCGGGCGGCGAGCAGGCGCTGACCGCAGTGGCGCTGATCTTCGCGCTGTTCCTCACCAATCCTGCACCAATCTGTGTGCTTGATGAGGTCGACGCGCCGCTTGATGACGCGAATATCGAGCGTTTCTGCGAGCTTCTGGACCAGATGGCGGCCGAGACAAACACCCGCTATCTGATCGTCACCCATAACGCGGTGACCATGTCCCGGATGCATCGGCTTTACGGTGTGACAATGGTTGAGCGGGGCGTAAGCCGCCTCGTGTCGGTTGATCTGGGTGGCGCGGAAACGCTTCTGGCGGCCGAATAGGGCCATTCGGGCTATTTCAGGAAAGCGCGCGGGCAAATGCCGTTCGCGGGCTAATTGACCATGAAATCTGCTCGCACAGCCTTTTGTTATTGAATGTCATTCGCAGTACCGTTAGTCGGCTCCTACTTCATGTGTTTGTAGGGGAATATGTGTGCGTATTACGGTTTCGAGCTCGCTTCTTGCAGGTGCGGCAATGCTGGCAGTGCCGGCACAAGCGGAGGTCGCGCAAGATGGCTCGGGAACCGCAGTAACAACGGCCGCGGCTGCGACTGCCGCCGATGCAGATCCGTCTGCTATCCAGTCCATTCTCGTTATCGGCAATCGCTTTGATCCCTTTACCGTACCGGGATCGGTAACCGTGCTCGATCAGGATGCGCTCGCAACCTTCCGCTATGGCGATGCCAACCGGATCCTGCGCCAGGTCCCCGGGGTTAATCTGCAAGAGGAAGACGGGGCGGGGCTGTTTCCCAATATCGGCCTGCGCGGCAGCTCGGTTGAGCGCTCCTCGAACATCACCCTGATGGAAGATGGCGTGCTGATCGCGCCTGCACCCTATGCGGCGCCGGCTGCCTATTATTTCCCGCAGATCGGGCGAATGCAGTCGATTGAGGTGGTGAAGGGGGCGCAGGCTGTGCGTTATGGTCCGCGCACGATCAGCGGTGCGATCAACCTTCGCTCGACGCAGATTCCCGATGCGCCCTATGCGGGCTATCTCTCCGGCCAGATCGGTGAAGATGGCAATTATCTCGTGCATGGCTGGGCCGGCGGAACGGCTGGCCAGTTCTCCGCGCTCGTCGAAACCTACCAATCCGGCAGCGACGGATTCAAAGAGCTTGATGGCGGCGGTGATACCGGGTTCGAGGTGGAAGATTATCTCGCACGGCTTCGCTGGCAGACGCCGGCAGGCACAGCGACGCCGATGAGCCTGGAGTTCAAATTTGGGCACACCAACCGAGAAGCCAATGAGACCTATCTCGGGCTTTCGGATGCTGATTTCGCGACTGATCCGTTCCGCCGATACGCGGCGAGCGCGGCGGACAATTTTGCGTCAGACCATTATCAATACCAGCTGACTCACACGATCGAGGCCGGGCGCGCCCAGATCGAAACCGTGATCTATTACAACGAGTTCGCCCGCAACTGGTTCAAGCTTGAGAATCTGGATATCGGAGACGGCAACGGATTCGTCAGCCCGAACAATTTTTTCAGCAATCCCGGCACCGTGACGAGCGATCTGGGCCTGGCCGTCCTGCGCGGTGAAGTCGATACTGCGCCTGATGCCCTGCGTCTGCGCAACAACAGCCGCGAATATTACAGCTTCGGCCTGCAGACAGCGATGACCTTGCCCTGGGAGATCGGCTCGGTCGAAAATGTGCTGACTGTGTCCGCGCGCTATCATGAGGATGAGGAAGACAGGCTCCAGAATTACGAGCGGTTCCAAATGCTTAATGGACAGCTCGTGCGCACGTCTGTCGATCCGATTGGCAGCAATGCCAACCGGCAGGCACAGGCCAATGCCTTTGCTTTCTATATCCAGAATGTCATTCAGGCCGGGCCGCTCACCGTAACACCGGGCCTGCGGTATGAAGGCGTTCAGCTGACGCGGATCGATTATTCCGGCACAGATCCATCGCGCACGGCAGGGCCGACACAGGTTCGCCGCAACTTTGTCGAGGCCGTCCTACCGGCGCTCGGTGCGACCTATGAAATTGATGAAGGCCTGTTGCTGCTCGCCAGCTTCAGCCGCGGCTTTTCGCCGCCCGGCCCGGGTTCTGCCGCCGATCCGGAAAAGAGCTGGAACTATGAAGCCGGCATCCGTTTCGCACGCGGGAATTGGGAAGCCTCGGCCATCGGTTTCTTCAGCGACTATTCGAACCTGCTCGGCGATTGCACCAACGCGACCGGCTGCACCGCGGGCGATATCGGGGACCAGTTCAACGGCGGCGAAGTCGATGTCTTGGGGCTTGAAGCGGTTGTCGGCGGCACTTTCCCGATCAACGCAACATACCGTGTCCCGGTCCGGGCGGTCTACACATATACCGAAGCCGAATTTCAACAGTCATTTGCTTCGGACTTTTTCGGCACGGTGACCGCTGGCGATGCACTGCCCTATATTCCCGAACACCAGCTTTATCTGTCGGCGGGTATCGAGAGTGACCGGATGGCGCTGACCTTTGGCGGCAATTATGTCAGCTCGGTGCGGACAGAAGCCGGGCAGGGAACAATCCCGATACTGGAGCGCGTGCCCAGCCGCTGGATATTCGATCTGGCTGCGCGGTTTGCTGTGAGCGACCAGATCGGCCTGTTCGCGCGTGTCGATAACCTGTTCGATGAGGAATATGCCGTCGCGCGTCGGCCTACAGGTCTTCGCCCCGGCAAGCCGGAAACAATTCTCGGCGGCGTGGAATTGCGCTTCTAGGGGTTAGTTTTCGCCATTTGCTTCGGCTTCGCGGGCAAGCTCGCGCATCAGGGCAGGGCGCACCAGCAGGTAGCGCGCATAAACGCCCATTTCAGGATCGTCGGTGAAAAATCCGTCTATCCCGAGCTGGAGAAACTGGCCGATTTCACCCTCCAACTGTCCATCATCGCGTGGGTCTGCGCCCGATTGCATATTGGTCGGCAAGAAGTAGTTTTCCGGCCGGAAGGTATAGGGAATAACCAGCAGGCCGGCCGCATGGGCATCAAAGGCGAGACTCGTAGCCTCGCCGAGATTGTCCGCATCATCGCGCGGGATCAGCAAATTCTTGTCCGGCCCGATCACGTCCGCATAGCTGGCAATGGCGCGTAGTCCATCAGGCGTTATCATCTGCGCATAGCTGGTGTCCGGCGCATCGGGCGGCGAACCCGAACCCGCAATCAGCTGCACCAGTCGGATGTCGGTGAGAATGTCGAGCCGGGCGAGCGGGGCGATCTCGAAGCACTGGATCATGATCAGGTCTTCGGGGCCATTATAACCGGCAGCCCCCAGTTGTTCGACCAGCGCTTCTTCCATTGGCAGGCCCGCTGCGCGGAAATAGCCCGGATGCTTGATCTCGGGAATGATCCCGACCGGGCGATTTTGCCGCGCGACCAGTTCGAGGATTTCGGCCAGCGTCGGGACGGTGAACTGCCCGTCATATTCGGTATTGCCGGGGCGCAGCTGGGGCAGCCTTTCGCGGGCGCGCAGTGACCTCAGTTCGGCAAGGGTAAAATCCTCGGTGAACCAGCCGGTCACGCTTTCGCCGTCTATGGTTTTCGTCGTGCGCCGGTCTGCGAACTCGGGATGATCGGCGACATCGGTCGTGCCTGGAATTTCATTCTCATGGCGCGCCACGAATATGCCGTCACGCGTCATCACCAGATCGGGCTCGATATAGTCGGCGCCCTGATCGATGGCGAGCTGATAGGCCTCGAGCGTGTGTTCGGGGCGTTCGCTGGATGCGCCGCGATGCGCGATGATCAGCGGGCCCGCGCTATCCACGGCCTGTTCAGTCATTGTCGTACAGGCCGGAGCCAAGAGTGCGAGACAGATCATCGCCAATACGCGCATTCGGGTGTCCTTTCACGGAGAAGGCCTTGTCGGTTGGCATCGCCCCGTCAGCTTGCCGCTGCCTCCGCATCGCTGCCATCGCTGGCCAATATCCGGCCTGCGACAAGCTTGAAGAGAATGAAACAGACGCCGGACACAACAGCGAAACCGGCATGCATCAGCCAGAAGCTTGTCGTCGGCATCGTCTCGTACCAACCGCCGATATAGCCGACCAGCGAATTGCCAACGAAAAAGGCCATATAATAGAGGCCGATCACCGTCGCATTCACCGCCTTGGGCGCGAGCTTGGCGAACAGGGCAAGGCTGATCGGCAGCATATGGGCAAAGCCGATCGAGTTCACGATGTGGAAGGTGACGGGCCAGAACAGGCCGATCTTTTCGCCTTCCGCCTGGGTCGAAGCGGCCATGAACAGGCATAGCATCCCGCCGATGGAAAAGAGCGATCCGATGATGATCTTGGTGATCTCGTCCGGTTCCTGCCAATGCTTGCCGTACCAGCGGTAGAATATGGCGACGATGGCGAGGAAGCTGACGCTGACAATGGCATCAAGCGTAACCAGCCATGTAGTCGGGAGCTGTGTGCCGAAGAAATTGAGATCGAATTGCTGGTCACCCCAGACCAGATACGCGTTGAAGATCTGATTGTTCGGCACGATCGCAATCGCGAGAACCGGGATGAGCAACAACAAGGCGATGAGCGCGGGCAGGTCTCGCCGTGTCATTCTGGGCGGCTTTTCAACGGACGTGCCCGTGCCTTGCGGTTCAAAATGTTCCTTGGGCAGATATTTTTGCCCGGCGACATAGATGCCGAGTCCGATCAACATGCCGATCCCGGCAGCGCCAAAGCCCCAATGCCAGCCGACCGTTTCACCCAGCGTGCCGACGATCAGTGGCGAGGCGATAACGCCCGCATTGATCCCGAGATAGAAAATCTGGAACGCATCCGCACGCCTGAGATCATCGGGTTTGTAGAGCGCGCCGACCTGGCTCGCGATATTGCCCTTGAACATGCCCGAACCGAGGATGAGGCAGAGCAGCGCGAACAGGAAGCTCTGCTCAAACGCCATCAGGAAATGGCCGGCCGCCATGGTAACCGCACCCAACAGCACGGTGCGCCGCTTGCCGAGTATCCGGTCAGCCAGAAAACCGCCAAGAATCGGTGTCAGATAAACCGATGCTGCATAGGTGCCGAAAATGGCAGATGCGAGCGCCTGACCCTGTAGCCCGCCGTAAAGAGCACTAAACTGTTCGAAAAGCGCGATATTCTCGACATGGCCGGGCAACAAAAGCTCATTGACCATGTAAAGAACGAGGAGCGCCTGCATCCCGTAAAAGGAGAAACGTTCCCAGGCTTCGGTGAAGGCCAGATAGCCAAGGCCCTTGGGATGGCCGAGAAAGGCGCGGTCCCCAACCGGCTCCTCCATTGCCGCTACGGCTTCATTCGCTTCGCCTACGCTCATTGGATCATCTCCCCCGCACTATTTTTGCACAGACTAGAGCGATTGGGGCAGGCGGCAAGGGAATAGTGGCCGATTGTTTCTCCGGAAAATAATCCCTAGCTCAAGGATTGGGCACGTTACTCGCAAAGGAAAAGCATGGCTGATCATCCGGATACCGAGCCTGTGAAAGAAGCCGGGCTGACCGCGCTCGATCCGCGGCAAAAGACTGTGCTGCGCATTCGGGCGATGCTGGTTGGGCTGGGGCCGCTGGCAATGCTGAGTTTCGCCGATTTCATCCTCAACCGGGAATTGGGCTTTCCTTTCGGCTGGGGAGTCGGGCTGGGCTTGATTGGGTATGTGTTTGCCGTGCTGGGGCTGCCGGGACGGCGGTATCGCCGCTGGGGATATCGCACGGAAGCGAGGGCGATCCGGATCGCGTCAGGCTTGCTGATCCGGCGAGAGACGGTGGTGCCCTATGTGCGCGTTCAGCATATCGATGTCTCGCGCGGGCCGATTGAACGTGCGTTCGGGGTCGCCACGCTGACGCTGCATACTGCGGGAAGCTATAACAGCACCGTCGATCTGCCGGGGCTCGCGATCGACGATGCCAACCGAATGCGAGACGATATCCGCGCCCATATAAGCCAGGACATGGCGTGAACGCAGAGCCTGAAAACTGGTCGCATCTGCATCCTGCGACGCTGGCAATCCGTGCGCTGGAGCGGTTGCCACAACTGGTATTGGGCCTGCCGGCTTTTGCCTATTTTGTCGGCGATACCGGGATTGGCATTGCCCTGCTTCTGGCGGTTGTCGGGCTGGCGGCCTCGATGCTGTTCGCTTTCATCTATTGGCGGCGGTTCACATATTGTGTTGGCGAGGAACAGCTGGTGATCGAGAGCGGAATCCTGAACCGCAACCGGCGGACAATTCCGTTTGACCGGATTCAGGATATCAGCCTTGAGCAGAAACTGCTCGCCCGCCTTTTCGGGGTTTCCACCGTGCGGATCGAAACCGGCAGTTCCGGCGGCGATGAGGGGGAGCTGGATTGTGTAAGCCGCGCGGAAGCGGACCATCTTCGTGACCGGATCCGCGCCTATCGGGCTGGAAATGCGGTGGTGGAGAATGCCGCTGAAGAGGGGGCTGCGGAAGATGAAGCACCACTCTTTGCCATGGGCTTCGGACGGTTGATTGTCGCCGGGCTGTTCAACTTCTCGCTCGTCTTTCTCGCCATTCTGGGCGGTGTTGGTCAATATATGGGCAGCTATTTGCCTATGGACTATCTCGACCCTGACCGATGGGTCGGGGGTGGCCGTGAACAGGTGATTGCCCTGGTTTCGGCGCTAACCGTCGCGTCATTCGGACTGTTTCTGCTGTTTGTGGGAATCGTGTCAGGGTTGATGCGGACCATTGCCCGGGATTTCGGTTTCCGCCTTACGCGAACAGAAACCGGCCTGCGCAGGGAGCGGGGCCTGTTCACACGCACCGATGTCGTCATTCCGCTTCGCCGCGTTCAGGCCGGGATTATGTCTACCGGCATCATCAAGCGCCTGTTTGGCTGGCGTGCGTTGGCAGTCCAGAGCTTGGGCAGCGACGGCGATGCGGGCACCCATCATGAGGTTGCCCCATTGGCCAAGCGCGAAGAGCTCATTCCCATATTGGATGAGCTGAGCCTGCCGCTGCCACCGCCCGTTCGGGACTTTGTCCGGGTATCGCCAAAGCTGATCTGGCGCAGCTGGGCGCAGGACGGGTGCGTGCTGGCCATTGCAGTTTGGATCACCGCATTCTTCTGGAGCGGCTGGCCGTTGCTGTTCCTGATCGCGCCCGTATTACTAGTCGTGCCGGTGCTGCAATATCGCGCGCATGGCTATTGTTTCGCGCAGGATATCCTTTTTGTGCGGCGCGGGGTCTGGCGGCCGCGCGTGACGATCCTTCCGCTTGCCAAAATACAATCCGCAACATTGGTGCGCAGCCTGTCCCAACAGGGATTTGGGCTGGCAACCCTGGCGATCGGCACTGCCGGTGCGTCGCTCGCAACGCCGCTCAGGATATTGGATCTGGATGAGGGTACCGCCCGGCACCTGCTCAATGAGCAGTGTATTCCCGATTAGGCGGCTTTAGTCGTGAAGCTGGAACCCGATTCTCAGCGTCACCTGATAATGCGCAACCTTACCGTCAACGACATGCCCGCGCGTTTCGGTGACTTCGAACCAGCCGATATCGCGGACTGTCTTTGCCGTCCGTTCGATTGCACCGCTGATCGCGTCCTCAATGCTGGTTTCCGATGTGCCGACGACCTCGGTAACTTTATAGATATTGTCGCTCATGATTTTCCTTTCCTGTCAGTCTATCAAAGCGCGAGGCCCTGTTTGGTTGCACCTTTGGGCAAGATTTCTTGCCGGAAGCGGCGGACAGGGAAGATGCTGGCAGATTGCACAGCGCCTTTCGTCGAGCCGATGCTGGCCAACTTGCGCAACGCCGCTTAACCCTTGGGGCAACGGACAGGGGAGACTGCGAAATGCGTGCACTGATATTGGCTTTGGCTCTTGGGACTGCTGCACCGGTTTGGGCGGCTCCCGATGATGACCTGGCATCCCTGATGGACGAAGTCTGGGCCTCGGCCTTGCGCGAAAATCCGGTGATGGCGACGGGCGTTGGCGTGCGGGACTATGACGACCAGTTGGGCGATATCAGCCTGGCCGCCGAGGACCGCCGCGCTGCCGAAGCGCAAGTCTATCTTGATCGGCTGCGCGCCATTCCCGAGGCTGAGCTGTCGGGCGATGCGCGGACGGATTATGGCATTCTCCAGCGGCTGCTAAGCGAATCGATTGAGGCGAACGGCTTTGGCCAGCGCGTGATGCTGTTCACCACCTATAGCGGCTGGCATCAGAATTTCGCGAGCCTTGCCAATAACCTGCCTTTTCAGACACCGGCGGATTTCGAGAGCTATCTGACGCGCCTCAGCCTGTATCCGACGATCAATGATGAGGCGCTCGCAATCAGCACGCAGGCGGTTGAGCGGGGCTATACACTGCCTTGCGCGGTGCTGGATGGTTATGAGCGCTCAATCTCGGGCGTTATCGGCGATGATCCGACAAACTCGCGCTTCTATACGCCGTTCACGCGGCCTCGCCCGCCCGGCGTAAGTGAAGAGGCGTTCGACGCTTATGCGGCGCGCGCGCGGGAAATCATCAGCACTGTCCTTGCCCCTGAATATGCAGAGCATCTCGCCTGGTATGAGAATGTCTATCATCCGGCCTGCCGTGAAGAAGTCGGCATTTCGGCGCAGGATGGCGGTGCGGACTATTACGCGTTTCAGATCCGGCGGATGACGACCACCGATCTCAGCGCGCAGGAAATCCACGATATCGGCCTTTCCGAAGTCGCCCGGATCCGCGCCGAGATGGAAGAGGTAACGGCCGAGGCAGGGTTCGATACGCGCGAGGCCTTTATCGAGCATCTGCGTACCGATCCGCAATATTATGCCGAAACGCCGGAAGAGCTGATGGCTGCGGTGGCGCTGCAGGCCAAGGCGATTGACGGGCTGATGCCGACCATGTTCGCCACCTTGCCGAGGCTCCCCTATGGCATTCGCGCTATCCCGGAAGAAATCGCCGAAGGCACCACCACGGCCTATTATAATCCCGGCTCACCAGAGAGCGGGATCGCGGGCACATATTATGTGAACACCTCGCTGCTCGATCAGCGGCCTTTATGGGAAATCCCTGCGCTTTCTGCGCATGAGGGCGTACCCGGCCATCATAACCAGATCGCGATGCAGCAGGAAATCGACATGCATCCGCTGCGCCAGAACCTGGCCTTTTTCACCGCCTTCACAGAGGGCTGGGGCCTTTATTCGGAGCGGATCGGCATCGAGATGGGCATCTATGATACGCCTGCCAAGAATATGGGCCGGCTAAGTTATGAGATGTGGCGGGCGTGCCGGCTCGTCGTCGATACCGGTATTCATGCGCTGGGATGGTCCAAAGAACAGGCCATTGCCTTTATGAGTGAGAATACGGCGCTGACCGACGCGAATATCGAGGCCGAAGTGAACCGCTATATCTCATGGCCGGGTCAGGCGCTGGGCTATAAAATGGGCGAGCTCAGGATCCGGGCATTGCGTGCCCGGGCCGAAGCGGCACTGGGTGACGATTTCGATGTCAGGCAGTTCCACGATGCCGTGATCGGGCAGGGCTCGGTTCCGCTGGACGTACTCGAAGGGCAGATTGATCGGTGGATCGCAGCGCAGCTGGCAGAGGGCTAAGCGTCCGGCACGCGAATCCGCGTGTTAGAATTCCAGCAATGCACCGCCGCGTTCAGCACGGGCCGACCGGAGAAGTTCCTGGGTGCAGCCGGTAAAGCCGCCGGGGCCGACGGGCGAGCAGCTCATCGTGCCGCCCCGCCCTACATATTCAACGCTTTGTGAGCGGGAGAGCCAGCTTTCGTTGGCGGCGAGGTCACGCGTGTCGCGCAATTCGGGCGGAATACGGTAACGTTCGCTCTCGTCGCGGCGCACACAGACGACGATGATCTCGCCATTGCTGGTCGTGCATTCTTCATCGCCATAGACGATTTGCATCCGGACATTATTCTGCGCGGCAGCAGGGGCCGAGGGAATAATGGCCAAGGCTCCAACAAGTGCCGTGGCGGAAAGCAAACGCGTCATTATCTTCTCCTATTGCAGCCTCAACGCTACAGCCTTTGGCTGGGTCTCTGCAAGATGGCTTAATCAATATTGCCCGATGCTGAACTGGTTATTCAACCGCTATATCCGCTTGGCGGCCGCAATGGCTATGCGGCAACCCAAGCGGATCGCGCCGGAAAGGAGCGGATAGCCAGGCGCCTGTTCCGCGCCCTCGGCTATTGCGGTTTCGCGATGCTCAACCTCTTCGGCCTGGAATTCTGCGATCATTTCGCTGAGTTTGGGGTCGGAATCGCCCAGTTCATCAAGCTGTTCGCTATAATGGAGGTCAATCTCGGTTTCGATGGCGGCTGTGCAGGCCATGGCCGCTTCCGGGCCAAGCAGCGCCGTCGCCGCCCCTAGCGCAAAGCCTGCGCGATCCCATAATGGCTGGAGCAGGGTAGGGCGCACCCCGCGTTCAACGGCCAGCGCATCGAATCGTTCGCAATGGCGGCGTTCCTGCTCCGCCATTCGGGCGATGGAGCGTGCAACGGGGTTGCGATCACCCAAAATGGCAAGCTGCCCGGCATAGATGCGCGTTGCGCCATATTCACCGGCCTGATCGACGCGAATCATCGATTCAACGTCGGGCCGGGGGTCTCCGGGAAGGGTTAGCGCGTCGTCTTGCGTGTCAGCCATGCGATCACCATAGCAGCGCTGATTGAGATTATCGCGTTAAATCCGGCCAGCGAAATACCGAACAGCGTCCATTGGGGTTGGTCACAAGAGATGATTGGCGTCGCCATGATATCGGTCAGGAAATCACCGCTTCCACTCGGCGAAGTCGAGCACCGGGTCAGGCCTTCCCACCAGCCATATTCGACCCCCGCATGGAACAGGCCGACGGCTCCGCTCGCAAAAATCGCTATTATAGCAAGCCATAGAAAGAGTGTTCCGGCTGCTTTATCTCTGAGAAAGATGGCAAGCAGGGCCAACGGAACGGCGGCATAATGCGGCCAACGCTGCCAGTGGCACATCTCGCACGGATAAAGACCGCCGAGATATTGTGAACCGAGCGCGCCTGCCAGCAGTGCGACTGGCACGGCCAATGCGAGTGAGCGGGCAAGCCCGATTGAACCCATGGCAAGCCCCCTTGTGTTACCGGTTACGTGAGCGGTTGCTTGCCGCAGCAGTTACAACCGGGCGTCGTTCCCGTGCGAGGCGTGAGATTGTTTCCACCGCATAATGCATCTGGAAATCGGTGATGCCTTCCTCGGCCAGTTCTTCGCTGGTTGCCGAAAAGCGCGGATCGCTACGAACATCGTCTTCGATCACATCGTCCTGCACAGCCGTCTCATTGATCAGATGGCTTCTGAGATCGGCTTCGCGGAAGCGCGGTGCGTTGCGCCAGTTCGGGTTGGTGAGCTGCGGCACATCGAGATCGGGTTCGATACCCCCTTCCTGCACGGAGTTACCGGCAGGCGTGTAATAGCGCGCGGTTGTCAGGCGGAGTGCGGTGACTTCGGAAAGCGGCAGGATTGTCTGGACAGAGCCCTTGCCGAATGTCCGTTCGCCGATAATCAGGCCGCGCCGATGGTCTTGCAAAGCGCCAGCGACAATCTCTGAGGCTGAAGCCGTGCCGGCATCGACGATGACGACGATTGGCAGGCCGTTTGTATCGTCTCCTGCGCGCGCATAATAGCGCTCGATATCATTGGCCCTGCGCCCGCGCTGGGATACGATCTCGCCGCGTTCGAGGAACACGTCGGAAACCGCGATTGCCTGGTCCAGCAGGCCGCCCGGATTGGAACGCAGATCAATCACATAGCCGGTGGGCGGACCGCCAAGCGACTGGGTTATTGCGGCAATCGCTGCTTGCACTTCCTGACCGGTATTGCGGTTGAAGGTGTTGATATTGATGATACCGACATGGTCCTGCACTTCCCATTCAACGGCATGCAGTTCGATAATTTCGCGGGTAAGCGTGAATTCAAGCGGTTCGTCATTGCCCGGACGGACAACGCGCAAATCGATTGTCGTGCCGGGCACGCCGCGCATTTCCTCAACCGCTTCGTCGAGCGTGCCGCCAAAGATCAGTTCGCCATCAAGATGCGTAATATAATCGCCAGCCTGGATGCCTGCGCGATCGGCCGGTGTATCTTCGAACGGCGCGATAACCTTCACCGCCCCATCTTCCAACGTAACAGTCAGCCCAAGGCCGCCATATTCGCCCTGACTTTGCGTTGTCAGGCGTTCAAATCCGGTTTCGTCGAGAAAGGAGCTATGCGGATCAAGGCTTGAGAGCATGCCGGTGATTGCGCCGCGCATCAGGTCTTCATCGCTGACTTCATCGACATATTCGGCGCGAACACGCTCGAAAACATCCATGAACTGGTCCAGTTCGCGATAAGTGTCGACATCGACGGCTGCGAGGGCGGCGGTGAATACGGGAATAAGCGCCAATGTGCTGACGGCACCAATTGCACTGATAAAAGGTCTTGCCATGGCTTTAACTCCCTAAACTGATGCTCGCATGATAGCGGCTTTCCGGCATTCGGCAAAGCTTATGCTGATTTGCCTTAACCGCGGCTTACAAGGGATGAAATATCGACCGGTTCGCCGCCCCGGCGGAGCTCTACCGTGACCGTCGGCCGATCATTTCCGGTTCTGCCGATCGGCGCACCCTGCTGCACAACTTGGCCCACCTGAACGCTGATCGTGGCGAGATTGGTAATCAGGGTTGTCCATCCACCGCTATGGTCGATAATCACGATCCGGCCATAGCCGCGAAATTCGCCGGCATAGCTTACCCGTCCCGCTGTGGGCGCGATGACTTGCGCGCGCGGCTGGGTGGCAATGGTGAGCCCGCGTGAACGAACGCCTGCGGTAGATACCTCACCAAGGCCCTCCACCACTTCACCCATCACGGGCAGCCGGTAAGGCGGACGGCGATTGGTGCTATTATCGGCTCTTCGCTGGGTTGGTGCGCTTGCTTCGTCGGGTTGTGCTGGCCGCAGGCGTGGGCCCGGCAGTGTAATCAGGTCATCACGAATTTCAGCTTGCCGTTCGAGTTCGGACATCAGCGTGCGGATATCGCGCGCATCTTCACCGAGCGCCATGACCCGGTCGGACTCGAGCATTGCCGAACGCCCCAGTTGATCGGCTTGCTGGCGAGATCCCCGTTCCAGCGCGGCCAATCGGATACGGCGTTCCTCAAGATCCTCTTGCCGCTGATCCAGCAACGCAACCGCCCGGTCCGCCTGCAGCCGCAGGTTGGAGCCGCGCACGACTTCTGCCCGCAAGCTTGCCGTGCGTTCGCGTACGATGGGAAGGGTTGTCGCAAAGAGCGAGCGGATATGGACGAGGTCGCTGATGCTGCCCTGATGTACCAGTGCGAGTGCGGGCGGGCGGCGGGCCATGGTTTGCAGGGCTGCGGTCAGCCCGATGATCGTGCCTTGCCGCTCGGCCAGTCTCGCCCGTTGCTCCGCGCGCAATTGCTCGATCAAGCGGATACGGCTTTGCGCGGCAGTGAGATCAGCCTCTGCCGCCTGAACCTGCGCGGCGGCGGCCTCATCCGCGGCGGCGCGTTCGGCCCGGCTTTGGGCATTCTCCGCCTGTTCCTCAAACTGGGCCGCTCGTTGCTGGGCGATAGCGCGTTGGCGCAGGGCTTCTTCCAGTGCTTCGGCTTCGCTCCCACCGCCACTGGGCTGGGCAAGCGCAAATGGCGCAAGAATTGCCGAGAACAGCATGATCATGGCGAGAAGGCGCAGTATCATCCCGCTATCCTTCGCGGTGATAGGGATGATTGGCAAGGATAGAACTGGCCCGCCACAGCTGCTCGGCCAGCATCGCTCTGGCCATCAAATGGGGCCAGGTTGCCTTGCCGAACGCGATCGACAGGTCCGCGCTGCTCCGCTCTTCATCGGTCAGGCCGTCGGCGGCGCCAATCAGGAAGCGGATTTCGCGGATGCCCTGATCCTGCCAGTCACCAATCTGCCGGGCAAACTGGACGGAACCGAGTTGCTTGCCGGTTTCGTCCAGCGTCACGATCTTGGTTGCGGCAGGAAGGGGCGGGATCTTGCCCCCGGTATCGGGAAGTTCGGTCAGGCGCACGGGCCAGCCGATGCGCTGGATATAGCGATCAACAAGCTCGGCCTCTGGTCCGCGGCCGATTTTTCCGCGGGCGATAATGTGTAGTGAGAGGCTCAGCTATCATCCTCGCTCATGCTCTCTTCACCGTCCGCTTCCCCTTCAAAGCCCCACATGCGCTCGAGGTTGTAGAAGCTACGAACTTCCGGGCGGAACAGGTGCACGATCACATCGCCGGCATCGAGCAACACCCAGTCAGCCGTGGGCAGGCCTTCAATCCGTGTCGGAATGCCGAATGCCGATTTCATGGACTCGGCCAGCTTCTCGGCAATCGCAGAGACATGCCGTGTCGAGCGGCCGCTGGCGATGACCATATAATCGCCAATCGATGATTTCCCGGCGAGCGGGATCGAGGTCACATCCTGTGCCTGATCGTCGTCAAGGGATTTCAAAATGAGCTGGTGAAGATCTTCAGCCGTATGGGCTTTACTGTTCGGAAGCGTCGCAACTGATGAAGCGGGCAAAGGGTTTTCCTATGGGATGCGCCGTCGCGTAACCGGATCACGCGAAGCTGTGGTTGAGAATGCAAGATGCCATTGCGGATTGTCACGCCGCAAGCGGGTGGCGGAACGGGGATCGGGTCGAAAGCGCAAATACACGAGCGCTGGCGGTCTCCAATCGGTCCAATTACGCGATTGGCCTGCGGGCCGGACGAAGCGCCGCAGCCAAGCCATGGCCGGAGCGGACAAGGCATCATCCTCATACCCCGGGCGCGCGATAACGGCAATCACTATATGCCGGGCTATTTTCCGCCAGTTTTTCCAGCGGTGGAATTGGGCAAGATTGTCGGACCCCATGATCCAGATGAAACGGCGCTTTGGATAGCGACGGATGAGCTTTTCTAGCGTTTTTTCGGTGTAAACAGTGCCCAGTTCACGCTCGATTGCGGTTGGCCGGATCCGCGCGCGCCGCGCCATTTTCCGGGCCGATCCCAGCCGTGCTTGCAACGGCGCCATATCCTTGGCGCCTTTTTTGAGTGGGTTTCCGGGCGAAACGAGCCACCAGACCTCGTCGAGGCCCAGTGCATCGAGCGCGAACAGGCTGATCCCGCGATGCCCGCCATGGGCTGGATTGAACGAGCCGCCGAGAAGACCGGTCGGGATCAAGAGGCGGGGTGCCCCATGCCGGCTGACAATATTGGCCAGCGCAACCAAGTCCCGATGGCATAGGCAAGCCCATAGCCGAGCACGATCGCTGAGCTCCAGACTGCGAAGGGCGTAATTGCCGAGCCTGTCAGCACCATGGCCGGAATAAAGCACAGTGCGCGAAGCAGAAAGATTGCCGCAATTGCCACCAATGCAGGTTTGAGAAGTGGAAGCGGGGGCACAAGACCCGCCCCGGAAAAGGCATAGGCCGCCCAGAGTGCAAGAATCGATGCGATGGCCAGCGTTATGATCGTGGGATAGATTTCCCCGCGCGCTGCCATTTGCGCCATGCCTTCACCGGCACCGAAGAAACGATACCAGCCCGGCCCGCCAAAAATGATCGCGAGGTGAAGTACCGCGGCGATCATCGAAAGCCCTCCGCCGAGGATCAGCAGGGTTTTGCCGTTCACGCCCGGATGGTGCCCTTGCCGCGTGCGATCCATTTATAGGTGGTCAGGCCTTCCAGCGCGACCGGGCCGCGGGCATGCAAACGGCCCGTCGAAATGCCGATCTCGGCACCCAGCCCGAATTCTCCGCCATCGGCAAACTGGCTTGAGGCATTGTGCATCACGATGGCACTGTCGACCGATGCAAGGAAGCGGTCTGCTGCGTCCTGGTCGTGGGTGATGATGACATCAGTATGGCCCGAGCTATGTGCGGCGATATGCGCCAGCGCAGCATCAAGGCCATCGACGATCGCGGCCGAAACAATCGGTTCGAGATATTCGGTGTCCCAATCCTCGGCCGTGGCGGGAACGACCCTGTCGTCCAACGCCTGCACGGCAGCATCGCCGCGGACTTCGCAGCCCGCCTCGATCAACGCGGTAATGAGCGCGGTCGGCTCGCCATATTTGCTGTCGATCAGCAATGTTTCCATCGCGCCGCAAATGCCCGTCCGCCGCATCTTCGCGTTGACGACGATCTTCTCCGCCATCGCCGGTTCGGCTGCCGCATGGACATAGCTGTGACAGATGCCATCGAGATGCGCGAGCACCGGCACCCGGGCTTCGTCCTGCACGCGCGCGACCAGGCTTTTGCCGCCGCGTGGCACAATGATGTCGATATGGCCTGCCGCCTTCAGCATCGCGCCCACGGCGGCGCGATCGGTGGTCGGAACGAGTTGGATACTGTCTTCGGGCAATCCCGCTTTTTTCAGGCCTTCGACAAGACAGTCATGAATAGCTCGGTTGCTTTCAACCGCTTCCGATCCGCCGCGCAGGATCGCGGCATT
>CAJQMX010000258.1 GCA_905479515.1 uncultured Parasphingopyxis sp.
ATGGAACGCTCCGCAGAGAAGTGCTCAACGCCGAGTGGTTCTTAACCATTGATCAGGCCAAAACTGTCATCAACAAATGGCGCAGGCAATATAATCACATCAGACCTCATCAGGCCCTCAACATGAAACCGCCCGTTCCCGAAACTCTAGCAAATAATGGTACATAACAAGGGGGCTTTACAATCCCCGAAAACATAGCTTGCTATCTGGACTATGACGCCATCGCCCGCGATCTAGGGTTTGATTACACAATGGCCGAAATTGCGGGCCAGCGTTTGGCGTATCGGTTTGATTAAGGGAGGCTGTTGCTCAAACCTCGAATAGTTCCTGATAAATGGCTTCGAACCTCGCCGCTTCTTCGTCGGAAAGGGGTGAGAACTCTTTTTCCCGCGCACGCTTGGACAGGCGGCCATTGTTTTGTTTCAGGAAGTTGAACAACAGATCAACAGTTGAAGCGGGCATTTCAACCAGAGATTCAACACGGCTCTTGAATTGGTCGTATCGCTGCAAGAAGGCGGCCTCTTCCGGTAGGTCGTTTTCGATGGTTTTCTGCACGCATTCGAATAGAAATTCCGCGTGTGGTGTGGCGTCGAAATACCTGTAGAAATCATCGGTATCATTGAGAACGCGCACATTCATCTTCTCTGTCGGCTCCCATTCGATGACCGGCAAGAGCCGTTGCGAGTAGCTTTCAAGGACGCGACGATAGTCGTCTATTCGCTCCAGAATGGCCGAAGAAACCGGAAATACGATGCCGGTCGGATTGAATCCGCGTGCTGTCAAAACATGGTGGATCAAATAGCGATGAAGTCGCCCGTTACCATCTTCAAACGGGTGGATGTAGACAAAGCCAAAGGCAAGCGCAGAAGCCGCAATCACAGGATCAATACCATTGGCATAGCTGCGGTCAAAATCGATCATGCCTTGAACAAGGGCGGGTAACGCCTCATGGCGTGCACTGATATGATCGGGAAGCGGGATGCGCGTGTCTTGTTCATGCTCGCCGACAAAGCCGCCTTCGTTACGAAAACCAAGGCGGATAAACCGTTCTTCCCCGATCACAATACGCTGCAAGCGCAAGAATTCATCTCTGTCGAGCGGTTGTTTGCCCGCTTCGCCGATGGCTTTGCCCCAACGCTGGATACGGTTGTGCGGCGGTGCTTCGCCCTCGATTGCATAGCTGGACTTGGAATCTTTCAGAAGCAGAAAGGCAGCCGTGCGCGCCAGAATGCCTGCTGAAATCTTGCCTATTACGGCGCGGGCCTGCTCATCAAGCCTGGCGTCTACAAATCTCTCCAGTTTTTCTGTGCGCCGGACAAGCGGGCAGAAATCCGGCGTGCCTGGCAGATTGTTTCTTACACGGTGGCGGGTCGATGTTTCTCCCTTGACGGACCATTGCTGTTTAGGATCGACAATATCAGCATAGGTGCCGGTTTTGGCGTTGGGAAGATCAAGCGCGCGATCAAGCAACCATTCGTAAAGAAACCAGATGCGGCGCATATAGGAACTTGTGGGCTTGGCGGCTATGATTGCTGCAAGTTCGGTAGCATCTATAACGAGGAACAGGCGTTTGAGGATCGCAAGGTCGAGCCCTTCGTATTTCAAGGCAAAAACCAAATGACCTTCAAGTGTAGACTGAGGTTCATGACGGGGCGTGTATATGCGCCAGCCGCCTTCTTCATATATCTTGTGACGTTCGCCAATCGCACTCAGCGTGAGCGGCAGCGGTACCTGGAGATTGTAGGCATCAATCAGGGCAGCATAACCAACCGGCAAAGCACGCTCTGGAAGCCTGCTTTCCTGAAAAACGTTTACCGGCCCTGAAAATCTCTTACTTTCCATGCTTTCTCTGATATCCGATTATTTCTGTTGAACTTTAATGCACAATAAGCATTTTCTCATGAAAATCGATTACTTTCAATGAAAATTCGTTTAAATATCGTGTTAATCATGAAAAATCATTACAATCGAGCATGGGTTATGATCCAAAGTCATGCATTAATCCCGCTCTTCTGCATCGGCCTGCAATTGAAGCATGGCTAGGTGGGTGCGGGTCATTATTTCTTCCGCCATCCATTGACGCATGATCCGCCTTGCATTGCGGGACGGGGTTGGATCGTCCGCCCCGATCCCACTGACATATTGCCAGAGATGGAGCGAGCCAGGCATCGGACGGCTCTCCATAATCGCGACGAACTGCGCCAGATGAACAAGCGATTTCGGTAGCGTCAGCACGACGCGTTGCGCGCTGTTATCGAATAAATGCTTCCGGTCGATCTCGCCCGCTTGCGCCCGAACGCGCCGTAACTCTTCACTCAGTTCCAGTTTCAATCCATTTTCTTTGTTATTCTGTGTCATAGCTTTTCCTTTCTCCTATCGTTCAAACCCAAAATCCCGCGATCTATCCCGACCACGTTTCCGTTTGCGTCCGTCTCGGTCTTTCTCGCGTTGTTCTACAGAGCGTTCCGGCAGCGCCATGTCCGGTGTTGTCCGAGGAAAATTGTTAGGCGAAGTAAAGAGGCAAGATGACGATCCTTATGTGGCAACCTGACGCCACTCCATAAGAGCCGCTTCACGTTTCAACTCAAAATTTTCGCGGCTATGGAGATGGCGCTCGTGATTGAAATGGTTGTGGATTGAAGAGTGAATAGAGGCAAATTTCTGTAAAGACTTTGTGCTTCGAAATTTTATCATTGCTCGCTCTCGTCGTCGGAACGGGTGGTTCGAGTTTTCGGCCCGATTATTCAACCATTGTCCGGTTTCCTGGCGATCCGCGCTGCCTATATCTTCCATTGCCGCTCGATAGGAGCGAAGTTTATCCGTCACAATAATCTTCGGGCTGCCATATCGCTTCATGGTTTTTTTCAGAAACTTCAAGGCAGCGCTGCGATTGCGCCGCTTAGTTACGAAGGCTTCAAGAATTTCACCTTCGTGATCAACGGCTCTCCAAAGATAATGGATCTCGCCATTGATCCGCACGAAAACTTCATCCAGATGCCATCTCCACTGAGATGAGTTATGGAAGGAAACGGAGCGGGCTTTTCTGATTTCTGCCGCAAACACTGGCCCGGACCTGTTCCACCATGCCCGGACTGTTTCATAGCTGACGTCGATACCCCGATCATGCAGGAGGTCTTCAACCTGGCGCAATGAAAGCGGATACCGAACATACATCATGACGGCCAAGCGGATAATTGCTGGTGAAGTTTGAAGTAACGGAATGGATTTTTCATGTGCCGACCGTAAATCCAGCCTCAACACGGCTCAAGCCATTTTCCTCTGACAATGCCAAAATATTCAAGAACGCGAAATCAGTAAGAAGTTTGCGAAAGCGCAAACAACGCGGTTTTGATTTTTACTAAAGTTCTTTTCAACAAAATTTTGATTTCGCTGAACACTTTCAATCGATGACTTAGGAAGTAGCGGATTTCAAGCAAAATCGGTTGATAGGGCTTTTGATGACCTCGTTTCCAAAATATATCCAGCAGCTACTGTATTGCTTCCCTATGATTTTGGGCTGCTTTTTATTGATCGCTGCTGAAGCTCAGTCGTCGGAGACTGTACAGGATATCATTCATAATACACCGGTATCGAACTTCTATCCTGATGCGGATCGTTGGGAAGCAGTTGATGGCGGTCAGCCGATTTATGCTGCAAAGGATCAGAAAAAGACCGTTGGCTATGCTTTTCTGAATACAGACTTTGTGGGCGCAATTGGATACTCCGGCAAACCGATTGTTGTCTTGGTCGCGCTTGATACGAACGGTCTGATCGTCAATGCCAAACTGGTTCATCACGCGGAACCGATTATTCTTTCTGGCATTCCAGAACAGAAGATCGTTGATTTCATTGAAGGATATCAAGGGACAGATATTCTGACGGTTGCGAGGGAAAAAGGTGGCGAGCCACCGCCTGTTGATATTGTTTCCGGTGCCACCGTGACTGTTATGGTTATAGATGACAGTATCAAACGTGCTTCAGTTCGGGTTGCAAAGATCCTGGGTCTCGCAGGCTTGACGGCAGATGATCCCTCTAAGCGTGTTCAGCGAAGTATTATTCCAAAAGACGACGAGATTTATGATTGGGATACTCTCGTTGGCAATGGTGCTGTACGCAGATTGCATCTTAGCCTGAGTGATATCAACAAGGGCTTTGAAGCGCAGGGTAACCCGAAGGCTATTGCAAAACCTGAAAAGGGGGAGCCTGAAGAAACCTATATTGATCTCTATGTGGCATCGTTGGCGGTTCCGGAAATTGCTCGCAGCCTTCTTGGGGAAAACGAATATCGAAATTATGAGAAACAATTAAAAGACGGACAAAACGCCTTTCTGATCATGGGCCTCGGCCAATATTCATTTCGCGGGTCCGGATATGTTCGCGGCGGTATTTTCGACCGGATACAGGTAGTACAGGATGGCGAAACCATCCGCTTCAAAGACCGATTTTATAAAAATGTTGGCAGTGTGGAAGCTGAAAATGCACCGGACCTAAAGGAAGTTGGGCTGTTCTACACCCCGCCTGATACCACCTTTGACCCAGCCCGCCCCTGGCAGTTACAGCTGTTAGTTCAGCGCGCTATAGGGGCACTGGAAAAAGTCTTTATTGCTTTTGATATCTCATATCAACTTCCGGACGCTTATGTGAAGGTGGCGGCGCCTGCCGTGGCTCCTCAACCAGCTGTTTCTACACGGAGTGACGAGGAGGTTGCAGCGTCAAATGCTCTTTGGCAGCGGATCTGGATGCAGAAGCTGCCCGAGATCGGTATTCTGGTGGGGGCTATTGCCCTATTGACCATTGTTTTCTTTATTCAGAACCAGATTGTTCGCCGAACCATTTTGACGGAACGGCTGAGAATTGCCTTTTTGGTTTTCACTTTGTTTTGGATAGGGTTTTATGCGCAAGCCCAATTGTCGGTCGTGAATATTTTGGTCTTTGCCAATGCCTTGCTGACAGATTTCCAATGGCAATTTTTCCTGATGGAACCCTTGATTTTCATTCTTTGGTGTTCTGTGGCCGTTTCCTTATTGTTCTGGGGGCGCGGCGCCTTTTGTGGATGGTTATGCCCATTTGGAGCCTTGCAGGAGCTGCTTAATAAACTGGCCCGGCGTGTCGGCATAAAGCAGATAACAGTCCCATGGTGGCTACACGAACGGCTTTGGCCAATTAAATATATCATCTTTTTGGCACTTCTGGGCGTTTCTGTTTATTCCCTCCAACTTGCAGAAACCCTGTCCGAGATAGAGCCCTTCCGAACTTCCATTGTTCTTCGGTTTATGCGGGGTTGGCCATACCTGTTGTTTGTCTTTTCTCTGCTGGCCGCGGGCTTGTTCATTGAAAGGTTCTATTGCCGCTATCTTTGTCCGCTCGGCGCTGCGCTCGCCATTCCTGGCAAGCTTGCCATGTTCAATTGGCTGAAACGTTATCGCAATTGTGGCGACCCATGTCAGAAATGTGCACAGGATTGTATGGTCCAGGCTATCGATCCCCAAGGCAACATCAATCCGAATGAATGTCTCTATTGCCTGAACTGTCAACAGCTTTACTACAACAAAGACGTCTGCCCAGTTGTAATTCACGCCCTAGCTAAGGCGCGCAACTCGAACCCCAAAGCAAATTCAGCTGTCGCAGACAAGGATTCCCAATATCGCCGATCTCGGCGCCTTAATCAGCCGAGACCTTATGAGTAAATTTTTTATGTCTTGTTTCTTATTAGGAGAAAGAAAATGAAAGACGATTCTGAGAAAATTGCAAATGTATCACGGCGCTCATTGTTGAGTGGCTCAGCCGCGGTTGCAGGATT
>CAJQMX010000259.1 GCA_905479515.1 uncultured Parasphingopyxis sp.
CGCCCACCCGCGCATTCGCGCCATAGGCATTGATGATTCCGCCATTGATCACTGTCGGGTCGAGCCCGCCCGCATCCAGCATTGCGGCAACAAGCGATGTCGTGGTCGTCTTGCCGTGCGTACCGGCAATGGCGACGGTGGCCTTGAGCTTCATCAGCTCGGCCAACATCTCGGCCCGGCGGACGACGGGAATGCGCCGCTCGAGAGCGCTTTCGACTTCAGGATTGCCGCGCTGGATCGCCGTTGAGGTTACGACCACCGCCGCATCACCCAGATTATCCGGACTATGACCGACAAACACGGTCATGCCCTTTTCGCGCAAGGCGTCCACGGCTGGGCCTTCGGCAATGTCCGATCCCTGCACGACATAGCCGAGATTGTGCATGACACGGGCAATGCCAGACATCCCAATGCCGCCAATGCCAATGAAGTGGATGATGCCGATATCGGTTCCAAAGCCGTGCATCAGGACGCCCCCTCCGCAGCAGTACGCAGTCCGGCAGGTGATCCGACCGGCATGGCTTCACCGCCCAGCCCCTGACCGAGCCGTTCGACAAGATCGGCAAGATCGCGCGTGGCGTTTGGATAGCCAGCATTGCGCGCGCGCCCAGCGGCATTCATCAATGCTTCCGGTTCAAGGCCAAGCTTCTGCATCTGCTTGGCAAGTTCAGCGGGTGTGAAATGGCTTTGCTTGATAACGCGCGCACCGCCGCTGGCTTCCATCTCGCGCGCATTGGCGGTCTGGTGATCGTCGGTCGCGATGGGTAGCGGGACGAGGATTGCAGGGCGGCCAGCAGTTGTCAGTTCGGCGATTGTTGAAGCGCCAGCGCGGGCGATAACGATGTGCGCCCAGCCAAGCCGCTCGGGAAGATCAGGCAGATAGGTGGCGAGATCCGCCGGGATAGCGAGATCGGCATAGCGATCACGCACCCGCTCAATATCTTCTTCGCGGCATTGCTGGGTAACCTGCATCCGGCGGCGAAAGGACAAGGGAAGCAGGGCCAGGCCATCGGGTACGACGTTGGAAAGGATGCTCGCACCCTGGCTGCCGCCGGTTACGAGAACCCGGAATATTCCATCTTCGCTGAGCGCAGGGAAAGGCTGTGAGCGGAGAACCGCGACCTCTTCGCGGACCGGGTTTCCGATCAGATGCGTCTTGCCCAGATATTTCTCTTTGAGGCGACCGACCTGCTTATAGGCAGCAGCAATCGCATCCACCCGGCCAGCGAGCAGACGATTGACGCGGCCAAGCACTGCATTTTGCTCATGTACTGCGCAGGGAATGTCGTCTTTCAACGCGCCGAGCAGCGCGGGCAGAGCCGGATAACCGCCAAAGCCGATCACCGCTTCGGGATTGAAGCTTTCATAGAGCCGCCGCGCCATCGCCCGGCCGCGCCAGATATTCTGCGCTGCGGCAAACCAGCCCAGCGGGTTCTTCGTAAAACGCCCTGCCGGAAGGATATGTTTCTCATCACCCTCAAATGTGCCCGGAATCGCCGCGCCGCGCTCATCAGTGATCAGCGCGACATAATGGCCGCGCTTCTTGAGCTCAGTCGCCAATGCAAAGGCCGGGATGATATGTCCACCCGTGCCGCCTGCCGCGAGAACGAAATGCCGTGCGCCCATCAGAGCCTCTTGTCCAAAGCGGGAAGATGCGGATTGCGCCGCGTAAAGGCGAGAAGCAAACCAAAGCCGATCGACAGTGCGATGATCGACGATCCGCCATAGGAGATGAAGGGCAATGTCATGCCCTTGGAGGGTGCCATATCGAGGTTTACTGCCATGTTAATGAGTGCCTGAATGGCAAACTGGGTGGCCAGGCCGGCGGCTGCAAGAACGTAGAAGATATTCTCTTCGTTGATCAGCTTCACAAATACCCGCACCACGATCGCACCGAATATCAGCGCAATGGCGAAACAGGCGACAAGGCCGAACTCCTCACCGATCACCGAGAAGATATAATCGGTATGCGGCTCGGGCAGACGGTATTTCATCTCGCCGTCACCGGGGCCGGTTCCGAAAAAGCCGCCATTGGTGAGTGTGCGCATCGCATTATCGACCTGGTAGCTGTCACCATCGGCAAAGAGGAAATTATTGATCCGTGTCGTCGCCACCGGATAGAAAAGATAGGCCGCAGCGATTACACTCAGGCCAAGTGCGGTAAGCCCTCCGAGTAGCTTGTTCGACACGCCTGAAATCATCAGCATCACGATCCAGACCGATCCGAAAATCACGGTTTGCCCGAAATCGGGCTGCCGCATCAGCAATACGGCAATGATGCCTGTTACGATGGCCGTGGCTGGCACGACGGGCAGCGTGGGGTCCTGCGTCACCCGCAGCGACAACAGCCAGGCAATGGCGACGATGAAAAAGGGCTTCAGGAATTCCGACGGCTGGAGCGTGGCCATGCCATAGCCGATCCAGCGCCGTGCGCCATTCACTTCATTGCCGAGGAACGGGACGAAGACCAGCAGCACGAAGAAGCAGACCGCACCGGCAAGGGCGAAGCGCTTGGCGAACTCCTTGGGCATGGTCGAGATAACGAGCATGACTGGGACACCGATGCTGAACCAGATGAGCTGTCGGTAGAAATAATGGAGCTGCTGGAACTGGAACGTATCGCCCGAATAGCGCTCTGCAGCCGCAGGCGATGCTGCGGCGACCGCTATCAATCCGATCGAGATCAGGATCGTGACCAGAAGCAGGAGAACGCGGTCAATTTCCCAGAACCATTCGCTGAGCGGCCCCTGATGGGAGCGGCCGATATAGTCACCAAAAGGCCGTCGCTGCGTTTTGGTGATACTGGCCTTCACCACAGTGGTTTCCATGTTCATGACAGGCTCCCCACAGCGGCGCGGAAATCGTCGCCGCGTTCTTCAAAATCGCGATATTGGTCAAAAGATGCGCAGGCGGGCGAGAGCAAGACGGTCTCCCCGGGCCGGGCGACCTGAGCGGCCAACTTCACGGCTTTCCGGATCGTTCCGCAATTGCTGACCGGCATCCACGGGGCGAGCAGCTGTTCGAAACTTTCCGCCGTCTCGCCCACCGTATAGGCCGCGCGGACATGGCCAAAATACGGCTCGCAAGCGTCAAGATCGTCGGCCTTTGCCCGCCCGCCCAATATCCAGTGCACAGCAGGATAGGCGGCGAGCGCAGGCGCGGTCGATGTCGGGTTGGTCGCCTTGCTGTCATTGACGAACAATACGCCGTTCCGATCCCCCACTCGCTCCATACGGTGCGGCAGGCCGGGGAAAGTCCGCAGTGCTTGCTCGATGACCTCTTCGCCGATGCCGAGCCGTCGCGCGGCGCTCATCGCGGCAATGGCATTCTGTGCGTTGTGCGGCCCCTGCAATCCAGGCCAGTTGGACTGATCCATACAGCCGCCAGCGGAAATCTGCATGACAGCACCTGAAGCCCCGGCGGCAATCGCCTGACTTGGTTCATCATCTATCGCGATGATCTTTGCATGATCGGCAGACTGCATCGCGAACAACCGGGCCTTGGATGCGGCATAGGCGTCAAAGCCGTCATAGCGATCGAGATGATCGGGCGTAATGTTGAGCAGGATCGCAACATCGCAATCAAGGGTGAATGTCAGATCGATCTGGAACGAGGAGAGTTCGAGGACATAAACGCCACCTTCCGGCAATTCCTGCTCACCAAGGATCGGTTTGCCGATATTGCCGCCAAGACGGGTCGGGATGCCTGCGGTCTTGATGATGTGATGGATCAGGGCCGTCGTCGTCGATTTGCCGTTGGTGCCGGTAATGCCGACCACCTTGTGCGGCGGCAGTTCCGCGCGGGCCTGGGCAAAGAGTTCGATATCGCCGATTAGCGGCACGTCCGCTTCGCGCGCCTTTTGCGCAATCGGATGCGTGTTTATCGGCACGCCCGGAGACACGATGATGCCGTCAAATTTGCTCAGATCCATATCAAGCGGATCAGCGAGCGTTGCCTTGCCTTGCACCTGTTCGCGGGCTTCTTCGCGATCATCCCAAGCCACGATACTGGCGCTCGAATTCCACAGATAGTTGACGACCGAAAGCCCGGTCCGCGCGAGACCGAGCACCGCATAGCGTTTACCGGCAAAGGCGCGCGCTGGCTTCATCTGAGCTTCAACGTCGACAGGCCGGCCAGCGCCAGCACGAAGGAAATGATCCAGAAGCGGATGACAACGGTCGGTTCGGACCAGCCCATTTGCTCGAAATGATGGTGGATCGGGGCCATCTTGAAGACGCGCTTGCCGGTGCGCTTGTAGAAGAACACCTGAATGATCACGGACGCCGCTTCGAGGAAGAAGAGACCGCCGACAATGCCAAGCACGGCTTCATGGTGCGCGGTAACGGCGATTGCGCCCAGCGCACCGCCCAAAGCAAGGCTCCCCGTGTCACCCATGAACACCGCGGCCGGCGGCGCATTGAACCAGAGAAAGGCGAGCCCCGCACCGACAATCGCAGCGCAGATTATCGCCAGATCGCCTGCCCCTGGCACATGGGCGATACCGAGATAGGTCGCATAATCCTCACGCCCGACAAGATAGATGATCATCATGAAGGCAACCGAAGCGATGATCACCGGCATGGTCGCCAGCCCGTCAAGGCCATCGGTAAGGTTCACGGCATTGCCGGTGAACACGATCACCAGCATCGCGAAGACATAATAGGCATAGCCAATATCGGCGACGGGACCGTTGACGAAGGGCAGATAGAGATCCGTACCGACATCCGAAAGGATGGCCCAGCAGGCCAGTCCTGCGACCAGGAATTCCGCAATCAGGCGGAATTTGCCCGAAATCCCGGCATGATGGCGCTTGGTGACTTTGTCATAATCGTCGAGAAAGCCGATCAGCCCAAAGCCCAGAGTGACAAACATCACCGCCCAGACAAGCCGGTTGGAAAGGTCCATCCAGAGCAGCAGCGAAACCGAGAGCGAAATAAGGATCATCAGCCCGCCCATCGTCGGCGTGCCGGCCTTTTTCAGATGCGTGATTGGGCCGTCTTCGCGGATCGGCTGACCCTTGCCCTGTTTAATGCGCAACCAGCCGATAAAGCGCGGTCCGATCAACAGGCCGATCAGCAACGCAGTCGCCGTCGCTCCACCAGCCCGGAAGCTGAGATAGCGGAGCAGGTTGAACGGCCCTGCATAGTCAAAATAGCTGGCGATCAGGTCGAGCATAAGGTCTTTCCGCTGGCGAGCGCCTCCACGAGGCGGGCCAGTCCCAAATAGTTGCTTCCTTTGACGAGCACGGCATCACCGGCGCGAATCTCCCCCTCGAGACTCGCCAGCGCCGACGCGGCGTCGGGCACATGAACCAAGTCGATTGCGTTGCCAAGCGCGTCCGCCAACACCTTCATTGGCGCACCAACGAGTACGGCCATATCGACCCTGGCATCGCTGATCGGACCGGCAAGCTGGGCATGATAGGCCGCAGCATCATCGCCAAGCTCGCCCATCGCACCGAGCACCGCAATGCGGCGCTGCGCGGGTTCATCGCCCAGCGTTTTAAGGGCTGCCGCCATCGAAACCGGATTGGCATTATAGCTTTCGTCGATCAGCAGCGCCTCACCATCATCAAGCGGGATTGCGGAGCGCGCCCCGCGCCCGGGCAGACCGGCCATCTCGGCAAATGCAAGTCCGGCAGCGGCAAGATCGCCGCCAACCGCCTCAACTGCGCCGATCACCGCAAGCGCATTGGACACCCAATGGTCACCCGGCAGGCCTATTGTGAATGTCAGCTCGCCATCGGGCAGGATTGCGCTGACCATTGTACCGGTGATGTCCCGCGAAACTTCAACCGCACGAATATCCGCGCCTTCGCCAAGACCAAAGGTCCAGACACGGGCCGCATGGAGCGTTGCCGCAGCCATCAGCCTGTCGCGGTGCGGACTGTCAAAGGGAATAAGCGCCGTGCCACCCGGCTCTAGCCCTTCGAAAATCTCGCCCTTGGCATCCACAATGCCCTCAATGCCGTTGAAAAATTCGATATGCGCCGGAGCGATCGCGGTGACGATAGCAACATGCGGACGGACAAGCCGGGTCAAAGCGGCAAGCTCGCCCGCATGGTTCATGCCCATCTCGAACACACCATAGCGGCTCCCGGCTGGCATCCGTGCTAGGCTGAGCGGAACGCCGGTATGGTTGTTGTAGCTTTTGACGGAGCGATGCGTTCGCCCTTCGGCTGATCTGTTCAGCGCAGCGAACAGTGCTTCCTTGGCGCTTGTCTTGCCGACGGATCCGGTCACGCCGATGATCTTCGCTTCCGTTCTGGCCCGCGATGCGGTGCCCAGCGCATCAAGCGCGGCAATCGTATCGCTGACCCGGATATGGGGATGGGCGCAATCCTCGCTGACAATCGCGCCAGCTGCACCATTGCCAAAAGCCCCTTCGACAAATTTATGGCCGTCCGTTGCCTCGCCCTTGAGCGCGATAAACAGATCGTCAGACCCTACCTCACGGCTGTCAAAGGCAACGCCATTGGCAGAAAATGCGCCATGCGCCTCTCCGCCGACTGCCGCAGC
>CAJQMX010000260.1 GCA_905479515.1 uncultured Parasphingopyxis sp.
CGCGGCGAAACTGTCTTTTCATGTCGGATCGCTTAAGCTAAACGCCGCATTCTGCAACTGCAAACGCCGCGGTAGCTCAGTGGTAGAGCGCATCATTGGTAATGATGAGGTCGGGAGTTCAATTCTCCCTCGCGGCACCATTTGACAATTTTGACCCTGCAAACCCGCTAAGACCTTGAAAGGTATGGCAGTTTCTATAGTTCGATAACCGTTTTCGCGGGAGTATCGAAGAGGCTCTACAAAGGCCAGCCGCAGCACGGTTTGGCGCAGGGGTAGAGACCCATTTTCGTATATATTCCAAGGGCTTGAGAGAAAATTCAGCGCGAGTTCAATAGACTCTCCAAACCTCCCCTTCGCCGGAATCATATTCTCGGCTTTCTCAGTCAGCAGAAACTTCTCCCGCTCCAATTTCTCGACCCGTTTTTCAAGCGCAGAGATCACGGATGCACTCGACGACTCGACAATCCTGTCGAGCAGCTTGTTGATCTGGTCCTCAACGTCTGCGAGCTGCGCGAGAACCGCTTTCTTGGATCGCTTAGCTTCATCCAACCGCGCATCCCACGCGCGCTCAAACATGGTGCGCATGACACCGAAGAGCTTCTTCGTTGGCTGCATGGATTTGAGAATTTCCGCGAAGCCTTCCTCGATCTTCGCACGCGGGATCGATTTGCGCTTGGACGGACAACTTGGCGTGTCGCACAGATAATACGGATAGTGCTTGCGGCACCCCTTGGACCAAGCTGCGGTCATGGGCTTGTCGCAATCATCGCAGTGCACGAAGCCGCGAAGCGGAAAATCAGGGCTGAAGTCACGCCGAGCAGCAGGACGACCGCCATTTTCCAGATTATTCAGAATTCTTTCATGCGTCCCGAAGCTAATCAGCGCTTCATGGTGGCCTTTACGCAGGCTCACTTCCCATGTCTCTGAATGGACGTACCCTGCGTAAAGTGGGTTTCTGAGCAGCTTGGTAATCTTCCACGCTCGGATTTTCCCGTTTGGCAAATCCTTTGGGAACTCAGGTTTGGTTTCTAAAAACCGCTGCACTTCGGCTTGAGACGCGAAGCGACCATTTGCGTACCCTTCGAGTGCTTCTTGCACATACTCGGCAAGCACACCGTCAGGAGACAGAAGCTTACCGTGTACCTTATCGGTTATGTACTTGTAGCCTACTGGCGCATGAAAGACCCAATAGCCTTTCTCGATACGGGCAACCATCTTCTGCCGAACCTGGCGGCGGTTTTGCTCACGTTCTAACTCACCGTGCGCGGCAACAATGGTTTCAATGAATTTGCCTTCAGGTGTATCTTCGAAATTGAAGTTGAGGCATTCAACCGTCGCGCCGCGTTCGGCGAATGCGTGACGTAGCTTAAAGTGAAATTCTGTGTCACGAGCAAAGCGCTTGAGATCATCGAAGATGACGACGAATTTGCCGTCCTTCTGGGCATCGAGATAGGCCAGCATGGCGCACATGCCTGGGCGCTTCATGAAGTCACCACCGCCCGAAGCGTCATCAGGGAATACCGCCTCTACGGCATAACCTTTCATCTCGGCGTACTGTCGGCACCGATGCTCTTGACTGACGAGGCCAGCACCCTCTGTCTTTTGGCGCGTCGTGGATACACGGCAATAGATAAGTGCGCGGATTGGCGTGCTTTTTTGGTTCTTGTTGTTCTTTTCTGAGGCCATGAATCCTTAACCTTTCTGCGCCGCCTCAAGGTTCCGGCGCAACGACGTCTTCGTGTTCTGTACTGGGTAGGTTGGATTCTAGCCCATCTTCACACAAAATGCTCGCATGATCGTGCTTTGTTCCGCCTTTTCCACAGACCTGCTGTGTCGGATGCACGTCAAAGCCAAGCTCTACAAACGCTACTATGATCTTCCAAAGCGCGCCAATGACTTGCTCCTTCTGAGCGTCGTCTATGTCAGCATCTTCGAGCAGCTCTTTGTAGAACTCGACATCTAGCTGAAGACTGTGCCTGACAGTCCGATCATGTTCACGCGACAGTGCTTCGCCTACGTCGGGCAATGTCCAATCTTTATCGGATGTGGTCATGACAAGACCCCTCCTTTTCAGCAATGCACCGCATGCTGACCAGTTTCATTTCCTTTTCGGACAATAGAGCAGCGCATCACCCGTACAGGGTGATAAGCGCAGATATTGCTGCGCAGATGCTGCATATATAGTTTTATTATACCGCAGCAATCGGCTGTAACGCAAACTCAGCAAGGGTTTCAGAGAAAAGTAAAGCCCCGATCTTGTTACGAGAGATCAGGGCTTTCAAAAGAGAAATTCTCTTTTAACGAGGAGTTTCGACCCTCTTTAATCTGGGGAGATTGGAGAGCGGATCGAAACAGATGGATTATTGTTCATTATACGTACAGCTTCAACTTTTTATTGAATAAAAAATGAGGGCTTCAATCATGCTGCATTAGATTGAAACCCTCACAAGAGACCAAACTCTTTTGGAAAGGAGTTTATCCGTTCAACAGGGTAGTCTTAGGATATAAACCCAAAAACCATAGTGCCAAAATTTGAGCTGAACCTCAAATTTTTATTGCCTCTATCGACTTTGTGAGAAGTTTGACTTCGCGAAGCCGCCAAGGCGCGCAAATACTTGTTGGGCTTCAACTTCAGTACCCGCTTTTCCCAGTCTGTCGCGAAGGGTTGCAATCCGCTTGCGGTTCTCTTCATCGACTTGCCGTCGGGCATCTATCGCCAGCCCCCGCGCAGGTTCCAGCTTGGCTGCACTGAGAGGAGCGCGTTGCTCTCGCAGCCGCCGCAACAGTTCCTCCTTCGTCGAGATCGTGGGATGCGTGTCATCGTTCTGATCCATGGTCAGCGGTCGCGCTGCTCGCGATTGCGACGGCGCGGTTTCTCCTCACGCGCTTGTTCCAACCGCTCCTTGGGCGTTCGCAAAATGATGCGGCCATCGACCGGAACGGAGTCGAGCTGAATCGTGTGTCCTTCGCCGTCCCTGTGAGCGAAGGCTACACCGACGCGGTTGAAGTATGATTTGTCGTCCGCGCCTTCCTTCACATGAAACGCATCGAAACTCGGACGGTTCTTATCCGATCTATCGCTCATTTTCTTCTCCTGCTGCTAAGTGGGTTGATAGCCTTCGACATAGGACCAGAGACCGTCCGCATATTGCGGGTAGTGCGCAAATTGCTGCGGTACGGCTTGCATGATCACTCTTGCACGGCGCACGCTCCATCTTGAGGGAATAGGCACCGAGTCATGAGGCGGGTGGAAGGGATTGGGCAGGAAGCGGCCAGCAAAGTCCTGCCTCGTGAAGTAGGGATGCTTCTCCGCCAGGATGGGTTTGAGGTTCTTGCCCGAAATGAAGAGCAGTTGCCTGTCCTCGGGCATAGCCAGTAATTCTTCAGGCATCATCAGCGCGCGAGCTTGTTTGATTCGATGATCCTCGGCGAACGCATGGTATTTCATATCTGCATAGGCCGAGAACGGATCGCCGCCATTCATTATGCTCATCGCAGCATTCATTTTCTGCCGCTTTGCATCCGCCTGACGAAGGCCGTCGTCATATTCGAGAGTTTCGGTGCCGAGCATCGAAGAGACCATTTGTGCAGTTTGATAGTCGCGTACTCCGAAGAACTGCCGAAGGGCCGATGACCCCATAAAGCCTTGCAAGGCTGGCGCACCGAAGTTGCGAACAATCTGGCCGACATCCTGAAATAGCGCCCAGACCTGCACACCAGCACCGCGTCCGAATGTGAACGCGCGCAGCAGGGCCTCAAAGTTTCCAAGCTGGCCCGCCTCGTCGATGATCATAGTGACGCGCGGCGCTGATGGCGCACGCGATTTGTAGAGCATCTGAACTGTGAACATCGTGCGCAGGATCGGCGACCAGAGCCCGACATATTCGATGGGCACGTTGATAGCCCAGCTTGTCGGCTGACCTGCGATACAAGTATCGGCAAGAGAAGCGTCCACGTGATCGAGGGAGGCCAGCAGCATCGGATCGTCAAGGAAGTTCAGGTGTGCATAAATCTCCCCGAGGATGCTCCCGAATTCCTTCTCGCTCTCTTGCTGCTTGGCCAGCATTTCTCCGGCAGTACGGCGCACACTGTCCATGGACGAGGAGAGCATGTTTTCCAGGCAATCAGCCCAGAGGCTCGTATCGGACTCAATCCAGTTGATGACACGGTACAGCGAGGGAAAGCTGACCTTTCCGTTTACCTCCACCAGCATCTTGATAATGTTTTCGATCCATTCCCGCGCACGCAGCTCAAAGTAACGCCCGTTGGACGCGCCGCTTGTCGGGATCAGGCTTTCGGCGATGAATTTGCAGTCGGCATGAAAGTGC
>CAJQMX010000261.1 GCA_905479515.1 uncultured Parasphingopyxis sp.
TCGTTTTTCGACCATAGGTTGATCTGATACTACTACGCTTTTCGACCAGCTCATGCATAAGCTAAGTTTTGAAACAGCCGCGAAAAATGCGATTGAAATCACGCGTCGGTTGTTCAAATCGTAGGCAGAAAGTCCTAAAATAAAGATGCGTGCATTCAGCTGCCGCCAACCAGATCACCGCCAAAAAATACGAATAACCCAGGCCAGGCGACGCCGAAGATGAACGCACAGACCGAAGTGGCCAATAGAATGCGCGTCAACCACAACCAACGAACGCGTACTTTCCAAGACTTTTCAGCTAAGTCATGGGCCACATTGCATTTAGTAGCAATGGCATCCTTGTCGCGATTGGCCTCGTCCGCCAGCCGACGTGGTGATGCAATGATTGTTGGGAGTGCATCAGCTGCTGCCCTGTATTCTTCCCGGTTGAACGCCGATGCTGAATGGCTTGATTGAGCCATTTCTTCCTTTGATTTCGTTGCAAAGGAAAGACCTGCCGCAGCCATGCCAATCAAGAACGCGAAATATGCCGGCAGCAGCGCCAGCAATGTGTGGTTTGGATGCGCCATCCCGGTCAAGAGCGAAAGCATCAAGACGAGACCACCAGCTGAAGCCAGTGTCAGCCAAGTCATCCACTGTCTTTCAAATTGAGCTGCGCGCCCACGCGCTTCCAAGACGCCCTGTTTCAGGTCTGAGTAGTCAACTTGCATCACCGCCTCCATTGCCTTCTCGATAGAGAATTTCAGGGCGATTGATGCCTGCAACCGGCATGAGAACTGCCCATGGGTAGGCTGGCTTGGTTCCGCGCTCGAACTGATACACTGCAATCTCTGGCAAGTTGCGCTTGTCATACCTACGGCCAAAGGTGAACACAGCACTGTTAGGAGCGGCCATGACAAGATGGATACGTTTCACACCTGCCCCGCTCATGCGCTTCACAGCTTCAAGAAACTCCTGAGCCAGGCGATTCTGTTTCGATTTCGACCAGTGAGCATCCGAGGACATACCATCGAGAGTGAGTCTCACCACAGGGTGAGGGAAAGTGCTCTTCAGGTCCTCATCATCGACTGGATAGGAAAAAGCGGCCGCCAGTACCGCCTCGGGGGCATTTGAAAGGGAATCGATACCGCTTATTTGGAGCGATAACCCGTCGTCGTTCCCTTCAAGATCGCGCCAGGATTCCTGTGTTCGATCCCAATCATATGTCTTGATGTCTCCTTCATCATCAATAAGTAGGCCGGTCAGAAACGTATAAGGAACCGACGTCAGGCCACCGTAGACAACGGTCAGATCGTTACGATCAATATCTCTGCGATGCTGAAGCACAGACCGGTGGGCGGCGGCGATATCCTCCAAGGCACGCTCAGGCTCAATCACCTTTCCGTCCATTCTGCGCCGTAGGTCGAGCAAAACAGGAACGACCTGACCCTTGATCTGCTTGCCAACTGTCCCCTCGAGCGGTGACCCATCATCATCCCGCAATCCTCTGCCCTCAATCACGATAGTACGCTTTTTGGAGCGAGACTTCGCATCACCGACAAACCGAGCAATAGCAAGCCCAAGACCGACCACTATCATCAAGAAGCCTATCCCAAGGATCCAGCCAGCGATGGCATCAATCTTGCCCTGCGCATTGAGGTACGCCTCTGGAACAGCGCCGATTGCCATGCGCAACAGCTCGGCTATCAAGGGAACCCCACCAAAAATTGCAATCAGAAGGCCGACCCCAGAAGTGACCAGAAACCGCTCGATCGCCGAAACGCGGAACCACCAGTCTATCGCTTTGGTTGCGAAGCTTTCAAAAAGACGTTTCAGCATTTCACAAACTTCCTTCGGTTTTGGCATCGTCGCGCTTGATCTCAACCCCGACTGGCTGATGATCGCGCAGGAAGAGATTTGCGCTACACTCGTACTGCCAAATCCACTTCAGTCGAGAAATGAGCAAAACAGCAAAATCAACACCGCCGGTTCCGTCCACCAAATCTTGCATCGCATAAACATCTTGCAGACTTGGGTTGACGCTGAAGCTTGGATGCGTGTGCCATTCGCCCAAGTAATTGAAGCGATAATAATCTTCGCCTGTTCGTTCAAAGAATTCTTTAAGCACTCTGTCGTGCTGTTCCGCGTCCCGCACGAAGTTGGCTCGTGTGCCGCTGGTCGCGTCAACTGAAAATTCGACAATGCGAAACTGCTGATCACTGAGCTGCTCGCCCATGATCATACCGCCGATTTCTCGCCGTCCGGCACGAAACATATGCTTACGCATTTTTCGAATAACATCACTCGGCAGCAGCAGTTGCATCAGCATCCTCCTTAGGAGGCCAATGCTCTTTCAAAATCGCCAATAGTTCTTCTGGCTCCAACGCATCGCTTGTCTCACCCCATTCACCATCTGGTTTGAGGTCGATAGGCCGAGTATCAAACGGTTGTTCGAACAACCATTCTGATGAGAGCCCAATGACGTAAGCGGACATCGGAAAAATCCCGGAATCAGGACGCGCCAGAATATCGGTTGCAAGTCGCGCGGCATGAGACGCGATTATCGTGACTTCTGCGTCATCTGCAATCAGTGGAGCGCCATCATCGCCTTGCCCATCGTATTGGCCGGCATTTTCGGGCCTGATCCAATCGACACCTTGATCGTTACACCAAACTTCGATTTGACCCCGCGCTGCCAAAGGGACGGGATCCAGATTTGGACGGGCACGCGCCACAACGCCGCCAATCCCTCCCGCAAAGACTTCGGCCCAAACCATTGGCTTTTCTTGACGCGTCGCTATGGAGGCGATCATATTGAATGCCTTGGGTGACGCTGTTGCATCGATGAGCAAATCGCAATCACCAAGCGCTTCCAACGCGCCAGTCATGGATTCTGCGCTCTCCTGACCACCCAATGTCATACGCAGCGCGGTCACATCTGCATTGGGTGCCAAATTCGTGAGTCGATCTCGCAATGCGTGCGACTTGTGAGCACCGGTCTCGTTTAATTCCAATTCATTGCGCACCACATTGCCTGGAAAGAAAATGTCCTCATCAACTAATAGAAACTTTCCGACGCCGGTGCGGCAGAGACTGGCAGCGATCTTTGATCCCACCGAACCGCAACCCACAATACCAACTTTTTTATTTGCAAGATCATCGAAACCGGTTGGCAGACGCTGCCGTTCAGTAGGGACGATTACCATCGAGTAGTTGAACACCTTCCGCGCTTTGGCCTCGCCATAGATCCAAAACAGCTCCCATTTGTCCTTATCGCCCATTAACAAGTGAGTGGTCGCGTCTGTGCCAAAGAGTTCACTCGCAAGATCTTGGAGCTTCACGCCTTCGAGCACATTTCTGAGATCATCTGCAGAAGTTTTTCCGCAGGTACCAGACCCCGGCACCCTGACCACAGTGCCCAATTCCTCTCGATCAGCTTTTGGCAGAACCAGATCACTGATCCAAATTGGATCGTCCTTAGACCCAATGTGATTGATCGACGAAATGAATGAGGATGCCGCCTTTCGCTCGGACAGGTTTACAGCCTCACCAGTGTATTCCGGCAATCCGTTGACGGCTTTGAGATCAGACTCGGTCATCAACAGGCGACAAAATTTTGAACGCAAATCGCGCCCAAGTGAAGCAACATGAGCAGAACGAGCATGCACAGTGTCACCACCATCCTGCTGTTCTTCTGCAAGTAGCCTTTGGCAACTCGCAACCATATCTGCACCGGTTGTCGCGGGCTGCCAATTATCTGGCCGATGCTCCAAGCAGAGCTCACCGTCGGGACCATATTGATGAAGCGAAATGCGAGACTGATCATCCGTGAAAATCATCGGTGGCGCATCCGGGAATATGCTCGGATACCTCATCTCGAAACCGAATTCTTCGCCACTGTGCTCAATCTTGAGATCAACGGACATGGCCAAATCCGGGTTGGCCTGCCAATTGCCAACCTGAAGCCAGTCGACGCTGCCTTCCAGCTCTGCCAGCGCAGCTTTCTCGGCTGATAGTCTCGTATTTCTAGACAGCCACCAGATCATGCAAACCCGTCGGGTTTTTTAGGGGTGCGGGGTGTATCTGCAAATGACACACTTGGTGCCGAAGACGATGATGCGGCCGCAGTGGCTCCAAGCAGGCTTGACCCGCTTGGACGTGAAGGTTGCAGAGCAGCATCACTTGCCTGATCGGTGATATCTCGACCCATGCGGTTTGCCAGAACACTCGACATCCGACGGTGTTCAACAAGGCGACCAGCAGAGGCAAAGTCTTCGCGTGCTTGTTCTAGCCATCCAAAGAACGCTTGAGCGCGCTCAGGATGCTCCTCCCATTTGTCTGCAAAATTTTCGAGCGCATCCGTTGGGTTTTTGATGATGTATTTGGCACCATCATGCTCGATGGATTGTTCCATCCGGCTCAATATAGACAGCAAGGCGTAACCTATCGTCTCTTCACCCTCATAAGCGTGTGCCGCCAGTGAGGAAATGATGATCGAGATTGGTTTATCTGTCGGATCGGCGGCGAACATCGTATCGCGATGACGCTTTAGGATCATGATTGCTGACTGCAGTGGCGTGCGGACCCGATAAGTCGGAATATCTTCAACGCTCGCCGTTACGCCTTCTGAACGCATCTCATTGAGCACTTGTTCACGCCTGCGGATGAAAACATCCCCCATGCGGGACTTGAACCATTCCGCATAACCACGTGGATTAGAACGGGGCCAATCTTCCGTGATCTCATAGTATTGCGGAACTTCGTTATCAGTGATGGCTATAGCCGTATCAGCAAACTGGGCATCCAAATTGCGGGCTTCAAGCAAGATGCGCTGATCGTCGGCATTCGGAATGCAAGGGACGATATCCATATGAAACTGTGCGCCATCGGCATATTCCAGACGCCAGCATCTGCGGCCCTCATGAACCTCTTTTTGTATGCCCTTGCTTTTGCGGTACAGCTTGATCTCTTCGCCGAGCAGTTCTTTCAACGCGAACTGTGAAATGTTGGGCTTTCCCAACGCGGTCAGTGCGCAGGCGCAGTCCACATCGTACTCTTCTTCGTCAGATTGCGGTTTGATCACGGTCCCTAACCGGAAAGAACCTTGCACAAACACGTCAGGATCGAAATTCTTCACGCCGGAATCGTCCCGATGCAGCCAGTCGCCAAGCGATTTGTAACTTTTTTCGGCCTGCTCATACCGAGAAGGCGGAATCTCAAGCGCGTTAGCGAGCGCCTCAAGGTAGGCTTCCGCCTGTTTTGTAATCGTTACTGTCATACCTCTTTCTACCCCTTATTTTTGCGCAAGGAAGGTCATCCTTAACTTTCCCTCTTTTTTGAAAGACGAAAGCCGCCTCTTATGGAGCGGCCTTCACATCATCCCTTCGGCGGAAATGGATCACCGCCATAGCTATCTCGCGCTCGGATCTGGCCATTTCGGCCATGGATTAAGAGCTCACTTTCCTGATTGCGCGCGATATCTCGTGCCCGATTAATGGCCCCAGCTTGAGTGTCGTGAACGGACGTCGCCCGATCATTCCCTTCGCCTTGGACGGCCCAGCCGCCTTCGCGGGGCACAACGTGTTGGTTCTTTCCCATTTTATCACCTCCTCTCGAATCGTTTGATGAACATATCGTAAGATATAGTGAACGAATATAATCTTGTCAACCAAGGCAAACAAGGCGTATGATAAATCTAACAAATCGCCCGCGCGTGTAGCGGGAACAGGGAGGAAACTGAATGTCACTGGCGGCGAAGCTCAAGGAGCTGCGGCGAAAAGAGGGTGAGTCCTTACAAAAGGTCGCGGACGCTGTTGGGGTTTCAAAAGCGCATATTTGGGAACTCGAGAAGGGCACTAGCAAAAATCCCGGACTCGATCTTTTGACAAAGCTCTCAGTCCATTTTTCAGTCCCGATTGGGTTCTTGACTGATGAGCGGGCATCTCCAGATGATGCCGCCGCACAACAGTTCTTTCGTGAATTCGATGGTAAGCTATCAAATAAGGACTGGGACGTTTTGCGAACCATGGCCGAACGCCTCAAAGGAGATGAGAGGTGAATGATGATCTGTGCATGGACTTGGCTGATTGCGGGTCGCCAGATGCTCTGCTGCGCGTGATCTTCGACCACCACGCCGATTGGCCGCAGAGGATTCCAATAAAGGAACTAGCCGAGAGCGTTGGCATAATCGAATTTCAAGATATTGAAGTCGAAGGCTTCGTAGGTGCTTTGATGACGGACGAGGCCAAGAATAAAGGCGTCATCCTAACGAAAGTAGGGCAGCCCGAAGGACGACATCGTTTCACGGTCGCACACGAGCTCGGGCATTTCTTGATCCCCTCACACCAAGGCAATCGACAGTGCACGGCGGCTGATCTACGCGAACAACGCCGCGATACAACCCATCGAAAACAGGAAAGTGAAGCAAACCGGTTTGCGGCAGGTCTGCTTATGTATAAGCCTCGTTTCGCGAGGGATATTGACCTTCTTGGTGATGCAGACGTCAGTCACGTTATGACGCTCGCGAGACAATACGCGACAAGTGTCGAGGCCACTGCAAACCGATATGTCGATCTCAGTGAAAACACTTGTGCATTCGTGTTCTCCAAAGACGGTGTAATCCGTTATGTGCGCCCGAAGCGTGGCTTCCCGCGGCTTGCTGTTCGAAAAGGGGATCGCTTGCCAGATGGCTGCTATAGCCACCAAGCGCCAGCCACGCCCTTGCGCGTACCCACGGACTGGGCAGAATTTGATGGCTCTGTCTGGCTTCAAACCGAATTCGGCAAGCGTACGCCAAAAATTCTTGAACAATCGATGCGGCAGCGGGATGGCTATCAGGTAACGCTGCTTTTTGCGCAGGTAGCTGACGACGAGGACATTGTGGAAGAGAAAGAACTCGAAGACAGCTGGCGAATAGGATTTCGGCGGTGAAGCTAGGCAAATCGCTGAGACAAATGCATGGTCTCCCGCGTTGCGATATCTGGGGCTGGCGCAGGATGGGCTTATATTAAAATAATAGACCTTACGGCCCGTTAGTAATTGACCTGTTCGTACCCATAATTTCCTTCATAATCCCGCCAATCGACGAAGACCGATCGATGGTAGATGCGTGGGCAGTTATACCCCCATCGTTCTAGGCCAACGTGTGCCTGGGGGAGGGCAGTCGGAGCGGATCTCGCCCATGAAAAATCGCCTTGGGTGCCATAAGTGCCCATGTAGATGTTTGCCGATCTCTCGCAGTCGCCCTCGCGACCGGCCACTGCCTGGCGTGCATATCGGACGTCATAGACACGAATTGAACGAACAAAGTTGAACTCGGGGCCGCTGATGTCAATGTCAGCACGGTCTTGGGCTAACTGGAGTGCAAATCCGTGCGGGAGCTGCGAATGCTCTGGGCTGGAAAGTTTCACAACGGCATTTTCGAAAAGCAGAGGTTCAGTGGCAGGCAATGACCGAGGTCGCGGGCGATCTTGGTCGCTGGACAGGATGTCGTATAAGCGTCCTAAATCGTCCGACTGGCTATCAGGATGGAAAGAGGCGCCCATCGGACATCTCCAAATCTGAAGTGGTGGTTCAACGGGCCAAGGCGTGATCCGGCGGATGAATTCTGCACGGGCGCGTGCGCAAGGAACTGATGCGGGCCATCCGCCGGACAGGCAAAGCAATATTGCGCAGTCGATCTGGTAAGTTTGGGCCTGGGCTCGATTGGTAGTGCCGACGATCGAACCTAGCAGTGCAAGTGCGGCCAGAAGTGTGTATATTCGGATTGAGCGAAGCATGTGAAGCATCCTAGCGGGTAGGGTGGATACAGCATGACTCCGTTAGTATATTATTGCAACTCATAATATACGATTGAATTTTGTCGCATAAGGTTTATTATGTAAATATATCCAATATCCATGAAACTAGGTAACCTTCTGCTGGAACATACCATTCGTTTGGGTCCATCAGCCCATTCGATCGGACGAAAAACTACCTGGAGAGGCCGGAAAAACAACAGTTTTTTTCCCGTTGATAAACGCTCGGTGGTGGGCATGTGCATGGATTGCGCGTGCTAATACTTGTGCCTCCACGTCTCGCCCCAAAGAGACAAGATCCGTCGATGATTGTGCGTGCGTTACCCGCACAATTTCCTGCTCGATAATGGGACCCTCGTCTAAATCGGTGGTTACATAGTGGGCCGTGGCACCTATCAACTTGACGCCACGCTCAAACGCTTGCTTGTAGGGGTTAGCTCCGATAAAGGCGGGTAGAAAAGAGTGATGAATATTTATAATTTGGCCTGAAAGTGTGTTGCACATCTCCTCTGATAGAACCTGCATATAGCGTGCCAAAACAATCAATTCGCCTCCTGACTCTTTGATTACCCGCAGGATCTGCGCCTCAGCTTGAGGCTTGTTTCTATTTGTGACCTTAATACAATGAAAAGGGATATCATAGTTTAGCACAGTTTCCTGATAGTCTAAGTGATTGGAGACCACGGCCACGATATTTATTGGCAATGAGCCTATTTTCCAGCGGTAGAGCAGATCATTCAAACAATGGCCGAAACGTGAAACCATTACAACGACTTTCATTTTTACCGTTTCGTCATGAAATAGGTAATCCATATCGAAGCGTTCTGCGATTGCAGCAAAATCAGCACTAAGCTGTTCTAAGACTGAACCATCGTCTGCGACGAAGCTGATACGCATAAAAAACTTGTTCGTAGTTATATCATCAAACTGCGCACTGTCAGTGATATTGCAACCCATATAGGCGAGGAAGCTGGAGATGCCGGCAACAACCCCCCTAGTTGAAGCACAAGCGACGGTTAAGCAAAATTTTTCCACCATACTTCCTTTCACAATTTGTGTGAACTAGCCACGCTCATTAGCTCTGCGTAGCTATTGCAACTTTTTGATTGGCCTATTGAGGCCTTAAAAACCGCTATAGTCTGCGGCCGTCAGTGGTCCCTGATGGCAGCAATCTAGAACTTCCAATCCTTCAAACAGCAAAAAATTTGCCTGTATGCTCCTAAACACCCAGCAAAGACTGTTGTAATGTCCGACTACCAAGAAGTTCTTTAGATGGGTGACTCGCAACGAACTGCCCCGACGACATAACAAGAATTGTTTGAGCAATCGCCGCTGCGATCCGCAGATTCTGTTCAACTACAATTATCTGAATGCCCTCTTCTTCAAGACCGTTTATCATCTCGACCATTTCTTGTACGACTAGCGGAGATAGCCCTTCGGAGGGCTCGTCCAAAATCATTAGTCGTGGATTGGTCATCAGGGCCCGTCCAATCGCTAGCATTTGCTGCTCACCGCCCGACAAGTTGTCTCCCCGATTTCTACTCCGCTCTTCAAGACGCGGAAACACACCGTATACCCGTTCCAAATTCCATTTAGATTTAGGGGTCTCGGCAATTCTGAGGTGCTCTTCTACCGACAACGAGGGAAATACCCGGCGACCTTGTGGTACAACAGCTATACCACGCTTACAAATTTGATGAGGAGCAAGGCCCA
>CAJQMX010000262.1 GCA_905479515.1 uncultured Parasphingopyxis sp.
ATCGGTTTGCGCAGGGTCGCAAGCGCCGCCATCGCGCCTTCGAAATCTTCCGCTTCGATTGCAGCGGCAGCTTTGGGCTCGGCGCTGTCGAGGGCTTCACGGAGCAGCGCTTCTTCGGGTTCGGGGTTATAGGATGGCGTACCATCTTCCCCATCGCGCTCACCCTGAGCTTGTCGAAGGGTTGTATCGTCCGAAGTGCCGGAGGCTTCGACAGGCTCAGCCTGAGCGCGGTTGGTGCTATCCCACCCTTCCTTCTTGAGGATATTCGCCGCGCGTTTGTACCCGGCGAGCAGGTTCGCGCCATCGGCGGTTTTCAGGAAGTCCTGCAACGCATGAACGCGGGCGAGCAGACGATCAATGCGACCATCCACACGTCCCTGCCATCGCTGAGAGGCATCAATGTAGTCGTGTTGAATGCCACGCTCACGCTGTTGCACGGCCAAGCGATCAATCAAAAAACCTGGCACTGTGGTTAAAATCTTACGCTGGTTTATACCTGCATCGTCCAATTCAACCGTGGGGTCAGATTGTTCCAACCAAAGTTCAATTGGACCATCAGTGTGCATCTTGATCTGATTATTCAAAATGAGTCGAATTATCGCGATCGCTGCCCGTCTTAAAGCAAACGGGTCTTTCGATCCGGTTGGAAATTCTTCAATCGAAAAGAAGGCACAAAGCGTATCCAGCTTATCCGCCAGACTCACTGCCACCGTCACCGGCGCGCTCGGCACATCATCGCCCTGCCCGACAGGCTTGTAATGATCGCGGATCGCGGCGGCCACGTCCGCGTCCAGCCCTTCATTGGCTGCGTAATAGCCGCCCATGATGCCCTGCAGCTCGGCAAACTCACCAACCATGCCGGTGACGAGATCGGCCTTTGCGAGGCGCGCGGACTGTTCAGCTTTGTCGGGATCGGCATTTGGTACGATGCCTTCTTCGGCAAGCCAGCGCGCAAGTTTGGCGACGCGGTCCACCTTGTTGGCGACCGTGCCGAGCTTCTCATGAAACACGATCTGGTCGAGCTTTTTCGCATGCTCGGCAAGGCTGATCTTCTGATCCTGTTCCCAGAAGAATTTCGCATCGGAGAGCCGTGCGGCAAGCACTTTTTCGTTGCCCGCAACGACATGCGAACCACCGTCCGCAGCGTCCAGATTGGCGACGCAGATGAAGTGCGGCGAGAGGCTGCCATCCGGCTTCTCACAGGCGAAATATTTCTGGTGACTGCGCATCGCCAAGGTGATCGCTTCGGGCGCGACTTCGAGGAAACTTTCGTCGAAACTGCCAAGCAGCGGCACTGGCCATTCGGTCAGCCCGGCATTTTCCTCGACCAGTCCCGGATCCTGTTTGCGGACAAGCCCGGCCTCCGTCGCAAGATCATTGGCGCGCGTACGGATAATCCCCTCGCGCTCCTTGTGATCGACGATGACGTGGCAGGCGCGCAGCTTTTCCGCGTAGTCCTCTGCACCGCCGATGGTGATCGGGCCGTCATGATGGAAGCGATGGCCGACCGTCTCATAGCCAGAAGCTATCCCGTCAATTTCGCACTCTACCAGCCGATCACCGAGGATCGCCACGATCCCCTGCAAGGGGCGAACCCAGCGCAGGCTTTCGGTGCTTGCAGACGCCGCGCCCCAGCGCATCGATTTGGGCCAGGGGAACGCACGGATAATCGCCGGGATGGCTTCGGCGAGGACACTGCTCGTCTCGCGGCCCGGCTTGTCGATCACCGCAAAATAGGTTGGCTTGCCTTTCACATCGCGGACTTCCAGGTCATCACGGGTAAGGCCGGTGGACCGCAAAAATCCGTCGACCGCCTGATCCGGCGCATCGGCTTTCGGGCCTTTGCGTTCCTCACGAACGGCATCGGTTTCTTGCGGCAGCCCGCGCGCAATCAGCGCAAGCCTGCGCGGCGTGGACCATGTTTCGATGGCTTCGGCTTTGAGGCCAGCAGCGGCCAGTTCAGCCGTGAACAGCTTCTCCAGATCGGCGCGCGCCTTGCCCTGCATCCGCGCCGGGATTTCTTCGGAAAGCAGCTCGAGGAGGAAATCAGCCATCACGCCGTCCACCCGTTTTTCGCCATATGCGCTTCACAGGCGCCGACAGCCAGTTCCCGCACTCGCCCGATATAGGCCTGACGCTCAGCGACCGAAATCACCCCGCGCGCTTGCAGCAGGTTAAAGATATGGCTGGCCTTGATCGCCTGGTCATAAGCGGGAAGTGGCAGCTCGGCCGCGATGCAGGATTTGCACTCGGCGGCGGCATCCTTGAACCATTGGAAGAGCTTGTCCGTATCGGCATGCTCGAAATTCCAGGCGCTGAACTGTTTCTCATTTTCGAGGAACACATCGCCATAGGTCACGCCCTCATCGTTGAAGGCAAGGTCGTACACGCTGTCGACGCCCTGAATATACATGGCGAGTCGCTCCAGCCCGTAGGTCAGTTCGCCGGAAACCGGCTTGCAGTCGAACCCGCCAATCTGCTGGAAATAGGTGAACTGGGTGACTTCCATCCCGTCACACCAGACTTCCCAGCCCAGACCCCATGCGCCGAGCGTGGGGCTTTCCCAGTCATCCTCGACAAAGCGGATATCGTGCTTGAGCGGGTCAATGCCGATCGCGACCAGACTGTCGAGATAGAGCTGCTGGATATCGGGCGGGCTGGGTTTCAGCACCACCTGATACTGGTAATAATGCTGGAGCCGGTTCGGGTTTTCGCCATAGCGGCCATCGGTCGGGCGGCGTGAAGGCTGCACATAAGCGGCTTTCCACGGGTCCGGACCAAGCGCGCGCAGCGTGGTCGCCGGGTGGAATGTGCCTGCCCCCATTTCAAGATCATAAGGCTGCAGGATCACACAGCCCTGCGCACTCCAATAATCATGGAGGGTGAGGATCAGGCGCTGGAAACTGAGGGGGGTTTTATCACCCAACGGGACGGCCTTCGCAGTTGCAATAAATGGTGCGCGCGGATTGGCGCAACAGGCCGCTTGGGTCAAGCAATCTGCCCCCAAAACAGGCGAAAAAGGGCAACTTGAGTCTCTGTGTATTATCTATATAATGCACTCATGCGGCTCACACCCATCCGTATCGGCCTGCTTCTTCTTGGTGTATTTCTGATAATCAGCCTGTTGGGCGGGTCGGTCATTTGGTCCCTGCTGGGGCTGACCGACGATCTGAGCATTGATGGCCGGGCAGAGATCGTCCGGTCCGACGAAATGGGGATCGGTGAAGGCTGGGCCTTCTATGGCGGCGATGAGGGCGGCAATCGCTATTCCTCGGCAGGCCAGATCACGCCCGAGAATGTTGGCAATCTGGCGATCGCATGGACCCATCGATCCGGCGCGCTGATAGGCCGCGAAGATCAGGTTCGGCGCGCTGCGCTCGAAACCACGCCAATCTTGGTCGAGGACTCGCTGATTTTCTGCACCCAGTTCAACCAGGTGATCGCACTCGATCCGGGAACCGGCGAAGAGAAATGGCGATACGACCCGGAAGTCGCGAGTGAACAGCGCCCCGCGAACCAGTTCACATGTCGTGGTGTTTCCTATTGGCAGGATAGCGATGCAGAACCCGGCGGCATTTGTGTATCCCGTATCTTTACCGGAACATCGGACGCACGGTTGATCGCGCTCGATGCGCGCACCGGGGCGCTGTGCGAAGATTTTGGCGATAGCGGCGAAGTTCGGATCGAGCCCAGTATCTCCCTGCGCTGGCCGGGCGAGTTTCAGGTCACGTCCGCACCCGCAATCATCGGCGATGTCATCGTTACCGGCTCAGCCATCAGCGACAATCTGCGGGCAGAAGCGCCGCAAGGCACCGTTCATGGCTTCGATACGCGCACCGGTGCGATCATCTGGCGCTTCAATCCTGTGCCCCGCGACCCCGATGATCCAGCGCGCGATAGCTGGGCAGGCAATTCCGCCGATCTGGTTGGCCATGCCAATGTCTGGTCCACAATGTCCGTCGACGCCGAGCGCGGACTGGTGTTCCTGCCGACTTCGAGCCCGAGCCCGGATTATTACGGCGGCGCACGCGCTGGCGACAATCGCTACGCCAATTCCGTCGTCGCCCTGAATGGCGAAACCGGTGAGGTCATCTGGCATTTCCAAACCGTCCATCACGATGTCTGGGATTACGACCTTCCTGCACAGCCCAGCCTTGTGACTGTCTGGCGCGATGGCGAGGCGCATGATGTCGTGGTGCAGGTCGCCAAGACAGGGCTGGTCTTCGTGCTTGACCGTGACACCGGCGAACCCTTCTTGCCGATAGAGGAACGCCCGGTGCCGCAAGGCGGCGTGGAGGGCGAAACCCTGTCTCCCACCCAGCCATTTCCGGTAAACACCCCGCCGGTCGTTCCCAGCCGGTTGCGCCCTTTCATGGATGCGTTCGGCGTTACATTATGGGATCGGCTCGCCTGCGCAGCGCAAATTCGAAACCTGCGCAACGACGGCCTGTTCACACCGCCGGGCATAGATGGCTTGCTCGCTTATCCCTTCTCTGGTGGCGGCGCGAATTGGGGCGGCGCGGCGTTCGATCCCAGACGCAATCTCCTCGTTATCAATATGAGCAATTTGGCCCAGGCCATTCATCTGGTTCCCGGTGCAGAGGAAGAGAGCGACGTAACCGAACTCTCCGATGATACCGAATTCGCGCCAATGGAAGGCGTGCCCTATGCGATGACCCGGGAAACATTGCTCTCTCCGCTGGGCCTGCCGTGCAACGCACCCCCTTGGGGCGTATTGGCCGGGATCGATATCGCTAGCGGCGAAATTGTCTGGCGCCAAACAATTGGAACAACCGAAGACCTTGCACCCGGCGGGCTGGCTCTTGCCACCGGAACACCCAATTTTGGAGGCCCGATCATCACGGCGGGCAATGTGATCTTCATCGGCGCAGCAATGGATGATTATTTGCGCGCCTTTAGTGTCGAGACCGGCGAAGAGCTTTGGAAAGGCCGGTTGCCAGCGGGCGGCCAAGCGACGCCGATGACCTATGAATGGGAAGGTCGGCAATATGTCGTGATCGCAGCTGGAGGCAATGGTAATTCCGGCACGCGGCCCGGCGACTATATGGTGGCCTTTGCGCTTCCCGGGTAACGAATGCGGTCTTTTCTTTGGCCATCAAATCGCGGATAGGCGGTGGCCATGACAGTCAAATTTCTCACCGCCGCCCTTTCCGCCATGCTGCTCTCGGCCTGTGCGCCTGCCCAGACGCCGCAGGCCGTGGCGCCGGCGCCCGTTGCGACGGCCCCCGCTCATCAAGGCGATGCGCCTGCGCTTTGGCGCGTTTCAGACGAAGACACGACGATCTGGCTCTTCGGCACGATCCATGTGCTGCCCGACGGGTTCGTCTGGCGAAACCCCATAATCGATGCGGCGATCGCGGAATCAGACGCGCTCGTCCTTGAAACGGTTAGCGGCGATGGCCAGAGCGATGCGGCACTGCTGCTCATGCAGCTCGGCGTGTCGTCCGATCTCCCACCAATCGGGGAACGGATCGATCCCGAACTCCTGCCGCAGCTTGCCTCGATGATTGCGCGTGGACCGTTTCCTGAATCTTTCCTCAACGGCCTGGAAACCTGGGCGGCTTCGCTCATGCTGGTTGGCGTGACGCTCAACGATCTCGGGCTCGATTCCGATAGCGGTGTCGAGGATCAGCTCGAACTGATTTTCCAGCTCGCGAACAGGCCGATTTCCGGGCTCGAAACACCGGCGCAGCAATTGGGCTTTTTCGATACCCTGCCCGAAGAGGCGCAGCGCTATTTCCTGAGCTCGGTCATCGACACGCCCGAAGATATCCGCACCGAATTCGATGCGATGCTGGAAGCGTGGCGGTCTGGCGATGAAGAGGAAATCGCCCGCACTTTCGATGATGAACTCGTCCTCTCCGAACCACTTCGGCAGACGCTTCTCACCCGGCGCAACGCCAATTGGGCAGCATGGGTCCGTGAACGCCTTGATGAACCCGGTACCGTCTTCATGGCCGTCGGGGCCGGGCATCTGGCAGGCGAAGATTCGGTGCAGGATTTTTTAAGGGCCGCAGGGATCGAAACAGCCCGGGTCCAATAAGAGGCTTTGGGAGGTATTTGTCCGAACGTTGCTAGCGCATCGTCGCCGCACCAGAGATTGATTGTCAGAATCCTGCTTGCGCAGGATCGCCGCACCAGCCCGCACCCCCACCCGGCCTCCCACTCAGTATATTCTATGGGAGGCCGGGTGGGGGTGCGGGCTGGCGCGGCGCTCAACCGATAGGGTGAGTCTGACAAACAAGCCCCCCACAAACAGTTGCCAAACTCCCCTCTCCCCCGTATATGCCCCGCTTTCCTGCCATGTGCCCCCTGGAGGCGTGGCGGGTGATTTGACACTAACCACCCAGCGATTTGGAGATATCAGATGAGCGATCAGCTGACACTGTCGGCCGAAATGCGCGAACGAGCAGGCAAGGGAGCCTCTCGTGCAATGCGTCGCGATGGCCGCGTACCCGCCGTGATTTACGGCGACAAGAAAGACCCGGAACCCATCCACCTTGAAGAGCGCGAGCTCGTGAAAATGCTGCAAACCGGCCATTTCATGAACAGCCTTGTTACGCTGAATATCGGCAAGGACAAGACGAACGCGCTGCCGAAGGACATTCAATTCCATCCGGTCACTGATCGCCCGATGCATGTCGATTTCCTGCGCATTGGCAAGGGTGCCAGCGTAACGCTCGATATTCCGGTCAACTTCGTCAACGAAGATGCCTCACCGGGCCTCAAGCGTGGCGGCGTGCTCAACATTGTTCGTCACGAACTTGAGCTCACCTGCCCGGCCGACAATATTCCGAGCGAGATCACGATCCCGCTCGACGACCTCGAAGTTGGCGATTCGATTCACATTTCGCAGGTTGAACTGCCTGAAGGCGTTGTCTCGGCAATCGATGATCGCGACTTTACCATTGCCGGCGTTGTTGCGCCGTCCGCTCTCAAGCGTGACGATGCAGATTCCGAAGGCGAAGACGGCGAAGATGGCGAAGAAGAAGTGGGTGCCGGCGATGTGCCGACCACCACACAGGGCAGCGGCGACGACGAAGAGTCGGACAGCTAAGTCCCTTCCCTCATTTGCCATATACTATGGATAGGAAGACCGGCTTGTTCTATCGAACAGGCCGGTTTTCTTTTGCCCTGAATCAAGCGAGGGGCGGCTGATCGCAGAAAGGCAGCGCGTACATCATGCAATTATGGGTTGGCCTTGGAAATCCCGGCGCGGAACACAGCATGCAGCGGCACAATGTCGGCTTCATGGTCGCCGATGCCATCGCCGAAATTCATGGCTTCGATGCCGTACGCACGCGCTTTCAAAGCTGGACCCAGATGGGCCGGATCGGCGACGAAAAGATCCTGCTCCTCAAGCCCGCAACCTATATGAACAAATCCGGCCAGGCGATTGGTGAGGCCATGCGCTTCTACAAACTCGGCCCTGAAGATGTGACGGTGTTTTACGACGAGCTCGACCTTGAACCGTTCAAGATCAAGGTGCGGCGCGGTGGCGGGACGGCCGGACATAACGGCATCCGCTCAACCGACGCCCATATCGGCAATGAATTTCGCCGGGTTCGCATCGGCATCGGCCATCCGGGAGACAAGGCCCGCGTGACCCGCCATGTGCTCGGCAATTACGCCAAGTTCGAAATCGAGCCGCTGACGGATTTGCTGGGCGCGATTGCCGCGGAAGCCGAATGGCTGGCCAAGGGCGATGACGCGCGGTTCCTGAATGAAGTGGCGTTAAGGTTACAGCCGTGAAAGCGGATGATGGTTCTGCTAGCCTTATACGCTAGAAGGAGAAACACCATGATCGACATCAGCCGCCGCCATTTGCTTGCCGGAACCGCTGCAGTTGCCGCGCTTTCCGCCATGCCAGCCAATGCGCAAGACGCTACGTCAACAGGCATGCCCGACCTTGCGGGCAAATCGGTCCTGATTACCGGCTGTTCTTCTGGCTTTGGCCGGATCGGTGCGCTTCTTTATGCGCGAGCGGGCGCAAAAGTTATCGCCACGATGCGTAACCTACCGCGCCCCGAAGCGGAAAGCCTTGCCGCCGAAGCTGCCGCCGAAAACCTCGATCTCGATATTATCGAAATCGATGTGCTGTCGGACGATCAAGTGTCGACCGGCGTGGCCGAGGCCGAGCGGATCGCAGGCGGAGCGATTGATGTACTCGTCAACAATGCCGGCATTGGCATCACCGGGCCGATCGAGTTGCAGGATATGGAAGCGACGCAATTGATGTTCGACACCAATGTGTTGGGCTATCAGCGCATGGCACGCGCCGTGCTGCCAGGCATGCGCGCGGCGGGATCGGGCCAGATATTCGCGATTTCCTCCCAGCTCGGACGGGTTATCGTACCGGGCGCCGGACATTATTCACCGACCAAATTTGCCATCGAGGCTATGTTCGAGCAGCTCGCCTATGAGCTCGTCCCGCACAATATCGAGGTCACGATCATCCAACCCGGTGGCTATCCGACGCAAATCTGGGTCAATCGTAATCGCTACACGGCAGCGTTGCGAGACAGGACGCCAGACGAGCGCAAAGCCGGTTATCCGGCGCTGGTTGGTCAGATGGGGACCGAGGATGGGTCACAGCGCACTGCCGATCCCGCCGATGTCCCGCGCGCCATTGCCGGGATTATCGCCATGCCCGCAGGCACGCGCCCGCTGCGCCGTGCCGTCCATCCGGGGCCGAAACCGCAAGTGGCCATCAATCGCGTGTCAGCGGAAACGCAGGTCGCATGGTTGGGGCAATCCGGCTTTGGGCCGTGGATCAACGCCGTCCATAGCTAGGGCGCGACCCTCTAACCGATCGGCATACCCGGCGGCACTTGCGGTAGCCGGTCTTCATCGGCAATCGCCGCATTCAGCGCTTCGCGGTCCCTAAGCAGGTTCGCAAGCCCCCTGCCCCATTGCGCCTGCACATCCGAGCCGCGACTGTCGAGCGTATCAGCCAGATACGCTATCCGGTCTGACAGTGCCAATGCGATGGTCGGTGACAGATCCGGATCGCGCTGCACCCGTGCGAGCGCCAACGCCGTGGTCGTGGCGATCCGCCGCCTGACGCCTGCATCGCTCTCACGCCCGCTGAAACCGAACGTCCGGTCAATCACGGCATCGATAACATCATGGGCACTCGGAATATCGGAGGCCGCCTGGTTCTGGATTTCGAGCCGGTTCAGGCGATCAGGCGCCAGCAACCCGGCGAGCGATACCACAGCGCCCAGTTCGGTGGCGCTTAGCGGATCGAAGACCGGCCCGCCTGCGGTCGGAAAAACCTCGATGCTCGTTTGGCGGTCATCATTCCCGGAATAGGCGCTGGAGAGATAAGGCAGCACCTGCCCCGGCACGCCCAGTGCCTGTGGATCCAAGGTGCGGAGCAGCGCATCAAGCGCGGCACGTTGGGTTGCCGCAGGAACCGGCGTTGCCAGCTCCAGCCCGTCTCCGTTTAGCGCATAGTTGAAATCGACACCGCCCAGCACCTTGCTTGCCGCTTCGACCTGATAGCGATGCAGCAACCAGATCGGGACAAAAGCGCGGCGAAGTTGGGAGAGTGGCTGCCCTGCCCCGATAGCGGCCGGGCCAAAACGCGAAACTGCAACGCGGCGGACCTCCATGATCCGATCCAGCTCGGCCACCGGATCGGCATAATCATCCCACAGGCTGCCGACCGGATGGGCATCGCCCACCGAGCGGGACTCGCCATCTCCGACATAGCGCAAACCCTCGGCCAGACCGGCCTGCATGATGGGTACGGCTTCGGCATCAGTCTGCGCGCCATAGAGCCAATTTACGGCGAAATTGTCCCACCGGCCAAGGCCAACCCCATAAGCATCCGAGATATCCGGCAGGCCATCGACAAGGCGCACGCGCGGCGCCGGATAGTCCATCACCGAATAACGGCCCTGGATGGACCCTGCGAAATTATGCGCAAGGCCAATGGCATGGCCCACCTCATGCGCGCCCAACTGGCGGATGCGGGCGAGCGCGGCGGTGATCGGATCATTGGGATCGCCCGTACCGGTTAACCCTGCCCCGACCAGCGCCTCAAAGATCATGATGTCCTGCCGGACCCGCAGCGAGCCAAGCAGCACCTGCCCCTTGATGATCTCGCCCGTGCGCGGGTCTTCAATCACCTGGCCGTAGGACCAGCCGCGCGTCGCCCGGTTCACCCAGTTGACGACATTGTAGCGAATATCGAGCGGGTCCGCGCCTTCGGGCAGCATCTCAACACGAAACGCATCAATGAAGCCGGCGGTGTCAAACGCCTCGCTCCACCATGACACGCCTTCATGAAGCGCTGTGCGGATCGGCTCGGGCGCGCCGCGATCAATGTAGAAGGTAATCGGGTTCCTGACCGGAGACCGTTCAGCTGTTGGATCGATCCTGTCGAGGCGAAAACGGTTGGCAAGTTCATAGACAACGGGCTGACCCAGCGGCGCAGAATAATCGACGACCTGCGACGCAAAAGACCCGGCACGCGGATCGAAGCGGCGCTGCTGAAAGCCCGGTTCCGGCAGCGCGATCAGCGAATGGCGGACGATGAAACTCACATTGCCGTTTACCGGCGTGATATTGCTGACCTCGTCGCCGGGGTTGGCAGCTATGAAAGTGAGCCGGGAGCGCATTTCGATATTGCGCGGGAATACGCGGACAAAATTGGTATCCGCCACAGACAGGTCGGACTGGAAGGAGAATGCCCGATCACCCCGAGACAAGGCTCCGGCAAGCTGAAGATCGTCTCGGGCAAGGAATGGCGCGACATTGACAAGGAAACCACCATCAGCGGTTTCAGCGGCCACCTCGCCCCGCCAGATCGTGGAATAGGCAAAGGATTCGCGAACCGCCCTCTGCTCTTCCGGCGAACCGGTCGTAGCGCGGAAGCGTTCATTCTCGACCTCGGCCAGAACCTGATTGCCGACCCTCCGGAAAACAAGCATGCGCGAGCCTTGGCTAGCCGCACGGTCCAGACCCAACGGCGCGGAACCAAGGCCTGTCTCAAGCCCGCTAACATAGATGAAGCGCCCGGCAAGGCCGTTAGTATCCGGGGCTGGCAGCGCCAGGAAAATCTCGCCCTCGCGCCTGTCGACATGGACGGGGAGCAGGCCGTTCTGCAGCTCGGTTCCCGCCAGCATTTCCTGAGCCGTGGCTATCGCAAGAGCCGGTGACGATGCCCCGGCCAAGGCAAGTGCCATCAATATCGTCCGAGCATATCGCCGCATCACTTTCCCCTTTTTCGGCGGCAAGACTAGGTTGCGCGCCTGACCCTGTCGAGCGGTTTCGGCTGGCAATATACGGCGCAAACGCCTATCGAACTGCCTCGTTCGCCGGGTTCATCCGGCCTTCCATTTTTGACGGGATTATCATGGGCTTCAAATGCGGGATTGTCGGCCTGCCGAATGTTGGCAAATCGACACTGTTCAATGCGCTGACCGAAACACAGTCTGCACAGGCAGCCAATTATCCATTCTGCACGATTGAGCCGAATGTCGGTAAAGTCGCCGTTCCGGATCCGCGGATCGACCAGGTGGCGGCTGTTGCCGGTTCAGCCAACACCATCGAAACCCAGCTTGAGTTCGTCGATATTGCCGGGCTGGTGCGCGGCGCGTCAAAGGGTGAAGGGCTGGGCAATCAGTTCCTCGCCAATATTCGCGAAGTCGATGCTATCGTCCATGTGCTGCGCTGTTTCGAGGATGATGACATCCAGCATGTCGAAAACAAGATTGATCCGATCGCCGATGCCGAAACGGTGGAAACCGAATTGCTGCTCTCCGACATGGAATCGGTTGAGCGCCGGGTGGACAATGCCAAACGCCGTGCGACCAGCGGCGACAAGGAAGCGAAAGCCATTGCCAGTGTGCTTGGCCAGGCGCTGGACCTGCTCAAAGAGGGCAAGCCCGCCCGGCTGACGGAACCGAAGGATGATGAGGAAGCACGCGTGTTTCGCGAGGCACAGCTTCTGACGGCCAAGCCTGTTCTCTATGTCTGCAATGTTGATGAGGGCTCTGCGGCTGAAGGCAATGCATTCAGCGCGCGCGTTTTCGAGAAAGCCGCTGCCGAGGGCGCTGAAGCGGTTGTCATCTCTGCCGCCATCGAAGCCGAAATCATTACGATGGACCCTGAAGACAGGCCCGAATTTCTCGCCGATCTGGGGCTGGAAGAAACCGGCCTCGCCCGTGTTATCCGCGCCGGATATCAGCTGCTCCACCTCATCACCTTCTTCACCGCTGGCCCGAAGGAAACGCGCGCATGGACAGTGACCAAGGGTGCCCATGCACCGCAGGCCGCCGGCGTCATCCATAGCGATTTCGAACGCGGCTTTATCCGTGCAGAGACGATCGGCTTCGACGATTTCATTGCCCATAATGGGGAAGCCGGCGCGCGCGATGCCGGCAAATTACGTCAGGAAGGCAAGGACTATCTTGTCACCGATGGCGATGTGATGCTGTTCAAGTTCAACGTCTAGGCGCTGAGGCTCAGTCTTCCGGATAATCATATGCGAACGGATCAGTAACCACCGGTTGGCTGGGGACCGGGATGCGGGGAAGCGTTTCGTCCACATTGGCAGCCGCGAGCAACATTCCCGCCATTACGACAGCCGCCTGACGCAAATCTTCCGCCTTCATATGATCCACCGTATCGATATTCGTGTGGTGGATGCGTGAATTGTAATCGAGCTGATCCTGAATGAACTGAAATGCTGGAATTCCGGATGGGTTGAAAAATTCATGATCGGTGCCGCGCGTCTGGCCAGCAACAACATGACTCGCCCCAAGCGACGCAAAAGGCGAAAGCCATTGCTGCAACAGCGGAAAGCTGGTCATCGCACCGAGATAATCCGTGAAATTGTTACCTGTCATCAGGGATGGCCGCGTCGCGATATGGCGCTGGGTATTGTCTCGTGATCCGAGAAGGCCCTGCTCCTCACCCGAGCAGAGAAGCAAAAAAAGACAAGCACACCGCCACGCTCAAACACGCCGCTGGCAGTGCTCGTTCTGTCACAATAGCTGGCTAAGCAGGACAGGATGATACGCACCCTTCTCTCCCTCGCCCTTCTCCTTGGTTTTGCACCGCCTCTCCAGGCGCAGCAAAGTGAGCCCATCACCATTCTTGTCTCGATTGACGGGTTTCGCCCGGACTATCTTGATCGCGGAATCACGCCGCGGCTTTCAGAACTGCGAGAAACTGGGGTGTTTGCCCCGATGCGGCCATCCTTCCCGAGCAAGACCTTCCCCAACCATTATACGATCGTCACCGGCCTCAGGCCCGATCACCATGGGATTACCGGCAATGCGATGATCGATCCGGCGCGGCCCGGGCAAATGTTCAGCCTCGGCAACCCGGCGCAATCGCTTGACCCCTTTTGGTGGGACCAGGCTGAACCAATCTGGGTGACGGCGGAAAATGCCGGGATACGGACGGGCACGATGTTCTGGCCGGGTTCCGAAGTCGCGATCCGCGGCGTCCGCCCGCAAAACTGGCAGCGCTTCGACCAGAATATTTCCAACGTCCAGCGCGTAAATGCCGTGCTCGACTGGCAAAGACGACCCGCAGACATTCGCCCCCGCTTCGTCACCCTGTATTTTGATACGGTGGACATGGCCGGGCATATCCACGGCATCGCTGCGCCGGAAACCGATACGGCGATCACCGAAGTCGACACCCGGATTGGCGAACTTGTCGACGGACTCGCCGCAATGAACCGGCCAGCCAATATCATCATCACATCGGATCATGGCATGGCGCCCATTGCTACGACGCGCGTGATCCAGCTCGACGAACTGATTGATCCGGCCTTCTATACACTCGTTGCGAGCGGGCCTTATGCCGCTATCGAGCCCTTGACCGGCACCGATGCGTTAGCGTTCGACGCCTTTATCCAGCCGCATGAGCATATGCGCTGCACGCGGCGGGAAGACCTGGCTGAACATCTCGAATATGGCAGCAATCCGCGGGTGGCTGCAATCATTTGCCTGGCCGATCCGGGATGGGTGATTATTTCCGGCGAACCGCGCTACCCGGTTACCGGCGGAGCCCATGGCTGGGACCATCTTCACCCGGACATGCGTGCGACTTTTCTGGCGAATGGCCCGGCCTTTGCGGGCGCATCCGATCCGGAGATCATTGATAATATCGACGTGTATTCCATTCTTGCCAGACTGATCGGGGTAACGCCCCTCCCCAATGATGGGGACCCGGCAGTTGCGGATGCGCTGCTCGCTGAATGATTTACTTTACGCTTGCGTAAACGTAAGGGCGTGATATTCTGCCGCCATGCTCTATTTCGAAGATATTGAACCCGGCACAAAATCTGCTTTCGGGCGCTATGAAGTCACACGCGAAGAGGTGATCGAATTCGCATCAAAATATGATCCCCAGCCCTTTCATCTCGATGACGATGCGGCTGCGCAAACCTATTTCGGTAAGCTCTCCGCAAGCGGCTGGCACACAGGCTCGATGGTGATGCGGATGCTGGTCGAGAATCTGAAGGCGAATAAACAGGCAAGTCTTGGATCGCCGGGCATTGACGAATTGCGCTGGTTAAAGCCCGTCTATCCCGGCGATGTGCTTCGCTGCGAAACCGAAATAGTCGACAAGACACCGTCCCGCAGCCGCCCTGAAATGGGATCGTTTCGTAGCAAGCTCACCGTTTTCAACCAGAATGACGAGCTGGTGATGACGATGAAATCGATCGGTCTTATCCGCAGGCGCCCGGCAGAAGCTCCTGACAAAACCTAATCGCCTGCAAACTCGACCAGCGCTTCGACTGACACGCCAGCGCCGCGCAGTTTTGCGCCGCCGCCCAAATCGGGCAGATCAATAACGAACAGGGATTGGCCGACAACCGC
>CAJQMX010000263.1 GCA_905479515.1 uncultured Parasphingopyxis sp.
TTTCAGGAACACAAATTTCGTCCGTACAGGCCAGCCACTGACCTTGCGCACGAAGCGGCAGCGCCGTTCCCCGCGCTATTCTATCATCAAGCGAAGCCTCCGTGAGCAACGCATATTCACCGTGATAGATATAATTCATGATACCACTGATCGAAAGTCGCTCAGGCACAGGATAACGCAGTTCGCCGATGGTCACGCCATCCGGCAGGTCCCACTCGAAACTGTCTGGAATTCCAGCCTCGCCGGGATTCAGCCAATAGCCATGCCATCCCTCATCGGGGCGCATACGGATCGCGAGGGTAAAGCTTTGGCCTGGTGCAGGGGCCTCGGTTTCGGCAAGCAGCGCCGTCTTGATCGCATTCTCGCGCGGCACCTGCGCGGAGACCAGCACTGGCATCATGCACAAAAATGCGGCAATCAGACCGAAGACGGTCTTCATAAGGGAAAATCGCACCTGTTTGCTCCTTCGCGAGCGCGCTATAGCAGCGGCATCCGCGCCGTGCACTATCAAGAGGATATCCGATGAAGTTCGTTCGCATCGCCGCTCTGGTTACAGCTTTAACCCTGCCTTTTGCGGCATTTGCGCAAAATGAAGAGAGCACGGAAGCCACCGAATCATCACCGCCACGCCTCGTCGTTGCCATTTCCGTCGATCAGTTGAGTGCGGACCTTTTCGCTCAGCATCGCGAAAATTTCTCCGGCGGTTTTGCGCGGTTGCTGCAGGGCGCGGTATTCCCGTCCGGTTATCAGGCGCATTCGACGACCGAAACCTGCCCCGGCCATTCCACCATTCTGACCGGCTCCCATCCGGCGCGCACTGGCATTATCGGCAATCGCTGGTTCAACATGGATGTCGAACGCGATGATCCGCGCGTCTATTGCATGGAGGATACGAGCGTCGAGGGTTCCTCCTCCAGCAATTACACTGTTTCCTCCCGCCACCTGCTGGTTCCCACACTGGGCGATCTGATGCAGCGCGTGAACGAGGCCAGCCGCGTTGTTTCCGTGGGCGGGAAGGATCGTTCTGCCGTTCTGTTGGGCGGTGCGCATGCCGATCATGTATTCTGGCCCGGTGATACCGGTTTTACGACCTACGAAGGGCGCGAGACTCCCGAAGCGCTGACCCGGATCAACGAGGCGGCCATGCAGGCAGCAGTATCCAGCCGTGTACCGCTTCCAATTCCGCATCAATGCGCAGCCTATAATCGGGCGATTTCCGTCGGCGAAGACGCGACCGTCGGCACACATGTGTTTTCCCGGGAACCGACAACCAATGGCCGCGACATATTGAATTCACCCGAAGGCGATTTGCTGACGCTGGTTCTCGCAGCCGATCTCGTTTCCGAGCTAGAGCTGGGCCAGCAGGAGACAACCGATCTTCTCGCGATCGGCCTCGCCTCCACCGACTATATTGGCCACGCCTATGGCACAGAGGGTGTCGAGATTTGCGTTCAGCTGATGGCGCTTGATGCAATGCTTGGCGATTTCTTCGCACGGCTCGATGCGCGCGGGATCAGCTATGTCGTGGTGCTGACCGCCGATCATGGCGGGCTCGATCTGCCAGAACGCCAGGTTGAACAGGGTGCGCCCCGCGCCGCGCGTCTGCTGCCGGGATTTGAGACACTGGACGCAAGGCTAGCCGCAGAAACCGGGCTGGAAACACCCATCTTGCGCGCCGACGCGCCGTTCGGGGATTTCTATATCGACCGCTCCGTCCCGGAAGACCGGCGCGCCGAAGTCACGGACCGCGCCACGGCAATGATCTCAGCCCATCCGCAGGTTTACCGCGTCTTTGGGCGGTCGGAAATTCTCGCCCAGCCAATCACGACTGCACCGCCGGAACATTGGACAGTGCTTGACCGGGTCCGCGCCAATTTCAACGCTGAACGGTCAGGCGATTTCATCGTCGTCCTGCAACCACGCGTGACCCCGATCCCCGAAGCCATGCCCGGCCTTTATGTCGCGACCCATGGCAGCGTCTGGGATTATGACCGGCGCGTGCCGATCCTCTTCTGGTGGCCGGGTGTGGAGCATGTCGAGCAACCGCTTGGCGTGATGACGGTCGATATCCTGCCAACGCTCGCGTCGCTGATCGACCTTGATATCAGCGATGTGACGATTGACGGGCGCTGTCTGGATCTGATGCCGGGTGTTGGCGAAAGCAATTGCCCGTAATCTAAGCGGTCCGCTTTTTCCGACGCCGATAGATAATCCAGACAATCGGCGCGACAATAATCCCGCCAAGCAGCGCCAATATCCACCAGTAACGGCGAAGCATTGGCCCGCGGCTATGCTGTTGCAGCGTCTTTACCGGATCATAGCCCTCCGGCATTTCGAGAACGCCATTATCCTCCGCCCATGCCGCATATCCTGCCTGCATCGCTGCAAACAGTTCTGGCTCACTGGCTGAGAGATCATGGGTTTCGCCGGGATCGGACTCAAGATCATAAAGCCGCCAGATATTGTCCCCGAGCGGCAGACCATTGCGGACAATCTTGTAGCGCCCCTGATAGAAAGCGCGGCGCCCGGCGGTTTCGATGCCGAAGCTGTCGTCCGGCCCGTAAATATCTGCTTCATCACCCTCAAGCGCGGGCAGCAGGCTACGCCCCGTCATGCCCTCGCCATCGGCTCCGGCGAGCGCGGCTATCGTTGCGGGAATATCGCTGATCAGGCCCAGTTGCTGCGCCATACCGCCTTCGCCGATGCCCGGCCCGGCAAATATCAGCGGCACCCGCGTTCCGCCCTCATTGGCGTAGAATTTGAACAGGCTGCTCGGCGAAGCGTTCGCGCTCGCCCATTCCGGGCCGATATAGCCCCAGCTGCCGCGCTCACCCATTGTCTCTATATCCATCGAATAACCGACGATCCACATCCAGGCCTGCATGATTCGGCTGCCTGCGGGCGAATTGCCTTCCGGGCCATTGTCAGAGGTCACGATGAAGATCGTATTGTCATATTGCCCTGTCGCGCGCAGATGCGCGATCAGCCGCCCGAGATGATGGTCCATCGCCTCCAGCATCCCGGCATTCACTTCCATCGCGCGGGCATGCCAGGCCTGTTCCTCGCCCGTCAGATCATCCCATTGGCGCAGATCGGGATGGATCGCGCCCAACGGAGAGCCTGCCGGAATCAGGCCCGCTGCAATGGCGGCGGCATGGCGCTGCTCACGGTGGACCTGCCAGCCGCGATTATAAACGTCCCGGTAGCGCATGGTGAACTCGCGCGGGGCCTGTACCGGAATATGAATGGCCTGAAACGCGACATAGGCGAAGAAGGGGGCATCGCTCCCGCCGCCAATGAAATCGATCATCCGGTCGACCAGAAATTCTGACGAATAGAAATCATCGGGCAGTTCATTGACCGCCTCGCCGTCGGCGAACCATTCGGCACGGTCATAATAGGGAAGATAGGGTCGGTGCTCCCAATTGTCCGCGCCCGTCGCATCGACGATAAAGGTTCGGTCAAACCCGCGCGCACTGGGCAATGTTCCCGGCGTGTGCCCGAGATGCCATTTGCCGGTCATATAGGTGCGATAGCCGATGCCGTGCAGGCGGCTGGCGATGGTCGGCAGCCCGTCAGCCAGCAAGCCGCGATAGGCCGGAGAGCCCTCATGCTCGGCTGGTGTGATTTCGGGCAGATTGCCGATTCCGGCACGGTGGTTGTCAACACCGGTCATCAGCATGGCACGAGACGGCGCGCACATCGGTGTAGCGTGGAAATTGGAAAACATCGTCCCGCGCCGCGCCAGCGCATCGATGTTCGGGGTGCGAATCTCGCTGCCATAGGCACCCAGATCGGTGAAGGCGACGTCGTCTGCGACGATCAGGACAATATTGGGGCGGGCAGATTCCTGCGCGATGGCGGTAGCGGGAATAAATGCCAATATCGCGCCGATGAAGCTGAGAAGTTTCTTTTTCATCGCCAGACTGTCCGCAAGCACGGCCTGGAAGTCAATTCTATGTAGGCAGTCTAGCCCTGCTCCGTCCGCACGCCCCGAACAAGCAACCAGAGCGCGACAGACAGTTCCGCGACAAGGCAAGGCAGCAATATCCACGGTGATACGGGAAGATCGAGACCGCTGATATTCACCACGCTGTTTATCAGATAGCAAAATCCGGCCAGCATCATCAGCGCACCTATCGCCCGTGGCAGGACAGGCATTTGCCAGATGAGTTTGCCGAGTATCACACAGAAAAAGCCAAAAAAGACCAAGGCTACAGACATACCCATCGAGAATTGCCGCAGTCCGGAATAGGCCAGGGCTTCGCGTTGTTCCGCGTTCAGCCCGCCAAGCGCGTCTGGATTACCCAATAATCCGAACGATCCTGTCATATTGAGCAAATTGACGGCTTCGACCGTCGCGCACAGCCCGATAAACATCAGCATCATCAGGGACAGGGCCGGAGCTGCTCGCCGAAACAGCAGATAGAAGAATGCGCCGACCGGAATGTTAAGGGCAAGGTAGAGCAGGTTGACGGTTGCTCCCATTCGCCAGAAATCCTCATTCTCGATAATCGCGCGCGCCGTGTCTCCGGCATCGCCGGCAACGATAATACTGCCGCGGACATAGGCCTCGCTGAACAGTCCGCCGATGATGATGAACAGGTAGCACAGGCCAGCCAGACGGACCCAGTTCGTCAGAGATGCAGATTCAGATTGTTGGGTCATGAAGCCCTCGTGACAATTCAGCGGCTATGCGTATTGCATATGCAATACAGCAAAGCAAGCCGAGCACGGCTCTCCATGCCCTAACGGCTGTCGAAAACCGCGATCCCTTCGCCAAGACTGTTCTCGCCGATGCTGAGCCTATCGCCGCTCCAGTCGGCCACGAACCAGGTGTTCCGGCGTACTCCGGGTGCGAGCGAAGCCTCATTGTCAGCGATGACCAAACCCGCGCTGCTGTTGCCGCCACCCTCGGCGGATACCGCAATAAAGGCGCTCCAGTTTTCCTTGTTCTCGCCCTGCACGAAGATGTTGTTGGCTATCGTGCCAACCGCACCCGAAGGCAGATCGATCATATAGTTGGTGGCACTGCCTGCCGTGTCGTCAAAGCTTGAATCGGTGATACGTATCTGCGGTGTATGGCTCTTCACATAGTGCCCCCCTGTTCCGCGCTCGAAACGCGACCGGGTGACTTCCAGCGCACCATAGCGGCCGATATAGATGCTGTGCGCACAGGAATAACCGCGATCGCAGCGCCCAAGGCCGGAAAAGGTCGAACGGTCGATGCTGATCGTCGCGCCGCGATCTTCAGCAGAGAGAATGCCCTGCTCACTATTGCGAAACATGGCATTATGAACCTGAAGATCGCCCTGTTCGATCCGGATACCCGCGCCATTGGCATCGGGGACGGAAATGTTCTGGAACACCAATCCGTCGACCAGAGCTGCCTGCCCGCGCAGGACGAGCGCCGCTTTTTGTTCGCAGGCAACGCCATCAAAGATCGCCGTGCCGGGCTCTGCCGCTCGATAGGTGACGACACCTTCTTCCTGCACCGCGCACTGGCGATAGGTTCCGGGCGCGATGATAATCGTCCCCTCCCCGCCACCGATAGCATCCACGGCCTGATCGAGACGGGAGAAGCCCTGCCCTGATCCCTCAACAATAAAGGGCGCGCCGGGTTGCTGAGCGGCAAGTGGCACACCCAAGGCAAGCAGAGCGGCAAGGATAATAATTGGCGAAATGCGCACGACATTCTCCCAAAGGAATGCCTCGCGATGCGCTTTCAACGGTTAAGAAAGTCCGAAATTTTCTGGTTAATATCGTATTTTCAGCGCGTTAAGGTTCTTTTCAACCTGGCTCAATGGTCCATATTGGGCCGTAGCCAACGCGCAGCGATATCCAGATCGACTTTGCGGCGGCTTGCATAGTCCTCAAGTTGATCCTGAGCGACCTTGGCCACGCCGAAATATTGCGATTGCGGATGGCCAAAATAGAAACCGGACACGGCTGCGGTCGGGAACATCGCGAAACTCTCGGTCAGCTCGATCCCGGCTGGGCCGTTATGGCCCGACCCGCCGCCGAGCAGATCGAACAAGAGCGGTTTCAGGCTATGATCCGGGCAAGCCGGATAACCCGGCGCCGGGCGGATACCGTCATATTTCTCGCGGATCAGATCCATATTCGAAAGGCCTTCGTCAGGCGCATAGCCCCATAGCTCTGTGCGGACATGGGCGTGCATACGCTCGGCAAAGGCTTCGGCGAGGCGATCGGCCAGCGCCTTTAACAGGATATCGGAATAATCATCCGTATCAGCCTTGAAGCGGGCCAGATGCTCTTCGATGCCATGACCGGTGCAAACAGCGAAACCGCCAATCCAGTCACCCGCCGGATCGATGAAATCGGCGAGGCACATATTGGGCCGGCCAGACCGTTTTACGACCTGTTGGCGCAGCATGGGGAGCCGGTGTTCACCGACACCATCCATGACGATGATATCATCGCCATCCCGGCGACATTCCCACAAGCCCGCAACGGCGCGCGGCTTGAGCCAGCCTTCCGTGATAATCCAGTCAAGCATTGCCTGTCCGTCCTTGAACAGATCCCGCGCGCTTTCCCCAACAACATCGTCATCCAGGATCGCCGGATAATTCCCCGCCAGCTCCCAGGCGCGAAAGAAGGGCGTCCAATCGATATAGTCGCGCAGATCATCAAGCGGCCAATCATCGAAAACATGCAGGCCCGGCTTGAGCGGGGCGTCCGGCTTGAGCGCCATATCGGCAACAAAGCTGTTGGCCCGCGCCTCATTCAGGGTAACAAGTTTGCTCGCGCCCCTGCCCTTTCGCGCCGTCCGGATCTCGTCATACTCATTGGCAGTCTGCTCGACGAACGGGTCGCGCTGGGTCTGCGAGACGAGAGTCGAGGCAACGCCAACCGCGCGGCTTGCGTCAAGCACATGGATCGTCGGCCCGGCATAGGCAGGTTCAATCCTGAGCGCCGTATGGACGCGGCTCGTCGTGGCCCCGCCGATCAGCAATGGAATCTGCAGCTCGGCTCGATCCATTTCTTCCGCGACAGTCACCATCTCGTCCAGCGAGGGCGTGATCAGGCCGGAAAGCCCTATGATATCTGCCTTGTTTTCGTTGGCGGCGGTCAGGATATCGCTCCACGGGACCATCACGCCGAGATCGATAACTTCGAAGCCGTTACACTGGAGAACGACGCCGACGATATTCTTCCCGATATCATGCACATCGCCCTTCACGGTCGCCATGATGATCGTGCCCTTGCCCTTGGCTTTCTCATCCTTTTCTTCTTCAATGAAGGGAAGCAGATGGGCGACGGCTTTCTTCATTACCCGCGCTGATTTGACGACCTGGGGCAGAAACATCTTGCCGCTGCCAAACAGATCGCCAACCACATTCATCCCGTCCATCAACGGGCCTTCAATCACCTCGATAGGCTTGCCGCCGCGTGCATAAATCTCTTGCCGCGCTTCTTCGGTATCATCGACAACATGCGCATCGATGCCTTTGACGAGCGCATATTCGAGCCGCTTGATCACGTCCCAGCCGCGCCATTCCTCGGCGGCCTTTTCGGCCCGCGCATCAGTTCCGCGATACCGTTCGGCGAGCGTGATGAGATTTTCGGTTGGGTCGCCGCCAGCCGCTGGCGTGCGGTCGAAGATCACATCCTCGCAGGCCTCACGCAGTTCGGGGTCGATCGCGTCATACACGTCAAGCTGACCGGCATTGACGATGCCCATATCCATACCCGCCGGGATCGCGTGATAGAGGAACACGCTGTGCATGGCCCGGCGGACCGGCTCATTGCCCCGGAAACTGAACGACAGGTTGGAAAGACCGCCGGAAATATGGACGCCTGGGCAGAGCGCGCGAATTTCCCGCGCCGCCTCGATAAAATCAATCGCATAGCGGCGATGCTCGTCAATGCCGGTCGCAATCGCGAAAACATTGGGATCAAAGATGATGTCTTCGGGCGGGAAGCCGTTTTCGGTGAGGAGCTTGTACGCGCGCTGACAAATTTCAACCTTGCGTTCCCTGGTGTCCGCCTGACCGGTTTCGTCGAACGCCATCACGACGACCGCCGCGCCATAGGCCCGGCATTTTGCGGCATAGGCAAGAAACTCTGCCTCGCCTTCTTTCATCGAAATCGAATTGACGATGGGTTTGCCCGACACGCATTTAAGGCCTGCTTCGATTACCGACCATTTCGAGCTGTCGATCATGAAGGGCACGCGCGCGATATCGGGTTCGGCAGCGATCAATTTAAGGAATGTCGTCATCGCCTTTTCGGCGTCGAGCAGCCCTTCATCCATGTTGATGTCAATGATCTGCGCGCCATTCTCAACCTGCTGGCGGG
>CAJQMX010000264.1 GCA_905479515.1 uncultured Parasphingopyxis sp.
ATTTGCGATAGGGTCGGCCGGGGACGAATCCGCCCTCCTGACAGGCATAGAGAATCCGCCGGTGAACGGGCTTCAACCCGTCGCGAACGTCGGGCAAGGCGCGCGATACGATCACGCTCATCGCGTAATCGAGATAGCTCGTCTTCATTTCATCAACGATGTTGATGGGGCTGATGTCCGATGGACTGGCCAAGGTGGTCTGATCGTCGCTCAAAGCGTCACTTTCCAATATGAAATATTTGCGAAAAGCCTAGCAAAACTGCAGGAAAGTAGCGAGCGGAAAGCCCGATTTATCCACAGATGATCGCGAGCCGGAGTCTTCGCAAAGTCAGGCGGCACACCCGCACCGCGTGATAGCCCCTAATCGCGAACAAAGCGCCAGCTATTCTCGTCCGATCCGTCTTCGACAAAGTGATAGCCATCGCTGTCAAAGGATTTGATCGCTTCGGGGTCGGTGAGTCGGTGCTCGCATATATAGCGTGCCATCATGCCGCGCGCCCGCTTGGCCTCGAAACTGTTGAAGCGCAGGCCTTTGGGGCCTTCTTCGCGGAAATCGATGGCAATGATGCGTTTGTCTTTCAGGCGCTTTGCACCGTTTACCGCCGCCCAATATTCCTGGCTTGCAAGGTTTATAATGGTGTCTGATCCGTCCGCCTCCAGATCTTCAGCCACGGTTGTCGCGATCTTGTCGCCCCAGAAATCGGTGAGTTTCTTATATCGCGGGGCCCATTTGGTGCCCATTTCCAAGCGATAGGGTCGAATTGCGTCCAGCGGGCGCAAAAGCCCGTACAGACCTGACAATATCCGCAGATGGTCCTGCGCAAAGCGCATGCCCGCATCGTCGACAGTTTTCGCTTCGAAACCCGTATAAACATCGCCGGAAAAGGCATAAATCGCTGCGCGCTCCGGCTGATCCCAGAAATCCTTATACCGGCCATGATTGAGGTCGATCAGCTTGTCAGAAACAGGCATGATCTGCTGCAGCTTGGCCTTGGAAAGGTTGGATGCTGCCGACACGAGCCGCTGGGTTTCCTCGGGGAAACGGGGCGCTGTTGACGCGTGCGAGACCAGTTCACTCTCGAAATCGAGCGATTTTGCAGGAGAAATAAGTATGAGCATCCGGTTCGGTTAGCGGCTCCGGCTTATCCCGTCAAAACCCCATTTTCCTGTCATAAAAGGGTGGTTCAACAATGGTTCAGAGGCAATTGGCCATATATTTGTGCATAGATCGCAACTTGTTCTCTGCCCGATCCGTTAGTAGCATGGGGCAAACAGGTTTTGACGCATGTTGAATACGAAATTTTAGGAGAAGATTTTAGATGAAACGGGTTTCCACAATGAGCCTCGCTGCCGCACTGATTTTCGGCGGAACGACTGTAATTGCGACGGCACCTGCCGCCGCCATGCAGGAAGGTGAGGTTGCTGAAGAATTTGATGGCGGAGAACTTTCTGATGCAGTGCGCGCAGCCGTTGTCGCCGCTCAGACTGCTCTTCAGGCCGAGGACGCGACTCCCGATACTGCTGCCATCCAGGCGCAGCTCGAAGCCGCAGTGGCGCTTATCGAGAACGAGGATGATCGCTTCATCATCGGTCAGGTGATGCTGCAGAATGCGGGCAAGATTCAGGAGCAGGGCGGCACTCCGGAGCAGATTCAGGCAGTGCAGTTGCGAGCGCTTGAACTCTCTCTGGCGAGCAACCGCGTGCCGATCGAAAGTCGTGCACGGTTCTGGCTCGCTCTCGCCAATGCAGCAAGCGCCGCAGGTGACGACGCGAAAGCGGCCACGGCGTTCCAAAACGTGCTCCGCTACGATCCGAACAACGGTGATGCGTTGATCCGGCTGGCCGACTCGCAATTCACCGCAAACGATCATGCTGCCGGTTATGCCACTGCAAGGCGTGCATTCGAGGCTTTGACCGCAGCAGGGACGCAAATTCCATCGAGCTGGATCGCGGTTCCGTTCCGCGCTGCCTATCAAACCAGTGATGTGCCCAGAGTTGTTGAATTTGGAACGATCTTGCTGCGTGAACATCCCAGTGCCCAGAACTGGAACGAAGTGCTGCGCGTCTATCAGACAGCAGGGCGGCTTGAAGACCAGCCCAATCTGGACCTTCTTCGCCTGATGCGGGCAACCAACGGCCTCGATGTGAACAGCATCAACGAATATGTTCGTCTGGCAGCGCAGCGCGGCCTGCCGCGCGAAGCGCAGGTGATCTATCAAGGCAGCGTTGCTGGCGGCGCAATTCCCGCCAATGAAGAGGTCGCTTCAGAGATCGCGAGTAACATCAGTGGTGATCAGGCTGGTCTCGCGGAATCCGAAGCTGCATCGCGTAGTTCGGCCAATGGCCGTGTCGCCCTGAACACGGCTGATGCCTATGCGTCTTATGGCAATACGTCCAAAGCGCTTGAGCTGTATCAGCTGGCTATCGACAAAGGCGGTGTTGACGCCGGCGTGGTGAACTTGCGCAGAGGCGCGCTCTACTATGCGGCCAACCAGACTGATCAGGCCCGCGCGGCATTCGAAGCCGTTACAGGTGATCGTGCGCCGCATGCTGCATTCTGGTTGCAATGGCTGGACGAACAGGCCGGTGCGAACGCTGCTCCTGCCGCCGCTGAGCCTGCAAGCGCCGAATAGACCGGAGCGCAGGACAAGCGGAAGAATATTGGGGGCGGCGAGATAGTATCGTCGTCCCCATTTCTTTATGCGCATGATAACCATCGAAAAGGACTGAGGACGGGTATGCTGAACAAATTGACCGGGCTGGCAATTGCGGGGGTTATCGCAACGGCAATTCCAATCAGTACGCCCCTTGCTGCCCAAGAGGCCGCGCTTCAATATGATCTTTCACGCCCTGTTCGGGAAGCTGCCGAACAAGCGCAGGCGGCTATTGCACAAAGTAATTTCCCAGCGGCTTCAAACTATCTCAATCAGGCTGCTGCAGCCGCCCAAACAGATGGTGATCGGTACGTCTTGGCGACCATGCAGCTTGATGTGGCAAACCGGACGTTCAACACCGCAGCACAGATGGCTGCGATCAACGTGCTGCTGGCCAGCCCGCTGGTTGCGGCATCGCAGCGCTCGGACCTTTATTACCATCGCGCACGCCTTGCCTTTCACGCGCAGAATGCCACCGCTGCCCGCGCCGATTTGCAGGCTGCAATCGATGCCGGGTCCAGCAATCCGCAGATATTTATCGCAATGGCGAGTTTGATGGACGAAGCCGGCGATCATGCCGGTGCGCTGGTTCTGGTTGAGCGAGCATTGGAAATTCACCGCACGGCCGGAATGGCAACGCCGGTTGCCTGGTATCGCCGCGCAATCAACATGGCGCAGGGTGTGAACGATGTTGGGCGGGTTAACGCCTATGGCCAGGCGATGCTCCGTGAACATCCGACCCAGAGAAACTGGCGGGATGTCCTCATCCAGCATCGGGCAGCCTATCCTGCTGATCCCGATGCGGCCCTCGACCTGTGGCGATTGCAGGAGGCGGCAGGGGCGTTGACTGGGGAGCTCGACTATCGCGATTATGCACGCGTAGCCAATGGCCGGCAGCTTCCTGCCGAAATCGAGCGCATTGTGCAGGCTGGCCGGGCTTCCAGTATGCTGGATGGCGGCAATTCCGAAATTGCCTCGCTGGATCGCGGAACAACCGCCGCCGCACAAAGCCTGCG
>CAJQMX010000265.1 GCA_905479515.1 uncultured Parasphingopyxis sp.
TGGCGGCTCCTCGGTGATCATCGATCAGGACGCGCGCCTGTGCTTCTCCTATGTGATGAACAAGATGGAGAGCGGGCTGCTGGGTGATCCGAGGGGATTTGGACTGGCGGCGGCGATGTATATGGCGGTGGCGGGATAGGGCTTGAAACAACGCGTCGATCCCGTTTTCCTCTCCCAGAGGGAGAGGCAAGCAAGACTTGAGAGCGAAGCGAACTAGTCGCGCTCGGTGAGGGGTTTATCGGCTTTGCTCGCCAAGCACTGCCTGCCGGATTTCCTCCAGCACGCCTTCCAGATTGTCAAAAATTTCCGAATTCCAGAAGCGGATCACCCGATAACCCCCAATCTCCATGACGGCATCGCGAATTTTGTCTTGGGGACTGTCGGCATGCTGACTCCCGTCCAGTTCAATGATGAGACTGGCCGAATGACACAAAAAATCGGCTACATAGTTATCGAAAGGAGCCTGAAACCGGAATTTCGCATTTTCAATTTGGCGATTGCGAAGGCGCGACCAGAGCAAGGCTTCAGCATCGGTTTGGTTCCTCCGGAGTTTTCTTGCGACTGGAGTGAGGCGCTTTTTCATTGGCGGTTTAAACCCCTCACCCACTGCGACTAGGCAATAAATTGCCAAGTCTCGTTGCCCTCTCCCTCCGGAAGAGGAAAATTGTGCTGGCAGCAGCCAACGAAACGAAGTGAGAATATAGCATGATCAGGCGGAAAAATCATTTGTCAGCTCAGCCACCCCCACAAAAGCGGGCAACTCGTCACCCCAGCGAAGGCTGGGGGGTATAGTGATCTTTCGATTTTGATGCCGTCTAGGATAGCAAAACATTCCGATTATGAAATCTGCAATCCAATGCGCTGCCGGGTGTTCACAAGCGTCGTTACATATTTAGCTTTTGAAGCTCCCAATAATGCAACAAGTAATCGGCAAATCAACCCTTTCATTTCTAGCGGCAAGTTTTGGTTTGTACCTACACCGTGCAAGGCAAAGCCCAATGGTTGTCCCATATAACGGGCTTCGTGCATCGTGGCATTTCGCAGCACTGCTATAGAAGAACTACCTTTTGATGCTGGAGCCGCCCAATCAGGAACTGGCATTCCGAATAAGTTGCACATCCACTCCATTCGCGCTGAGTGAGTTATACGTTTTTTGGATGGATACAAATCAGCGGCTAATGCAAAACACGTATCCAATGCTGTATAGCAATATATAAAACGCTCATATTGCAGCAATTGCGGCCCTTGGGACAGAAAAAGAGTATGTATCGCTCCCGCAACTAAATCAGCCCGCTGCGGGAAGTTGAGATTGTTTATCCAAAAGCTTTCTGCCAGTTCAACGCAATTCTCAAAGCGGCCCAAAACAACAAAATCATTCAATTTACCGGATTTGATAGGTGTAGCATCCACAAATCCTGCTTCTGTGCTCGTCAATCTTATCCCTGAAAAAAGAGAAAGGCACCATATAAGGAATTCCAAATGATCTGGGGAATTAGATCGTCCGTGACTAATGAAATGCGTCTTAGGTAATCCAAATATTCTTGAGGTAAAGGGCCGTTCGATTATCCGGCCAGAAGGAAAGTGCCTTGTTTGCTGTAGCGGAGCATATATCCATTGACCATCTATGCCATCTGATTTTTCCGTGGCATCAACTGTCTGTTGATAGTCTGACAAAGGGCCAACAAAAACGTCTCCCGCCGATACTGTTTTGTATTGAGGCCAATATCCAAATTTTATCGATAAACCAGCTGCTTTATTCATCGTCTGCATCAAAGTTGGCATTCATAAAATCATCGAGCGACTGCCCGAGTTTTTTTAAAACCAGACTGGAAGCCTTTTTAGGGGCTTTCGCGATATATCGATTAGCAGCAGCTGAAAAATTGGGCGCGGATGAAAAATGAGTGTTTCGAATATCTTTAGAACTGTGTGCATTCCAATCCGCAGCTTCGTTGACGCCTACCATTAGTTCAAATGCATCCTTGTCAGTTATCAGATCATCTATTGACTCATCGATATCTGACAATCCGATCGCGAATGCGTTGGCAACATCGAAAGTAGACGAACGTGCGTTCACGGCCCAAATCTTCAAAAGCATCTTAACCACCTGAGGTGCGTCGGTTAGATTTGAAAGTAACACTGAGTTATAGGGAAAACGGCTGAGTGTCGCCTCCAGAACTTCATGGTATTCAGCGAGAACCTGTTCCTCGCCAAGCTCCTTTATCATTCTGCCCAATCTGTTCGCCGGATGTGACAGCTTAGTGATGGCTTTCGTTGCTGGGCTTTCTGTATCCTTTAATAAAAGTGCCTTCATCCGAATTACAATTTCTGGCTTTAACCCGATGAGAAGTTTCGGATCTGCAGCGATTAGTCGACCAATATTTTTTGCGAAATCATTATCGTGGGATTTGTCGATAATTAAATATTTCTTGATCATCGACCTATACTTTTCCAATTGAACAGCAGCTAGGCCAACCAAGAGGCGATCTGCATTTTTGCGTATCTGGATATTACTGTCTTCACACGCATCCACCAGTTTTGAGAAAAGATAAGGTAACGCTGCTTTATGAAGCCCTGAAACTTCGTCCAACGCTATAGCTTTGACTTCCTCAATTACGGTTGTTGGAAAGAGGTTCGCTTTATCTAGACGCTCAATAAGTGCATCGACTGCATGAGTTGTCTTTAGCAATTGTTTGCTTAAATATTCAGATATCACTGTGTGATATACGAAACGAGCTTCTTCAGCCGATGCGTGAACGCCCGATGGATGTGCCGCTTTATTCCGGATGTCACGAATTTGATTGAGCCGCTGATGCTCTGCTTGTGTTATCAAGCCTTCGGATAGGATTTGATCCGCCATATAGGACTCAAAAACTTCCTGATTCTTAGCCCGCTTTTCTACTTCTATTGAGACCTTTTTTGCCTTTGTATTGACCTTTGCCAATTCGGCTAGTTTGGTTCGTATATCTTCAAAGAGTGCCAAATAACTCATCACTATACAGCCGCGATACGCTGAGTTGCTGTAGCAGGCCAATGCTTCGCGCATATAATCGGTTGTGTCTTTGTTACTAATTTCCGAAAGTAAATCTTCCATATCTGTTAAGCCAGCCATGATAATTTCCGTTTCTTGATTGTTAGTATCGTTTTTTAAGTAGCGCTCGATTGTGCTACCATTTCTAAACCGCCTCTATGCAACAAAAAATCTGGTGCCAACTATAAATTATGCTTCGAAATCATAGCCTCTATATCCGGCCCGACAGTCGGTAGTAACACTTCAAATTTTTGCGCCACTGGCTATCTCACACTTCCAACAATCGGTACAACTAAGGCAATAACTGACACTCAATGTGATTGCTGGCAATGCACCTTGCCTCGCCGTAATTGATGTTAGGCGTACTGTTCCCATATACTCGTGGAACGAATAAACTAAGAATTGAAAAAGAGCCACTAGAGCGAAACTGCAACATGCTTGGCAAGTCCTGGTGATAATCGACAAGTGCCGTTTTTGGTTAGAATAAAGTCCGCTGGCGACATTTTCTGGCTTTGCACAAAATCCAAAACGACAGCATCAAGCTTTGGACGTTCCGGCTCCAGTAAATCAAAAACATAAGCGGGTTTGCCGCGGCGTCCGTGATGCATAATTCCAATTGTGGGATCATATCCCGCGCCGATGGCCTCAATCTGCAATTGGGATTGCTTAATTGCATAAGCGTAATTGAGCATTGCATTGATGGGGTCAGTTGCGCTGCGGTTTTCTGGCTTACTATTGTGGATTGCGCTTCGGGCTCGGTATTGTTTCCAATGATCTGGAATTGGGTATTTGCTGTTTGATCGCCATTTCGGTCTCAATGCGGTCCAAGCTTTGAAATAAGTCGAAGCGCATTGACCTTCAATTGCTCGAACCTGCTGCATGTCGGTAAGCTTTTCGGACAATTCGGCAATACCGCGATGTGCTCTGGCAATAGCTTTTTCATTGCATTCTGATTGCGGTAATTGCTTTTGCAATGTGACAATGCTGCTTTCCAATTTGCGGGCAATTAGGTCTTTTGCAAAACTAAGCTGCTTTTCGGGATTATGACGCAATTCCCTTTGCCAATCGACTTTGTCCTGATCGGCAGCAAAGCCGTTGCCGCTGCAAACAATTGCAATTTCACCATTCCATTTAATTCTAATGAGCGAAATATTTTGGTCTGCTAACCAATTCAAAACATCAAAAGACAAAGAACCACTGCCATCCAATAGCATTATTGTTTTGGGCGATTCCAAATCGCCTTTGAAATAGCGATGTTCAATTGGCTTTTGCGGAAAATGGGTAAATCCCTCTTTTATCAGCAATGTGCCTTTATCAATTCGCATTGAATTACCGTGACCGGATAATATCAATGGATTGGGATTGCGTTCCCGCAATTTGCGAGACTTTTGCAATTTAGCCAATTCGGCAATCCAATTTTCCGATTGAATAGCCCATTCGCTATTGCTGGCATTTTCAATTATATTAGAGCTTTGATGCATTAACAGATAATACAATAAAACCGGCTATTTGTCGCTGAAATTGAGGGTTAATATAGGTTTTTATGTTCGCTGTTTTTAATCCAGAATTATCAATTCGAGACAATTGGAAAGAGGCTTATCCCCTCAAAGACGCTTGGTATCTTTTTGCTTCGGAGGACCTCAAGTCGCAATATCAACATGCTGGTTCGAATGAAGCTCTTACCGCGAGTTTAACCGTGATGATGCAAAACGATTTGCATTTTCGAATTGGAGACGATGAGTTTCTCGCAATTGGAATTCAAATTGCGCCGGAACATACTTCGGAGCCCAGAACAGTTCCCAACACCCTATTTGGAAGCGATTCAGCGCAAATCGATTTTGAGCAATCAAAACTTAGCGCATTGAATTTTGACTTTATGGATGTGCGCGTTTGTAAAGTTGCTGATACAAATTCAATCGAAAATGAAATCGTTCCCAAAATGAAATCTCGCATGGGTCGCAAGCGTCTTGATCCGCTATTGACCGAAGCTTTAGCAATATTGCGGAGCGATGATCCGAATTTTGACGACAAGACTCAGGAAAAGAAGATTATCGCAATTCAAGATAAAGTAGCTGAACAGCACCCAGGGCAATATCCAAATGGTACAACCCCTGGAAAGACAACGGTTTGGCGCTATCTGAAAGACCTGTCGAGTTAAATTCCAAATGTTCCAAATGTCTCATTTCAGCTTAGGGATATCTGGAGTCTAAACTGATCGGACTTTGAAGGCGATCTTACCAATCGAATCACTGGCAGAGCGAAAGCTGCCAACTCGATAGGTATGATATGGCAAAGAAAAAGCGCGATTATAAAGCTGAATACGCCCGCCGCATTGCGCGGGGCAAAAAACGAGGCCTGACCAAATCCCAGGCGCGGGGGCATTCCAAACCCGGCGAGAAGCCGTTGCGCGGCAAACCCGTAAAATCAGATAAGAAGCTGGAAACCGCCCTGCGCTTCATGCGCAACACCGGCAAGCAGGGATTGGCCGCAAAACGGGCTGGAGTGTCCGCTGAGCGCTTCCGGCGCTTCCTCTATGGAAACAAGCTCGCGAAGCGAAAAAGCGGTAAATGGCGGTTTACTGACAAGCGCGGGCGCGAAATGCTGGTCCTTACGGGAGGTGAGCCGGAATATCTGGTTTTGGCAGGATACGATCAGGCCAAACTGAATGGTGAGCATCTAGCCGCTGTCAAAACCTTTGTCCTGAGCGGCGATGCATCCCTCATAGAGCCATTTGTCGGCAAATCGGTCCGCGACCTCAAAGGCAAGCTTCATCCTCTGGAAACCGACCCCAATGAGCTGCTTCGCATCGCGAACAGCGGCAATGAGGTCTTCGAGGAAATTTACAATCTCGTGATTGATGGAGAATGAAATGACTGACCTTGAAAATGAAAAACGCAAAAACAGACGACTTGCCGCGCTTGGTACGAATGAACCGAAATGCCCTTGTTGCGGTGAAACGGATTGGCGAGTTTTTGAACAAGACCATATTGCTGGCCGTGCTCGCGATGACATGGTGGTGAATATTTGCGCAAATTGTCATCGCAAGCGCACCTATGATCAAAAAGGGCATCCGCTCCATAATCCACAAAATGATCCGCAATTGGACAGGATGGGCCATTTTCTTCTGGGGCTCGCGGATCTGCTAAAGCTGATTATCGACCGGCTTTATGAGTTTGGTTTGTTCTTAATCGCACTGTCTGAAAACTACGCTGACAATCAGGTGCAATCATGAGCGCCGCTGTCGAGGATCATGTCGATTATTTGCCTTTGCATTTACGCGCTTATGCAGTCCTTGCTGATGCTAAGCCTAAAAATTCGAAATCCGGGAAACGACCAAAAGTAACTCCCGCAAGCGACTTTACTGTTGTCTTCGATACCGAAACGACGACCGACCCTAGCCAGCTTCTGCGCTTTGGAACTTTTCGCGTTTATCGAGGCGAGCAGTTGTTTAGGTCCGGTATTTTCTATGCTCCGAATGCGGTGTCGGAAAGTGAACTCGAAACTCTGCGCCGCTATGCAGCAGACAATGGTTTGGATTTGCTAACTAGAAACCAGTTTGCCGATGATATTCTATTTGGTATTGCCTATGATCTTAGAGCGACAATCGTTGGCTTCAATCTGCCTTTTGATATTTCCAGAATAGCAATCAGCCATGGTTCTGCGCGGGGCAAGAAAATGCGTGGCGGCTTCACCTTCAAAATATCTACGGATCGGCGGCGCTCCAAAATTCAGGTAAAACATGTCTCGCAGCGCATGGCTTTCATCAATTTCACCAAGCCATTTAAACAGATGCACAGTCGCAGCCAAAGACAGCGTGGTGAAAAAATCAAAACATCACTGGATCATTTTGTTGATATCAAAACGTTAGCAAGTGCGTTGCTGTCGGGTGGATACTCGCTGGCAAGTCTTTCAAGGCATTTGAACGTCGTTCATCCAAAACTCGAATTTGACGAGTTTGAAGGCCCGATTAGCGATGATATGATCAAATATGCGGTGAGAGACACCCAAGCCACTTGGGAGTGCTACGTGGAGCTGCGCAGTCGATTTAAAGTCCTCGGGCTTACCGACCTACGCCCCGAAAAAGCCTATAGCGAAGCGAGCATCGGCAAAGCCTGTTTGAAGCATATGGGGATCGTCCCATGGCAGCAGTCCCAACCCAATTTTGACCCACAGAAAATTGCCAATATCGTATCGACCTATTTTGGCGGGCGCAGTGAGGTCCGAATAAGGCGAGAAATCAAGCAAGTGATGCTGTGCGATTTCCTGTCGATGTACCCCACCGTTTGCAGCCTGATGGCATTGTGGCGGTTCGTTATTGCCGAAAACAAAGTCACTCGAGATTCAACGGATGAAGCAAAAGCGATATTGGACAACGCGACATTAGAAGAGCTGCAATCAAAAGATGCCTGGCGAAATCTTTCGATCTTGGTTCGCGTTAAATCAACAAAGGATGTGTTCCCAGTCCGAACCAAGTATCAAAAGGCTCACACGGCAACCATAGGATTGAATAAGCTGACATGCTCGAAACCACTTTGGTTTACGATTGCTGATTGCATTGCTTCCAAATTGCTATGTGGAAAATCGCCTGAGATTGTTGAGGCAATTGGCTATGCGCCGGGACCAATGCAATCGGGTTTGAAGCCAATAAACATCATGGGCAACGCCGACTATAGTGTCGATCCTGCCAAGGATGATTTTTACAAACGGGTCATTGAATTGCGTCATGAAACGAAAGAGCAATTGCGCTTTGCGAGCGAAGAAAATGCACCATCACTTGATGCTGCACAGGGCAATCTGAAGACTACCGCTAATTCGACCAGCTACGGGATATTCATTGAAAATAATGTGACCGATATAATGGGCAAAGCCAAGCTGTCCGTTTACAATGGCATTGATGATCCATTTGCGACTGAGAAAAACAAGATTGAGGAAACCGGTGTTTTCTTTGATCCTCTTTTGGCAACGCTAATTACCGGCGCCGCACGATTGATGCTCGCAATTACCGAAACGCTCGTTTCTCAAAAGCAATTGGAATGGGTGTTCTGCGATACGGATAGCATGGCAATAGCCAAGCCTAATGGAATGGATGAACCTCAATTTGTTGAGAAGGTTCAATCGATTATCAATTGGTTTGAAAATTTGAATCCTTATGAATTTGATGGTTCAATTCTGAAAAGCGAGAGCTACAATTATAGCCATATCAACGGCAAAATACTGGAACCGCTTTACTGCTTCGCGGTTTCGGCAAAACGATATGTGCTGTTCAATTTTGATGAGGACAAGAAACCGATGATCCGAAAAGCTTCGGGACACGGTTTGGGGCATTTGATTGCCCCGTATGATGCAAACAATCCGGCGATTGGATTTCCAAAACCCGTTCAATCAGAAACCAAAATTGGAGTTCCTCTATGGCAACATGATCTTTGGTGGAAAATCATTGAAGCTGTTTTGGATGGACATCCATTTCAAGTAGGTTTGGATTATCATCCAAACCTATTGCTTCCGGCAATGAGCCGCTATGCTGCGACATCTCCTGCATTATTGGCTTGGTTCAAATCCTATAACAAGAGCAAGACCTATCGTGACCAGGTCAAACCCTTTGGGTTCATGCTATCATTAAGTGCAGAATGGATATTGGATGATGAGCGTTTTTGCGATGATTGGTCAAAGCGGCGGGCGGCGATCAAAGCCGCAAAGCCGATTGCTCCATTTACACGGAATCCGGTGATTGCGGCGCAGAGCGCATTAGATAGAGTCACGGGTACGCAGGTTTCTTCCGATAAGCTGAAAAGTTATTGGTCGGTATTAGCGAGCTATCATTTGCACCCTGAAAACAAGTTTTTGAATGGAGATTATTACGATAGTGGTTCGACGCGGCGGCGACATGTCATTGCCGGCATTGCCAATCATATTGGCAAGGAGGCTAATAATTGGGAGGAGCAGGCTGTACTCGGAATAGATCAATCGCATCAATTTGAATATTCTGATTAAAGTTGAACCAGCTTATCATTCGCTGCTTCAATTTATCCGACCGATAACGCCGGTTTCCGTTGCCATTAATGTATGTCGCTATAATTATTCTTATTTCATGATCCTACAACTGTATCTCTTTCCATTCCGTTTTTTAAGTCTACGAATACTTTATGAACTATAAACGCCCAGGTGCCATTAGAGCAGGTTTCCATTATCAGGATCTCGTTGCAATCGAGAAACTGATCGAGTTCTATCGGAATCCGAGCCGTTATGACTGGATGGAACTTGAGAGTTTAGATCCATCTTTCAGTGCCGTGGATGATGTAGTCGCTATGCGAAGTGATGGCACCGTTGATGTCATACAAATTAAGTTTGCCGTCGACCCTGACAATCCCAAAACTCCACTAGATTGGGATTGGCTGTTGAAGCGGAAGAAGTCTGGCTCTTCAATGTTGAAGAAATGGTTTTCTTCAGTTCAAGAACTTATTTCAAGTGCCACGTTAGCAAGTGCGCGGCTAGTCACTGACCGTTTGCCGGACAAGCAATTTTCAGATTGCCTGAGCGGAGGGTTTATCGAAATAGACAAAATTCCAGCTTCTATCCAAGAGAAGTTATCCGTTGAAATTCCAGACAAGCATTTGCTAGCTGAGTTTTTCCAGAAGTTCGAGTTCGTTCATTCTCAGCCACAGATCGGTGATTTTGAATACAACCTTAGATCTTCGATAATTCCGTCAGATACCGACGAAAGAGGTTGGCATATCCTGAGGGATAGTGTCGCGAAATGGGCGACAATCAAAAATAGTCCCCAGCCATTCGGTAGAATTCAACACAGTCATATCAGCAGCATTCTATCAAAAGAACGCTCAACGCCCATCTCTCAAAACTTCTCGATTCCCATTGGTTACGAGGTGCCAGACAAAATCTTTCACGACCATTTTATAAAGAAAATTACTAAAACAGACGGTGTTTCTGTATTGTCTGGTTCCCCAGGCCGAGGAAAGAGTACTTACCTTAGCTATTGTTTCAATGAGATAAAGAAGAAGAAGGCCGTTTGCATCCGGCACCACTATTTTTTAGACTTATCCGACAAAAATACAGATCGATTCTATTATCATGAGATAGAGAGGTCTCTTGTCAGCCAAATAGAAGCCGAGTTGCCCGACTTGACCGTTGGCGGCGACAAGTTGCTAGACTGGGTCAATGCAGCAGCACAGAGGCTCGCGGTAGATGGCCGCCGATTGATAGTCTTTGTAGATGGGCTGGATCATGTTTGGAGAGAAGGAAGATCGTTGGAGCATATGTCGCTCCTCTTTTCCAATTTGTTACCTTGCGCGCACAATTGTTCAATTGTTGCGGGAACGCAAAACTTAGCCGAAAAATATCTCCCGAACACATTGTTGCGATATTGCCCTCAAGAAAATTGGGAAATGCTGCCGCTAATGTCGGGAGAAGCAGTATTCAATTGGCTTGAAGTGCAGCGAAAAGCCGAGCGCTTCAAATTAGAGGTCACAGACCAACCAGATGAATCAAAATCATTAGCTGAATTGAGTGATGCATTCTATGAAATTTCAGGAGGTTTGCCACTACATCTAATCTATTCGTTTGAGTCACTCGCCAGAAACGCCGAGTTCATCAACCGCACGAATGTGCTGTCCCTCCCAAGATGCCCTGATGGTGAAATCAAAGTATACTACAGAGCTTTATGGAACGGGATATCGGTGAATGCTCGCGCTGTTTTACACAGTTTAGCAGGTGTGGATTTCCCTTTTCCCTCAGGCGGTTTGATTCAATGCTTTGAAGCGTTGGATGCAAATATTGAATGGTCTGAGGAAATTGACCATCTATTGGATCATCGAGACATAGGAACGTTCCCATTCCACGGTAGCATCTTTGTATTTTTGCGGGAGTTGCCAAGCCATGTTGATACAGTCAAACTACAACAATCCCGTCTCCTGAATTGGCTTGAAGATAGCGCCCCACACTATTGGCGTTGGGCATGGCAATGGGTCACACTAGATCGATTTGGTGACTCAGCGGATTTAATCTGCGGACCAAATAGAGATTGGGCTATTCAAGCAATTTGTCGAGGGTATCCATTCGATCAGATTGAGTTGATATTGCAAAGGTCGGAACAAGCCGCTTTTCAGGCATTTGATTTACCTAGATGCCAAGAATTGCGATCGCTGCGTCATCGCGTCACCAATGCAGCAGAATTTCAAACTCACCAATTTGATCAGTTTGTTGCAGCGGCATTGCAATTAACCGACGATGATTATGGGGTCTTTCACCTCAAAGATAACCTCGAATTTCAGACTCCTGAGTTAATGTTGTCGCTGATTCGGATACTTGAATCAAAATCAAGGCACATAGTCGCAGACCGTGCAATTACTGAATTAAACAGAAGAATTACCAATCAAAATAAAGCTTCCGATTCTCGCACTATCGACTGGGCCTCCATTTTAGTAAAAATTGTAGTGCACCTCGAAAAAATCGATCTTTCCAGAGTAACCAGTTTTGTGAGGCAGGCAGGAAACGCCCACAACCTGCTCTCAATTGCGATACTCGAATGTATGACAATGCATGACTATAATAGGGCAATTGCACTGGCGGAAATCAGCGGCGGAACGCAAACTGCAAGCGCATTATTTTCCATTTTATGTATTGAAAAAATCGACCCTCGAACCCGTCCCAAGCTAAGGAAATATTCCAGTTTTCCATTGGTACAGTCACTTTTTCTTGTGCGCGGATGGAAACCTGAGAAGCTGACCAGACGTGTTGATCTACAAAATTTATTTCCGGCTAAAGATCCCTATGATTACGAATTTTTAGCCTACACTAACGGTTTTCGGGATTTGTTCTTCAAAATCTTTGCATTAACTTTGGACGACAAACTGAAAGTTATGCAGTGGCATGGATTGGATAAAAACAAAGACACGAGTTGGATAGGAAATGCGGCAAATAAAATCCGGGACGTTGCCATTTCCATTGCCAAGGACTGGAAAGCCGATCCAAATTCAATATCGTACAGTCAAATATTTCGGCGTATGGTCACGGAGTTGAATGATTCTAGTGACTACGAAACTCATCGAAGGCACAAAGTTCTGAAGAACGCATGCATTGAGATTGCAACAAACCTAATTCTGTTGCGACTTGGGTTAGGAGGAGAGAAAGTTCAACTTTCCGAAGTTGAAATTGCTGCTGAATCTGATCTTTTTTCAATAGATCTATTTATCGATCATTACTCTAAACACCGTCTGCAGATTTTCGAGCCCGAAGCAGCAGAGTTCATTTCGAGTGAATTTTCAAAAAAACTAAAAACCAAAGTCATTGAATTTTCCGAAAGATCCAATCTCGCTATAGACCTTTCCCTCTTCGCATTGGATCACTCTTGCTCAGAAAGTGCCTCCTTTTTTCTTACTAGGGCCGCCGAAAGCCTGATCGGCTATGGTTGGAGAAAAGATCCGTTTGCACATGAAATAGTTGCAAGCCTTAAATACGTTGGCGACTATGACCCTGATTGGGTTGCTAATCAGTGTATTTCGCTGGCGAGTCTGTTTGAGGAAATTACTGAATTTACAGATGGTTCCGAAACAAATCATGCGCGCTCAGAATTTTATTCGCTGGCAGTTAAGGTTTTGCCGGCCAACGCTGGAGAGCTTTACGGAGATCTCGTTCGTCGCGATGAATGGTACTATGCAGATCAGCTTGTAGAACAGTATGCAAAGGAGTTAGATGCAGATGATATCTACGACTCAGCTCTGCTAAAAACCTTTGTCGAACCTGCAAATCAACATGTCCCGAACGATGTTGTGAAGTCATCAAATTCTGATCCGATGGGAATCAACGACAGCATATCACGGTTTTGTGGAATCTCTAGAATACAAGCTATCGCAGATGAACAGGAAGATAGTTTGAATATTTCGGAAACCACAACCGAACATAATCTGGACTTTGCCTTATATTCGCCCGAAAACTTGGGACTATTCTTAGATAGGCCGCTGCCCGCTGGATCCTACAGATGGGAAGATGACAAACTTGCTGAATGGACAAAATATTGGATTGGTCATGGTCGCGGTGTGGATGCCTTGGAGAAAATTAAAGAAGTGATAGAAGCCGGGCAACACACACTTCAAATTGAGTCCGGGATTGATGGGATTTTTGAACAAAGTTTAGCCGTTCAAGGAACCTCGAACGCGTTTTACTGGCTTGTACAGGCACAGCGACACAAGCGCGGCTGGTCCTATTGGCACGGTCGGAAAGAGGCCGAAAATCGATTGAGATTGGTCGCGAAGCATTATCCAGACCGATGGCAGGAATTTATACAGGCGACTTCCAGGCCTCTGATCGAGCGCGGAGAAGAAAAGGGTTGGTTAGTACTAGGTCAAAGCCATTTGATTTTTTATCTGCTTGAGACCGGTCAATTAAAACTAGCCAAATGTTTACTCGCATCCATGATTGGTTCGCTGAAAAGCGAAACAAGAGACCAGCCTATTCGCGATCCAAAATGGATTAGCAGATGAGTGAAACGTCTCTTTCCATACTATTTGAGCGACTGCATTGGCCGGTTCCCTTCGTAAAATGGCGAGCCGCTCGGCAGATCGCAAAGCTAATTAGAAGCAAAGATGAACGAGCCCGCCAAAGGTTCATCATTTGGATCAGCAAGCAATATCTTGAATCCGACTGCGCAATGTGTGTTTCGATAATCGAGGGTTTCGAACTATCTGTGTTCTTTGAATTTGAAGAGCTTCGAGAGGCAATTAGAAAGCCGTCTTTATACACCGACTCTCTGTTGGTTCGAATGTATCCTGATTCAAATCTTAAATTCGAATCTTGGCGGTATACCTATTCGACAAAAATGGAAATTCCGTCAGCGCACGAAGCACGTCTGTTCAAAGGTGCAATGGGGTCGGTTATCCCACTGATCTTCGAAAGCAGCCTAAAGAGATTGCAGGAAATATCCGGCCTTCCCTTTTTGCAACAATGGAGGTCGCAATGGTTAGATATTTGGAGAAACAATGAAGAACCATATTCTGATTCGCCCGACTATTTTTTCAAGGGAGACAGAGGATCGGTGGGTCAATTTGACGTACGACAAAAAGCTGTTCTCATGTCCGCATATTTAAGAGTGTTAGCTCTGGCCTACAGTGAATGGGAACTGCCAGTTCACATAGCCACCTTTAAATCTATGCTGGTTTCAGCAATCAATCGAGGCGTCGCAGATTTTGATTTCAGCGTGCGGCCGGAATGGAGCAAAAATTTGTTGGAACTTATGCAAGAGACTGATCCTCAGACATTTGCACGCAAGGTTTGGAGCGCAGCAAAAGAGGAAGCCGGTACGGGATTTGAGCCTTTGAATATTGTCGCTGTCGATCACTCCGAACTGCAGATTCTAGAGTTAAAAATCGAACGTGTTATCACGTCCAGAAAATATGATAAAAAGGAACTTCAAGGGCTGCCTTTTCCAGATCCGCCTTGGATTTTCTTGGAAAATGAAAATGGTGAAATTGATGGGTATCTAGACGATAAGCCCGTGAAGCCTCGAGGTGGATTACAGTGCCTTACAGTTGCGATCCAACCAGCGTTTTATGGGAGGTTTTCAGTTGGTTTCTTCCCAGATACATTAAAATTTGCTTCTCCATTGCTCACAACTGGGAGGGCTTCCATCTCAATATTTTCTGATCATCTTGGGCTGAAAGACGATGAGGGTACATTGTCGAACTTACTGATTTGGCAGTCTGATTGGCAGCCAGTACATCCGGCGCAGTTTGATTTTACTTCCAGCCTTACAACTTGTCGCAGTAGCTCAATCAAGCGCTTTCGGTCTGAAAGTAAAGTTTCTCTCCCTCGATTAGTGAGGCTCCGACATGGGAAGCGAGAAAACGCATACTCAGATTTTGAGATATCTGAAACGGTATTTGTGATTTAGATTGAAAGAGTGCAACTTGTTACGGGACGTTTAATTTCGACACGCACATATATAAAAGATCACTATACCCCCCAGCGAAGGCTGGGGCCTAAACCGATGGTAGCGAGACTCGCATAGGCGGGTTGGTTGCCAGCCTGCGCTGGCGTTACGGTTGTTAACCGAATTGTTGGTCCATTTTCTCGCGGTCATAATCCAACAGCCAATCGTTGAACTTTGTATAAAATGGTTCAATTGTCTTCTTGTCCATCGCAACAACGTCCATCCCGCGGTCGTCATATACGTGGACAATCATTCGCTTGTGCAAATCGACAAAATGGATATCGGTCCATTCGGCATAGGGTTCGACACCCATGTCCTCGGCGACGCAATTCCAGAGCAGTTTGTCGAGCTCCGCCGGTTCTTTGGTTAGACGACAGGAATACCAATGCCGATATCTCAAGTCTTCAAAATCGTCATCTTGCCGCACAGCGCCGAGATAGCCCAAGCGCGAACTATCAAACCCGATATCCTCGAGTTGCCTTATCGCCCGGTTTGTCGCTGGCACAGGCTTTTTGGGGCCATAGCGCGAGAACAGCACCGTCAACTTATCGGAATTTTCGACACACGCATGTGTAATTGCTTTCGCTCGTGCCAGTGCATCGAGAAATCGCTCAATGTGCATCGTGCCAGAACTCGTTTCCACGTCAGATAGTTCAAACCGAAGCCCCCACGGAAATTCGTAAAAGATGGCGTGCGGGAACTCTTGCAAGCCGAATGCAGCCTCAATTTGCTGAAATTTCATCTGCTCATCCTTGGCAGTAGAGGGCTGTCACTCCGGCTTCTTCGCCACGCCCACAAACGCCGGCCGCAACAGGCGGTCCTTGATCATGTAGCCGGACTGCATTTCCTGCACGATCGTGCCGGGTTCCTTTTCGTCGGTGGGGATTTCGACCATTGCCTGATGCTGGTTGGGGTCGAGCGGCAGGCCGATAGAGGCAACGCGCTTGATACC
>CAJQMX010000266.1 GCA_905479515.1 uncultured Parasphingopyxis sp.
CTGCGAGCTTTGAGAGCAGCACGGACATGGTCTGGCCGCCGGAACAACCACCCGACACATTCACTTTGTCCGACCCGGTGATTTCCTGCACCGTAGCAAGCGCGCGGATGCAGGCATCGACATATTCGTCCATGCCCCAGACGCCCATCGCTTCGGTCGGATTGCGCCAGCTGATGACAAATGTCTGGATGCCGTGATCGACCTGGAACTTCACCACGCTCTTGTCGGATGAAAGGTCGTTGATATACATTTTGTTGATCTGCGGCGGGATGGTGAGCTGCGGGATCGCATACACTGTTTCAGTGGTCGGCTGATATTGGATCAGCTCCATCATCTCGTCCCGATAGACAACAGCGCCGGGCGATGTGGCGACATTTTCGCCGAGCTTGAACGGCTTTTTGTTGACCTGGCTGACCATGCCCTTGTTCTTGGTCATATCCTCATAGGCGTTTTTCAGGCCCTTGATGAGGGATAGCCCACCACTGTCGATCGCCCGCTTCTGCGCCATCGGGTTGCCGGCAAAGCTGTTGGTGGGAGACAGCGCATCGATCACGATCTGTGAGATGAAGCTCGCCCGATCCTTTTCCAGCGCATCAAGCTCAAGATCATCGATCCAGGTCTTGGTGCCTTTCTCGACCGCGAGAAAATATTGCATCCCGGCTTTATAGAAGGGGTTGAAGGTAAAGGCCGCGTCCATGAACCGCTTGTCGCGCGGGTTGGGTGCGAGTTCCGACTTGCCCGTCATGATCTGCACAACGTCTTCGGAGAAGCTCTTCGCATGCTTGAAGGTCTTTTGCGGATCGGTCGCGGTTTCCCGCAACAGCATTGCGATGGCCCCGACAAAATCCTCGCGCGCCAGACCGACAAGTGGCCCCAATGCCATTGTTGCTTCTGGTTCGCCTTCCAGTGTCGATCGACCCTGCGCCATGCAACTCTCTCCCGTTTTTCTTTGCAACGTGGCGTGAAAAGGGCCGGGCTGTCAAATGATTACGGGCAAATGATTATGGGCGCAGCGTCAGTGAAGTTTGGCGATCTTCAGCCCATCTTCTTTGGCGCGTTTCTTGATGGACTCTTCACTGCGCGTCATCGCCTTTGCGATTTGCTTGCGCGGCATGCCCTTTTTCGCGAGCCGGTGCAGCTTCTGGATCTCGTCACTGGTCCAGGCCTGTTTGTGTCGTTCGAAACGCTTTTCTGCCATGCCCCCCATTCACAGCATATCGGCGGCGGATGCAATGGACAGGATTATCCCACCCTGCCGCCTTCATCTTTTTCTCCATCTGATGCACTATCCTGTGCATGGGTTTGAAAATTTCCAATCGCGATGCACGCAGGCTCTGGATTGACGCGCAGGGGCTTTCGGAAACACCCACAGGTCCGCTCGATGTGATGACCATTATCCGCCGGCTGGGTTTTGTCCAGCTCGATACGATCCAGGCGGTGGCCCGTGCGCATCACCATATCCTCTGGTCCCGCAACCAGAATTATCGCGAGCCCATGCTGGACCGGTTGTTGGCCGAGGATCGGGCGATTTTTGAGCATTTCACCCATGATGCCTCGGTGCTTCCCATCGAAACCTATCCCTATTGGCGCCGGCAATTTCAAAAGCTGGGAGAAAAGACCGGGCGTTGGGCGCAGGTGCGCTCCATGGTCGACGCCGGTGAGATGGCGGCTATCAGGGCGCGCATCGAAGCCGAAGGCCCGCTTTCCACCCATGCTTTCAACACCAGGAAAACGTCGAAAGAAATGTGGGCACGCCCGCCGCATAAGCTCGCGCTTGATCAAATGTGGTATGCGGGAGAACTGGCGACGTCACACCGCAGGAACTTCACCAAATATTACGATCTGAGCGAGCGGGTGATCCCGGATCATGTGCGAGACGAAATGGTTGACGATTCTGGCCAGGTTGACTGGCTGTGCCGTTCGGCGCTGGAACGGCTGGGGTTCGGTAGCGAGGGCGATGTCATGCGTTTCTGGGGCGCGACGGCGCTCGGTGAGGTAAAGGCATGGCGGCAGGCGGTCGATCACGAGTTGACCGATGTCGAGATTGCCTGCGCGGATGGCAGCGTGCTCACGCTCTTCGCTCCGGCAAATATCGAGGAGCGGCTGGCGAAGCTTCCCGCCCCAACAACCCGCCTGCGTATCCTCAACCCCTTTGATCCGGTTGTGCGGGATCGATCCCGTCTCTCACGCCTGTTTGGCTTTGACTATCGGATCGAGATCTTCGTCCCTGCGGCCCAACGCAAATGGGGCTATTATGTCATGCCGATCCTCGAAGGGGACCGCTTTGTCGGGCGCATAGAAGCCAAGGCGGACCGCAAGAAGGGCACATTGACTGTCCATAAAGTCTGGCCGGAACCAGGAGTGAAATGGGGGCAGGGACGCTGGCGCAAGCTGGAGGCCGAGATTGATCGGCTGGCCCGGTTCGTCGGGACGCCGAACGTGATTTGGGACCAAGGAGCGCGCAATGACTGAACTCGATATCCATCTGCCTGAGGGCATGCGCAAGGCTGCGCTGTCGGATTGGCGTACGATCGGCGCGATCACCGGTGATGCGTTTCAGAACGATCCCGTGTCGCGCTGGGTTTTCGGCAACAAGCGGCCCATGCCGTCGGTATTCGGGCGGCAGGCCCGCGATATCTATTTGCCGCGCGGGATCTGTCATCTTGCTGGCGATGATGGCGCAACCCAATGGCTGTTGCCCGGCGCAAGCAATGCAATGCCTTTGGCCGGGCAATGCAACACGGCATGGCATATGATCCGCGGAGACGGTTTCGGCGCGCTACGGCGGGGAATGACTGCGGAGCGCAATATGGCGCGGCATCACCCCAAGGAACCGCATGTCTATCTCTATACGATCGCGGTCCGCTCTTCAGCGCAGGGCAAGGGTGTTGGCCGCGCGCTTCTCGCACCGATGCTGGCGGCTTGCGACAAGGCCGGTATGCCCGCCTATCTGGAAAATTCTAATCCGCGCAACCATGCGCTCTATGCTGCGCATGGGTTTGCCCATGTCCAGCATTTCGACGCTGGGCCGGGTGGCCCGCCGCTGGAAGCGATGTGGCGTGAACCGAGGCGCGGCGATCAGCGTTAAAAATGATGGGCTGATAAACGGATGCCGCACGCCAGATCATTTCAGGATGGTCAGCCATCTCCACAGAACGGCAGCACTTATCAGGCTAAAGCCTAATGGCGGTGTTCGCGCCTCAGGGTGTAGCGCCCCTGGGTAATGCCATCAAATATGCCCGGAATCGCCGGATGATCGATCGGCTCTTCGCTTTCGTCATGCAGCAGGTTTTGCTGGCTGACATAGGCGACATAGCTGCTCTCGGTATTTTCGGCGAGCAGATGATAAAAGGGCTGATCCTTGCGGGGGCGGATATCCTCCGGAATGGCTTCATACCAATCGTCGCTGTTCGCAAAAACCGGGTCGATATCGAAAATCACGCCGCGAAAATCGAACATGCGATGCTTTACGATATCACCGATCGTAAAGTTCGCATGCGCAACAGGCGGTGCGTTTTTCGCGAATATGTTGCGTTCGCGCGGGGAGGGAATATCCGGGTCCATGGCTTATAATGTAGGTTGGCCCCCCTCTGGTGACAAGCACACACTTGGCAAGCGCTGTGGGGTAAGCTAATGCGCGCCGCTCAAACGGCCCGCCCGGCAGCAATGCCGGTGTACCTTATCTATGCGGAGAGGTGCCGGAGTGGTCGAACGGGGCGGTCTCGAAAACCGTTGTGCCTTATGGGTACCGTGGGTTCGAATCCCACCCTCTCCGCCAAATTTCGACCTTTTCATTTACATTCGAAGAGATGTGCTTCTCGGCAGTTAGCGAGTGCGCTGTTAGGAACACTGGCTGGGGTCACAGAATTCTGTGAGGGCCATTTAACTTCCTAACATGTGGCGCCGCGCGATGAGGAAATCGCCTGTCTCATATCTTCAGCGCCGAAACGGACCCTATCATTTCCGCATGCGTATTCCGATGGCATTTCGCAGTGCGTTGGGCCGTGCAGATGCCGGCGTTGCGCACCATGACAGGCTGCTGCTTTACCGCATGAGGCGCGAGCTGGTGTCGTCTACGTCCGATCCGGTGGGTGTCTGGGTGGTCGTTGAGGATCGCTCCATGCGATAGAGGTTCGGTATCGTCACTTTAACTTGGCAGACCACGGAAATCCAAAGCAACTACAATTGCCTTAAGAATTGGTATGACATAAAATTCAACATAGGTATAGTTTAGTGGTTGACACATGAGTTCGAATGCTTATGCCAAGGGGCAGAACAAGCTGTCAGAAGACAGAGTATAACCTTGGGAGGGGTCAATGGCACTTAGTGCACCTAATAGCGGTGGAATGCCGCGCAATTCTCGTTTCGTTGCAATTCTTCTTGCCGGCACCGCCATGGCAACTGCCCCGGCCCATGCTCAGACTGGCCCTAGCGCATCGGATCAGCTGAATGATGACGAGAACGTCATTGTCGTCAGCGGTATTCGCAGTTCGCTGGCAAGTGCGCTCAACGAACAGCGCAATGCCGACAGCCTTGTTGAAATCATCCAGGCAGAAGATATCGGCAAATTGCCCGATCAAAACCTGGCCGAAGTGCTCGAAAACATCCCGGGTATCCAGATCACAAGAACGGCTGGCGTCGGTACAGGGGTTCAGATCCGTGGTACCAATGATAACCGCACCGAGATCAATGGTGTCGGTACCGTAGGTTCCGGTACCAGTCGTGGTGGCATCAGCTTTGAAGATGTGAATGCGGCGATCATTGCCTCTGTTGAGGTCATCAAGGCGCCAGAGGCTTCCACGACCGAAGGTTCGGTGGGCGGTACCATCAACCTGCGCACGATTCGTCCGCTCGATATAACCGACCGCATCATCGCTATGCGCGTCCAGGGAGAATATAGCGAGCTTTCGGACAGCGTTACGCCGCGGGTTTCTGCCAGTTTTGGCGATGTATGGGAAACCGGCACTGGTGAAATCGGTTTCGTGGTCGCCGGAAGCTGGAGCCGGCAGGAAGCAACGTCATTCCGCCCACGTGTTGACCGGGATGCTCTAGTCCCGGGCGGCTCCGCCCTTACGGCCGCCGGAACTCCGGGGCCGGCCACGCCGTTTCTCGGGATTCAATTCCTCAACCAGGAACTGGAAAATTTCGAGTATGAGACCTTTAACTTTGCCGGGTCGGTGGAATGGGCTCCCACTCCGGAATTGAAGTTTTATTTTGATACGTTTGTTAACAGTCAGGAGCGTCGGCAGGATAGCTCGCGCGTGCAGGCTTCCGGTGTCAGCTCCCTCATCCGCAACAATGTTCCGGACACATTTGAAACGGTTAATTTCGGTTCGCTTGGCGGTGTAAATCTGGGCAGTATCGACGCAGCCGAAACCGGCACTATCCAGCCGAATTTGGCCGTCGATGATGATGATCCAAATCTGCGCTTCTCGAGTGATACAGGCGCGCGGATTACTGACAGTACAATTTTCAGGGGTGGCGCGGAATGGGAGAGCGGGCGCTTTTCGGCCCGGATCGAATTGTCAGCGTCAAATTCTGACTCGTTCGGTCCTGACCTGAGCACCACGTTGAACTTTATCAACCCCAACCCTCTTACGCCGTTGGATGGCACCAGCAATGATAACGCGGTGCCGTTTGCTTACGATTTATCTGGCGGTGCGCTGACCTTCGGAATCGATTTCGCTTCACCATTCGCGCCGACGGTTGCTGATCTTCTTAATCCTGCGAATTATGTACTGGATGCCGTAACTGTAGGCCGTAACCGGGCCGAAAGCTCCGAAGACGCGTTTCGTGCCGATTTTTCCTATGATTCATCGGGTATCTTAGGGTTCGTCACATCGATCGATGTGGGTTATCGCTATAATAACACGTCGAATACTTTTGACCTTGTGCGATCAACCTTTAGCACTGGTGCAATAGCAAATAGCCCCTATGGCAACCAGTTCGCAGACCTTCTTGTTCCTGGTCCGAATAACTTTGGTGAATTTGACGGGCGGGCGCTGGCTTTCCGTAATTTCCTTCTCATCGACCCGAATCGTGCTTTTTCGGACCGGGAAGGTACGCTGGATACATTGCAAGCTGCTCTTCTCGCCACACCGGGCATGGTTGTTCTAAACGACCCCAGTTCCGATCCTTCCGGCTTTTTTGATATCAACGAAGAGACCCATGCTCTGTACGGGCAAGTGAATTTTGAGTTCGGGCCGGTCCGCGGGAATGTCGGCTTGCGGTATGTAGACACGAGCATCACGTCTTTGGGCAATAATGTTGCCGCCGGCGTGGTGACGCCGGTGACAGCGGGTGGCAGCTACACCGAACTTTTGCCGCGCGTAAACGTGGTTGCGGACCTGACCGACGATCTGGTCCTCCGCGCAAGTTGGACCGAGGATCTCAACCGTCCGGATTTCAACAACCTGTCGCTATCGGTGAATTTCCCGACCGGTCCGAACAACGCGGTGGCCCTGGGCAACCCGAATCTGGCTCCGGAAACTGTGACATCCTTTGATGCCTCGCTGGCTTGGTATTTCGCGCCTTCATCGGTGGTGAGTGTCGGATTCTTCCATAAGCGTCGGTCAAACCTGTTTGTAACGCAGGAAGAAGCGGCCGCATTGGATGCGAATGGTTATCGCGATATCACGCCCCCCTGTGAGGGCGGCGGTATTTTCAATCCGCTCCCTGATCGCAACGTCTTGTCCGATATTCCTGGCAACGGGCTGTGTGTTCCAATTCAGACAATCGTCAACGACCCCGGAACAACCAGGCAAACCGGTATTGAGATTGCATTCCAATATGATCTTTCGCAATTCGAGGATGCGATTGGTTTCGCATCGGGTTTCGGGCTCATAGCCAACTATACCTACCAGAAATTCGGCGGTGGTACGCTCGTGAACACATCCGATGCTGACAGCCGCGGAACCGACATTCTGGAGGCGAGCAGTGGTTCGACCGGACCGTTTACTGCGGTTCAGGGCTTGCTGGACTTCTCGCCGCATGCCTACAATGTCACGCTATACTATGAAAAATACGGTATCTCGGCCCGAGCGCGCTACACGTGGCGTGACGCGTTCCGTACGCTTGACACGGCGGGCGGTGCCACGCTGG
>CAJQMX010000267.1 GCA_905479515.1 uncultured Parasphingopyxis sp.
AGAGGCAACGAAGACTTGGCCGACAGGCTTAGTCGCAGTCGGTGAGGGGTTTAACCCTACAGAGGTTCCCAACCCCTCACCGAGTTCCACTAGCCAGCCAGCTGGCAATTTCCCCTTGAGTTTGTGAGCGGCTCAGGTCGAAACAGTTCCCCGAACTGTTTCTAAATCATGCTGGGAGCATGATTTACCTGTTCCGATCACAAACTCCCGACGGGAGAGGGATTAATATATTTGGTAAACTGTCACGGCAGCCAGTCGTCATCCTGAACTTGTTTCAGGACCTATCAAGGATTCGCGCTCTGCCGGAAGGGATCCTGAGCCGAAGGCCAGCGAAGCTAAACGAGTTCAGGATGACGAACTAGGGAATTAGCGCACTGTCACCACAATTCTAACTTCGTCATTCGTCACCTAGGCTGCATATTGTTCGCGGATGTGGCAATTAAAATATGATCCATGAGAACTAGCATTCAATAGCCCGTCATATACATATTCGGGCACATTGTAGTAATCATACCCCGAGCTGCCACTGTTGAACCAAATGGTTAAAGTTCTAGTATTGGGGTTGTAAAATACGCCGCGAATGGCGCGCGAGCTTAGCGGAATCATCTGCCTTATCCTTAAAATTCGATGAAACTAAGGGGCGTCATTACAACACCCCTTAGGATTATTTGGTATCCCCACGTCCAGGCTTCGGCATGCGTTCTACTATATGCGTAGCGCTCTTGCGTTCTGCTTCACGAACAGTGGTTAAACGACCGGTTTTTGCATTCCGACCAACTTTGAAAGTTTTGCTCTTTGACACTCAAATCACCCCCTCTCTACGACCTATAACGAAGTTAAATTTTGGAAGCGGAGCCAGAGCGGACTCCGCTCAAATTCAGCTCGTGTGGCAAGCGTTGCTGCAATAGTAGCAACCGTTCGATTGCGAATAATATTTGCGTGCTTCGGTTACCGCCGGTCCGCACGATGCGAAATCACCCAAATATGTCCGATTGTCGACATGAGGGAGCCAAGCGCAACCTGTAGTATGAACCTCATGATCGCCGTTTGTCTGGGCATTTTTGTTTACATAGTAACGCGACATATCCTGCTCTCCGATAGCTATTGAACTAACGCAATTGAAGAGATATGACCGCCGCGCGAAGGTCGAGGTTTACCCCTCTACCTAGTCAGAAAACCAGCGGCTATCATGCTGGTCTTCTAATAGGAAGGCGGAGTTGTTTCAGCGACTCCGCCTTTTTGCTGTATAAATATGGTAAATTATTGATCATAGGTCAAGAAAAAATTGATCTTAGGTCAATAAAAAAGGCCTGCCGAAAATCGACAGGCCTCTTCTAAATGCAAATTTCCGTTGATTATCCGTATTTACGGACGTCCGGAAGGTTGTCTTCCCAATCCTCATCTTCTCCATCATAATCGCTATTAGCGTGATCAGATGTATGAAAACATAGACATAACTTCTCATCAGAATTGTGGACAGGATCAATTTTCATATCCCTGATGAGATCTTGCAGACGTGAAAATGCTTCTTGAAATTTACGAAAGCTCTTTCGTTTTTCACTATCCTTTTTACAAATACTTTCAGCTTCATCAGGAAGACGGAGAGTATCAATAATGATAGAGAGTCTCATACACTTCTCAAGTCCGGGTGACAGAACTCGATCATTCGACTCGCATCTCGATAAATGCTCGGGCGTTATCGAGATCATCTCAGCAAGTTCCTTTGCTTTGATACGAAGCGACTTACGTATGAACTTTATATCCGCTCCGCTAAGCTTCCGTGAGTGAATCAATCGCGTTATTGCAATCTGACGTAGAAGCCCCTTTGGGTTTGGAATTATTGTTTTTTCAACTTCCCCTTTATCATTCAATTTTTGTCTTACTGAATCTTTCAGAATAACTGTGAACGGTGTTCCAAGATTTTCTGCTTTATATTCTTTAAGAACAAATTCGTTATCGGTCCTTTTCATTGTCTTGCTCCAGCAACCATGCAACGTGATCAATGCACAATCCTCTTCCGATTGGCTCGATGGAAATATTTATTTCCAGCAGATCATCATCAAGCGTGCGGCCGACAATTTTGTGTTGTGAATCATGTGAGTTCTCCTTGGTTGAATTAACGATCTGTCCCCTTTCCAATACCCAAAGTACGTCGGGCAGGAAAATTTTGGATCGCGCCATCTTAAGTTCTGCGCCTGGCGTATACGAAAGATCACCATCAAGGTGTTCCAACCAGTAGTCGACAAATTCTCTTACGAGTGCTTTTTTGTCATTTGCCATTGCGCGCCCCTTTCGAAATCGGCGTTGTCGTTATTTACCAAAGTTGATCATAGGTCAAGAATAATTACTCCGCAGCAACCCCTGCTTCTGCAAACATATCCGGCCCGTCATCCGCGGCGACATCATCCTCGTTGGCGACCTTGCCCTTGCGCTTGTCGAAGCTCGACCAGACGTCGTTCCATTCGCCCTTGGTTGCGCCCTTTGAATATTCGGTGGCGCGGGCTTCGAAGAAATTGGCGTGCTCGACGCCGTTGAGCAATGGCGCGAGCCATGGCAGCGGGTGGTCGTCGATCATGTAGATCGGCTGGAAGCCGAGCTGGCCGAGGCGCCAGTCGGCGATATAGCGGATATATTTCTTGATTTCCTTGGCGGTCATGCCGGTGACCGGGCCGTCGCTGAACGCGAGGTCGATGAACGCATCTTCGAGCCGCACCGTCTTCTGGCAGCAGTCGATGATATCATCGCGGACCGACTTGGTCAGGCAGTCGCGTTCCTGCACGAAGGTGTGGAACATCTTGATAATGCCCTCGCAGTGCAGGCTTTCGTCGCGGACCGACCAGGAGACGATCTGACCCATGCCCTTCATCTTGTTGAAGCGCGGGAAGTTCATCAGCATGGCGAAGCTGGCGAACAGCTGCAGCCCTTCGGTGAAGCCGCCGAACATCGCCAGCGTCTTGGCGATATCCTCGTCATTCTCGACGCCGAATGTGCCCATATAGTCATGCTTGTCCTTCATCGCTTCATATTCGAGGAACATCGAATATTCGCTTTCCGGCATGCCGATCGTGTCGAGCAGATGCGAGTAGGCGGCGATATGGACGGTTTCCATGTTGCTGAACGCGGTCAGCATCATCTTGATTTCGGTCGGCTTGAACACCCGGCCATATTTGTCGTGATAGCAGTCCTGCACCTCGACATCGGCCTGGGTGAAGAAGCGGAAAATCTGGGTCAGCAGATTGCGTTCGTGATCGGTCAGCTTCTGCGCCCAGTCGCGGCAATCCTCGCCGAGCGGCACTTCTTCCGGCATCCAGTGAATCTGCTGCTGCCGTTTCCAGAATTCATAGGCCCATGGATATTCAAAGGGCTTGTAGGTTTTGCGTGCTTCCAGAAGTGACATGGTGACTCGTTCTCCGCTTTACTCGTGCGTCCCCTCCCCCGGCGGGAGAGGACAATGCTCCTTTGCATTCGAATGAAACAACCCCCTCCCAAAAGGAGCAAAAGGGAGGGGGCAGTGGGCAAACTGCCTAATTTACTGACACGCGAGACATTCGTCATAATCGGTTGAACCGGCGGTGGTCATCAGCTCGACCTTTTTCGGGTCGAGCGTATTGTCCGCCTCGACGCCGCCACCCGTTGCCGGCTCGCTCATCATCGTGTCGCCACCGGCAAAACCGGCGCGCTGGATCGATTTCGAACGCAGATAGTAAAGCGACTTGATGCCCAGTTCCCAGGCGCGGAAGTGGAGCATCAGCAGGTCCCACTTGTCGACATCGGCCGGGATGAACAGGTTCAGTGACTGCGCCTGATCGATATAGGGCGTGCGGTCGGCGGCGAGTTCGAGCAGCCAGCGCTGGTCGATCTCGAAGCTGGTCTTGTAGGCATCCTTTTCCTCGGCGCTGAGGAAGTCGAGATGCTGGACGCTGCCGCCCTTTTCGAGGATCGAGTTCCAGACATTGTTGCTGTCCTTGCTCTTCTCCTGGAGCAATTTCTCGAGATGCGGGTTCTTGACCACGAAGCTGCCCGAGAGCGTCTTGTGGGTGTAGATATTCGCCGGGATCGGTTCGATACAGGCCGAGGCGCCGCCGCAGATGATGCTGATCGACGCGGTCGGTGCGATCGCCATCTTGCAGGAGAAGCGCTCCATCACGCCCTGATCGGCGGCATCGGGACATGGGCCCCGTTCCTTGGCAAGCATCATGCTGGCTTCGGAAGCCTTGGCCGAAACATGCTTGAAGATCTTGAGATTCCACGATTTTGCCAGCGCACTTTCGAAGCCGAGGCCGCGAGCCTGGAGGAAGCTGTGATAGCCCATCACGCCGAGACCGACGCTGCGTTCGCGCATCGCGCTATATTTCGCCCGCGCCATTTCTTCCGGCGCGCGGTCGATATAATCCTGCAGGACATTGTCGAGGAAGCGCATGACATCCTCGATAAAGCCCTTCTCGACCGACCATTCATCCCATTTCTCGAGATTGAGCGAGGACAGGCAACACACTGCGGTCCTGTCCTCACCAAGATGATCACGACCCGTTGGCAGTGTGATCTCTGAACACAGATTGGAGGTGGAAACCTTGAGCCCGAGATCACGGTGATGCTTGGGCATCATCCGGTTTACCGTGTCGCTGAAGATGATATAGGGTTCGCCGGTGGCCAGTCGCGTTTCGACCAGCTTCTGGAACAGGCTGCGCGCATCGACGGTACCGCGAACCGAACCGTCTTTCGGCGATTTCAATTCAAATTCCGTGCCGTCGCGGACTGCTTCCATGAATTCGTCGGTCAGCAATACGCCGTGATGCAGGTTCAGAGCCTTGCGGTTAAAGTCGCCGGAAGGCTTTCTGATTTCAAGAAATTCTTCGATTTCCGGATGGTTGACATCGAGATAGCAGGCGGCCGATCCACGGCGCAGCGAGCCCTGCGAAATCGCCAGGGTGAGGCTGTCCATCACCCGGACGAACGGAATGATGCCGGAGGTCTTGCCATTGAGGCCAACCGGTTCGCCGATACCGCGCACGCTGCCCCAATAGGTGCCGATGCCGCCGCCGCGCGATGCGAGCCAGACATTCTCGTTCCAGGTGCCGACAATACCGTCCAGGCTGTCGGACACGCTATTCAGATAGCAGGAGATGGGAAGGCCGCGGCCGGTGCCGCCATTGGACAGGACTGGCGTTGCGGGCATGAACCAGAGCCGCGAGATATAATCATAGAGCCGCTGGGCATGTTCGGCATCGTCGGCATAGGCCGAGGCGACCCGGACGAAGAGATCCTGATAGCTTTCATCGGGAAGCAGGTAGCGGTCTTTCAGCGTTTCCTTGCCGAATTCGGTTAGCAACGCGTCGCGCGAATCATCCTTTTCAATCGGATGCAGCTGCGGGCGGATAGACTTGCTCGTAAGCTCCTCTTCCGCTTTGTTGTCAGGTTTAGGGGCGTCCATCGCCTCCATGACATCGTCTACCGTGACTTCTCCGTTACTCGCCAAATCCATTACCTTCATACCCCTTTCACCACATCCCATATAGGAATGTTCTCACTTCGTTCGAGTCGGAAACTTTGTTCCTACACCCCTTTTGCGGCCTTGCGGAAACTCAT
>CAJQMX010000268.1 GCA_905479515.1 uncultured Parasphingopyxis sp.
ACGATGCTTTCAGAAGCGTAGAGCGTCAGATCGGCGCCGGAAGAAACATCGGCGACGGCGTTCTCACATTTAAGGCTTTCGGCGTCGAGATCAGCGCCGCTGCTGCCGTCGGCTTTAATTGTCGCGCATGTGCCGCTGAGGCTTGCATCCGCGCCACTCGACACAGAGGCGCTGAACTCGCCGGCGTCGATGCCGGTTGCCGTTACGTCCGAGCCGCTGGAGGCGTCGACGCCGTTAAGCTCGGGCATGTTGACGTAAACCACCACTTTCCATTTGCGGCCGGGTGAAAAGAAAGACCTGTCGCGCACGCGCGCGATTTCGAGAGTATCTCCATCGCGCTCAATACGCAGGCGCTCCAGCGCCTCGGGCTCGCCTTCCGCGCGGACCGAATAGGCGCCGCCGACGCTCACCTCAACATCAACGCCAGCGGAGGCGTCGATGTCGGAAAAACCTGAAAAATCGTAAGTTTGTGTTTCAGCATGGGCGAACGTCAGGGCGCTCAATGCAGCCGCGCTGGCCGCCATGATAAAGGTGACAGGTTTCGACATTTGATTTCCCTTCTTTTTCGAACGGCGTTTTCACGCTCTTATTGTTCTTCTCCGGTTGCTTGTTAGTCCCGCGTCGCCGTCACCGGCGTCTTGATCTTGATGCGCCCGCCTGAAGAGCGGTCAATATTGACGCGCTCGGGCGATCCGAACACCGCCATATGACCGCCGCTGGACGCGTCGCCCACAAGCGCTTTGAGAACAGTGACCTCGCCATGGCCGCCGCTTGAAACGTCGACATTGGCGCTGCTGCAGATCAGCGCGCGCGCATCGAGATTGGCGCCGCTGGAAATGTCGACTGTGCAATCGTCGCTGCGTCCTGCGATCACGGCGAAGGAGCCGCTTGATAAGTCGGCGTTGAAGCGGCGCGAATCGATATCTTCGAGGGTCGAATGCGATCCGGAAGATGCGTCGAGGGCCTTGATCTCCGGCGTTGTCACGAAAACAGTGTAATCGGCTTTTTTCTGATGCCAGCGCAGCCGGTTCCACTCGCGGCTGAGATAGAGGACACCGCTTTTCACCTCGATTTCAAAATCGCTGTAATCGCCTTCATCCGTTTCAACCGCGATTGACTGTTTGCCTCCCGCCTTGGCGACGAGTTTCAGGCCGGCCGAAATATCGATGCTGTCAAAAGCGGCGAGGTCATAGCTCCGGGTTTCCGCGGCGGCAGGCAAGCTCAGCGCACAGGCGGCGATTCCGGAGAGGAAAAAAGGTCTCAACATAGGTCAACTCCTAAGGGTCTACGCAACGCCCCAAGGCCTTCATGCTGCCATGAGGGGGCCGGGAATGCGAGCCGAATGCGCCCAACTGCCCCAAATCTGCGAGGAAGGGCGGAAAAGGTTGATTTCTTTAGCCTTATTCAGCCGGGGAAAAAGGGTAAATCACGGCCAAACGGAGGCCAGGCCCTTGTCCCAGACCGCTCTCGCCGCGTTCTATTTCTCCACCCAGCGCGGCGACCAGGCTGTCGATGATCCGCCGCCCAAGGCCGCCATGGGGGTTGGCGGGCCCCTCACTCAGACCGACGCCATCATCTTCAACAATTAGAGCGCACTGCTCGGCGCTGGGGTCATGGTCAAAGGTGACTCGGATAAGACCGCTTTCGCGGCCCGTGAACGCATATTTCGCCGCATTGGTGACCATCTCGGAAACGAGAACGCCAATCGTGACAGCGTCTCGTGAGGGAATGTTGAAATTGCCGACATCGGTTGTGATGTTGATATTCTGTTCGAAATTCAGGTTGGTTTTGAGATCGGCGACAATTTGTTCGATGAAATGACGGGACGCGACGACTTCATGGTTTGTATTCATCGCGAGCCGGCGTTGTGTGGCGGCGATGGAGAGAACCCGCCCACGCGCAGCGCGTAAGGTGGATTTGGCTTCTTCGCCGCCCACCTGATTCGCCTGGAGAGAGAGAAAAGACGCTACGAGCTGCAGACTGTTGCCGACGCGGTGATGAAGGTCGCGCAACAAGGATTCAACGCGAAGATTTTCCTCCTCCAGGGAGATTTTCGCCTCTTCAAGTTCTTTTGTCCGTTCAGCGACATGTTGCTCAAGTTCGGTGTTAAGCTCCAAAATCTCGGTGGTTCGAACTGTCTGCAAACGATTTTGTTCGCGCAACATGGCGAGCTGCAAGAGGAGCAAGCCTGAAATAATGGCGAGCGATCCAAGGATGATCTGTCCGACCAGCCGATCGGTTCTGTTTTGCTCAACCCGGCGCATTTGCAGCAGCGTTTGTTCCTCCTGGATCAATATCGATATCATGTCGTTGAACTGGGCGAGGAGGGCGTCGACATTGCTTCGTCGGACAAGCGTTTCCCGGTCTTCGCCGTCGCCCGCCGCTACGTTTTTAACCGCCCGCATGAGCGAATCGGTAATGTTTTTCGCCTGAATGTCGATATTGTCGAGGCGAAGCTGTTGCGCGGGGTTGTCGCGCGTCAGCTCCCGTATTGTCTGGCGGGCTTCTTCATAATCCGACAGCGCGGTTTCATAATCGGTCAAATATTGTTCATCGCGCGTGATCAGGTAAGCGCGCTCGCCGATGACGGCGCCCTGAATGCTGCTTTGATATTTCAGCGCTTCGGTGATGATGGTGATTGTGTGCGTGACAAGAGCATCGGCGCGTGTGCTTGCCTGATTTACAAAAAATGCAGCGGCCGCCGCCGCAAAAAGCACCAGCAGACCCATACCGACGGAAACAAAGGCGATGAGACCGCGTTGCCGCCGCGTCAACGTCATTGCAGGCGAATTCCGAAAGGATCGCAGGCGGGGCGTCGCCGAAAAGAGAGAGGGTTAAGGTTGCGCATGGGTAGGGTGACTTATTTTATGATTCCGGCCCGCGGCATGGACAGGCCATGCACAATAGCTGCTCGAAGGGCGCGTTCCTCAAAGGGTTTCGTCAGGATAAAGGTGGGATCATAGTCACTGCCGCTCAAGACATCATCAGGGTAAGCGGTCAGGAAAATCGCAATCACCGGAAGCTCCGATGTGATGTCGCGCACGGCGTCAAGACCGGTCCGGCCTGCGCCGAGATCATAATCCGCCATCACCACATCTGGTTTATGCTGATGCGCCAGGCGGACCGCATCTTCGGCGTTGCGCGCCGTTGCAACGACATCAAGGCCGATCATTTCCAACGTCGCAGCGACCTCAAGCGCAATCACCGGTTCATCTTCGACAACAAGGGCTGTGCCTGAAACCTGCGTCGCCGCGATCAGTTTGCGTTCTTCCGCAAGCATGCGTTTCGCTTCATCGGAATCGATATCCAGAAGCGCCGCCGCCTTGCTGCTGTCGATCCCGATCACGTCAACAAGAAGGACAAGCTGACGCGGCGGCTCCGCAGTGAAGGGACGGGCAGCGAGCACGGACCGATTCGAAAAGGCAGCGCCGCTCTCCGTCGGGGCGCTCCGCCAGGCGTCATAGAAGGCGCGGAAGACAGCCACTTGCCGTTCGCGATCGGAAAGACCTTCCAGTGAGGCGTAGTCGAAGTTGCTGAGGGCTGCTGCTGCAATTTCGTCCCCCAGAAACTGGTCGGAGGTGACGGCCCGCGCAAACTGACGAACAAAGCGAAGGTCTTTTTCAAACGGCGTCAATCTGGACATTGGGTACTCGGCCGGGATTTTTTAACTCTGCGCGTATGGGTTGGCATCTAGTAACGCCTATGCGCTGGAAAAGTTCCCGTCCAGCAATGGGACTCCCGGACCTTAAGCCCCCATCGCCTTGCGGAAGTTTTCATCAACTTTTTCAAGGAATCCGGAGGTTGTCAGCCATTTCTGCTCGGCGCCGATGAGGAGGGCGAGATCCTTGGTCATATAGCCGGATTCGACCGTCTTGATCACGGTCTGTTCAAGGGTCTTGGCGAAGTTGATGAGCGCTTCATTGTTGTCGAGCTTGCCGCGATGGGCGAGGCCGCGCGTCCAGGCGTAGATCGAGGCGATGGAGTTGGTCGAGGTTTCCTCGCCGCGCTGATGGGCGCGGAAGTGGCGGGTGACTGTGCCGTGAGCCGCTTCGGCTTCCACGGTTTTCCCGTCTGGCGTCATCAGCACGGAGGTCATCAGGCCGAGCGAGCCATATCCTTGGGCCACTGTGTCGGATTGCACATCGCCATCATAGTTCTTGCACGCCCAGACATAACCGCCGGACCATTTCAGGCAGGCCGCCACCATGTCGTCGATCAGGCGGTGCTCATAGGTAAGGCCGTGCTCGGCGAATTTCTCTTTGAACTCGGCCTCATACATGTCGGCGAAAATGTCTTTGAAACGGCCGTCATATTTTTTGAGGATGGTGTTCTTGGTCGACAGATACAGCGGATATTTGCGCTGAAGGGCGTAGTTGAAGCACGCGCGTGCAAAATCCGTGATCGAATCATCGAGATTGTACATGCCCATATAGATGCCGGCTGAAGGCGCGTCGAAAACTTCCTGCTCCTGAACTTCGCCGTTCTCGCCTTCCCATTTCATGGTCAGCTTGCCCTTGCCGGGGAACAACATGTCGGACGCCCGGTACTGGTCGCCGAAAGCGTGGCGGCCGATGATTACCGGCTGGGTCCAGCCCGGAACGAGGCGCGGCACGTTGCGCATGATAATCGGCTCGCGAAAGACGACGCCGCCGAGAATGTTGCGGATCGTGCCGTTGGGTGAGCGCCACATTTTCTTGAGGCCGAATTCCTCAACGCGCGCTTCGTCAGGCGTGATGGTGGCGCATTTGACCGCCACCCCGTATTTTTTCGTTGCTTCCGCCGCATCCACGGTGATCTGGTCGTCGGTCGCGTCGCGGCTTTCCATGCCAAGATCGAAATATTTCAGGTCGACATCAAGATAGGGGTGGATGAGCTTGTCCTTGATCATCTGCCAGATGATCCGGGTCATCTCGTCCCCGTCCATTTCAACGACTGGATTATCGACTTTGATTTTTTGCATGGAATTTCCTACCGGACTGCTTGGGCGTGCTTGGACGGCATGCCCGCTGGAGACTAATCTGTGATGGGTGTTGCGGGGCTCTTAGCATCGTGCAGGGGCCGATGAAAAGAGGCAGCCCGGAACCTAATGGCCGCTGAAGAGATATCGAGCATATGAAGAAGAAACCGGACGATGAGCAGTCTGCGCCAGGGCGGGCTCCCACGATTGAGCGAATCGCACGGCGGGATGGGCGCGGCGACCTCAAAGCCGCGCCGATTTTCGTCCTTGTTGAGCCGCAAATGGGGGAAAATATCGGCGCCGCGGCCCGGGCCATGCTCAATTTCGGGCTTTCGGGCCTGAGGCTGGTCAATCCGAGAGATGGCTGGCCCAATGAAAAGGCCGGGGCCATGGCCGCAGGCGCCTCCATCGTCATTGACCGCGCGGAGGTGTTCGAGACCACGCGGCAGGCCCTGGCCGACTGTCATTATGTGCTGGCGACTACGGCGCGTCCGCGTGAAGTCATCCTGCCGGTGCTAGACCCGGGCGAGGCTGCTCAGGAGCTTCGGCGGCGGGTTGAACGCGGTGAGCGCTGCGCTGTGATGTTTGGCGGCGAACGCTCCGGTCTAGCCAATGACGATGTGATGCGCGCTGACGCTATCGTATCGATTCCGGTCAATCCTGCTTTCGCCTCGCTCAATTTAGGACAGGCGGCGATGATCGTCGCCTATGAATGGGCGCGGGCGCAGGGGCAAACGGCGCTGGCGTCAGAGCTCTACGAGCATGAACCGGCGACCAGGGAAAATTTCGAGCGGCTGTTCGATCATTTGGTCACTGAACTTGATGACGCCGGGTACTTCCTTGTTCCGGAAAAGCGGGTTGCGTTTACCCGCAATATAAAAGCGGCGCTGATGAGGGCCGGGCTGACCGAAGCGGAGGTGCGGACCTTACGCGGCGTCATCAAGGCGCTGGTGGGCGGTCGCCGCGGCGGTGATGACAGTCGGCGGTGACCTGAATTTTCATGGCGGGTCAGTGCTGGACAGAAGCGCCTGCGCCAGCAAAAATTGATCTGATAGAGACAGTTCCGGTGGTCAAGCAGAATGGATGAACATACAAAACAAGA
>CAJQMX010000269.1 GCA_905479515.1 uncultured Parasphingopyxis sp.
TGATGAAGCGCATGCGGCCACGGGGACGGGGGCGTTCAAGCCCGATCCTGAAACCTTTCAGCAATATCACGATTATTGTTCGTGAGCGCGAGGAGCAAGAGTAATGGGTCAAAAAGTAAATCCAATTGGCCTTCGGGTCGGTATCAACCGGACTTGGGATTCACGCTGGTACGCCAAAGATAACTACGCCAAGCTGTTGCATGAAGATGTGCGCATTCGCGAATATCTGGAAAAGCAGCTGGAGCAGGCGGGCATCAGTAAGATCGTGATTGAACGTCCGGCCAAGAAGGCCCGGATCACAATCTATTCGGCGCGCCCGGGTGTCATCATTGGTAAGAAGGGCGCAGATATTGAAAAGCTTCGTTCCGCAATTGCCAAAATGACGAGCTCTGAAGTGCATTTGAATATCGTCGAAGTCCGCAAGCCGGAAATTGATGCGAAGTTGGTTGCTGAGAATATTGGTCAGCAGTTGGCGCGTCGTGTTTCCTATCGTCGGGCGATGAAGCGGGCGGTTCAGTCGGCTCTGCGTCTTGGCGCGGAAGGTATCCGGATCAACTGTGCCGGTCGCTTGGGCGGCGCGGAAATTGCGCGAACGGAATGGTATCGCGAAGGTCGTGTACCACTGCATACACTGCGCGCGAATATTGATTATGGAACCGCTTCGTCCTTGACGACTTATGGGATCATTGGGATCAAGGTCTGGATCTACAAAGGTGAGATTCTGGAGCATGATCCGATGGCTCAGGACAAGATTGCGGAAAAACAACAGGCTGGTGGCCGTCCTGCGGGTCGTCCCGGCTCCCGTCGGAATTAAGTAAAGGGGTGATGTCATGCTTCAACCGAAGCGCACAAAATTTCGTAAAGCGCATAAAGGGCGCTTGAAGGGAGTAGCAACTTCAGGTACAACGCTGAACTTCGGCGCATATGGCCTGAAAGCTGTTGAGCCCGGACGTATTACCGCACGGCAGATCGAGGCGACTCGACGTGCAGTAACACGCCATATCAAGCGAGCTGGACGTGTCTGGATCCGTATCTTCCCGGATGTGCCCGTATCCAAAAAACCCACCGAAGTCCGGATGGGTAAGGGTAAGGGTTCACCGGAATATTGGATGGTCCGCATTCAGCCCGGAAAAGTAATGTTTGAACTTGACGGTGTTCCACTCGAAATCGCCCGTGAGGCGTTCGAGAGGGGAGCGGCTAAATTGCCGATCAAAACCCGTTTCGTGACCCGCATTGGTGAAGGAAATTGACCATGAAAGCACAGGATTTACTGGGCAAAACGGCTGATGAACTTAAATCAGAACTGCTTCAACTGAAGAAGGAGCAGTTCAATTTACGCTTCCAGCAAGCCAGTGGACAATTGGAGAATACGGCGCGCCAACGCCAGGTGCGGCGGGATATCGCCCGCATTAAAACGGTGATGTCAGCTAGCGCTGCGTCTTAGGAGAGAAAACGATGCCAAAGCGTATCCTGCAAGGAACAGTTGTCAGCGACAAGAATGATCAAACCGTCGTTGTTAAAGTCGATCGTCAAGTGATGCATCGGCTATATAAGAAGTACATAGGCCAGTCGAAAAAGTACCACGCCCATGACGCGAAAAACCAGTTTAAGACAGGGGATACAGTCCGTATTCAGGAATGTGCTCCCTACTCGAAACTGAAGCGTTGGGAAGTTCTTTAAACGTCGCTTAAGTAAACAGTGTTGATACCAAACGAAGGTAAACGACTATGATTCAGATGCAAACCAACCTGGAGGTCGCCGACAACTCCGGCGCAAGGCAGGTGCAGTGCATTAAAGTTTTGGGTGGTTCAAAACGGAAAACTGCTTCTATCGGGGACGTGATTGTTGTCTCCGTGAAGGAGGCGATTCCGCGCGGCCGCGTCAAAAAAGGTGACGTTCAGAGAGCTGTCATCGTGCGCACAAAAAAGGAAATTCGCCGGACCGATGGAACGGCAATTCGCTTTGATAGCAACGCAGCCGTGCTGATCAACAAGCAGGGTGAACCGGTTGGGACCCGTATTTTCGGCCCGGTTACGCGTGAGCTCAGAAGCAAGAATTACATGAAGATTATTTCCCTCGCGCCGGAGGTTCTCTAATGGCTGAAAAATTCGCAGTGAAAAAGGGCGACAAGGTCGTTGTGCTCACAGGCAAGGATAAGGGCCGTACAGGCGAGGTGCTGAGCGTTCGTCGCAAAGACCGGCGCGTATTCGTGTCCGGTATCAATATGGTGAAACGCCATACGAAACCGAGCCAGGCAGACCAGGGTGGCATTGTCGAAAAAGAAGCGGCAATCCATATCTCGAATATCGCATTGCAGGATCCGAAGGATGGCAAGGCGACCCGTGTTGGTTACAAAAATCTTGATGACGGCCGGAAAGTTCGCTTCGCCAAGCGCTCCGGTGAAGTCATCGATATATAGAGGGCAGTTCGATGACGACGCCAAGACTTAAAACATTATATAACGAGGAACTGCGGAAGCAGCTTCAGGGCAAATTTTCTTACGCCAACGAGATGCAGATTCCAAAGCTGGAAAAAATTGTCATCAATGTTGGGTGCGGGGAAGCGGTCGCCGATTCGAAAAAGATCAAATCGGTTGAGAGCGAGCTTGCAAAGATTTCCGGTCAGAAGCCGGTTGTCACTACTGCCAAGAAGTCCGTTGCTACCTTCAAATTACGTGAAGGAATGCCAATCGGAGCAAAAGTAACGCTGCGCAAGAGCCTGATGTATGAGTTTCTTGACCGGCTGATTAATATCGCACTCCCGCGTGTTCGGGATTTCCGCGGTGTGTCTGAGAAAAGTTTCGACGGCCGGGGCAACTATGCCATGGGCCTGAAGGAACAAATTGTTTTCCCGGAAATTCATTACGATGATGTAACGGACGTACGGGGAATG
>CAJQMX010000270.1 GCA_905479515.1 uncultured Parasphingopyxis sp.
TTGATCGTCTTGAAATGATCGAGATCCATCCAGATCACCGCCAGTTTCTCCGAACCTTCCAGATCGATTGCATCCAGCAGCTCGCCCAGCCGCATTTGCATAGCGAGGCGATTGTCCAGCCCGGTCAGCATATCGCTGCGCGCCATTTTTTCGAACCGTGCGGCGACTTCACTCTTTTCCTGTTTCCCGGAAAGGGCCGTGTAGACGACCTCATAAATTTGCAGGCTGATATCGACCATGCCCAACACGAAGATGATGATGCACATGCCCAATATAACGCTTAGCGTAGTTCCCGTGATGAACATGCCGAGGGCCATGGGGAGCGTGCCCAGGCAGAGCTGACCGATAGCAATGATCGGCCGGCCTGCATTGCGCGCCGCCACGCCCGCCGAATAGCCGGTCGCCATGATTGCCGCCATCAGCAGGAGTATCGTTTCACTGCTTTGGGTGATTGTAAGAAAGGCCTGGGCCCCAAGAAGCGATGCATAGAGCCATGCACCGATCTCGTAGATGCGTTCCCAATGCAATTGTTCGCTAGGCGATCCACTGGTTTCGCCGCGAAGATAAATGACCGCGCTGGCGATACGCAAAATGCCGATAAGATGGATGGCAATCGAGCAGATCAGCAGCGATAGGCTGCCGGATACATATGCGATGCAACCGGCCGTTACACTGCCGGCGATCGCGCCGATCGCCAAGGATGCAGGAGATGTATAGAGGGTGCCAACAAGGGCTCCGCGAACTTGGCGCGCCAGCGAGCTTTCCGAAGCCGCTAAATGCCGTAATTTTCCGCCAAAAGTCGGCATTCAAATCTCCCATGCCCAAACAGTGATAAAGGCATATGGTTAAGGATCTGTGGGTGTTTGGGCCTGAAACAACATATTCTCAGAACCCTGAGGGCGAGTGATGGCCCGCCACAGGGCTAGCCCACCAGCCGGTGTTCCCATTTGCTGCCGACAATTTCTCTCGTCCGTTCGACCGGCATTGGGCGTCCGAACAGATATCCTTGAATTTGATCACACCCAAGATCGCGCATTCGATTAAAATCTTCTGCTGTTTCGACGCCCTCTGCCGTGATCGTCAAGCGGAAGCTGTTTGCCAGCATCACGATGGCTTTGATGATCGAAACGGTTTCTTCCTGCGTCGCTGCATCGCGAACGAAACTGCCATCGATCTTCAGCTTGTGAAAAACGGCCTTGTTCAGATAACCGAGCGACGAATAGCCGGTTCCGAAATCATCGAGTGCGATGCCAACGCCGAGTCCTCGTAGCCGCTTGAGCACGTCAACAGCATTGCCGGCGCCGCTCATAAAGACTGATTCCGTCACTTCGAGCTCGAGCCGGTTGGCAGACATGCGCGACTTTCGGAGAGCATCCGACACCGTATTCGGCAGCGCGGGCACGACAAGCTGAACGGGCGATACGTTAACGGCGACAGTAATGTCGTCAGGCCAGGTTGCGGCATCCATGCAGGCGTTGCGCAGAACCCAGGCCCCCAATTCTTCGATGAGGCCGCTTTCTTCTGCAATCGGAATGAATACGGCCGGAGAGATTGTGCCCCGTGTTGGATGGTTCCACCGCAGCAGCGCTTCAAAACCTGTAACCCGCTGCGAGGAGGCCGAAACCAGCGGTTGGTAAAGAAGATGGAACTGCTCGGTGCCAATGGCCTGGCGCATATCATGTTCAAGGCGCACGCGTTCCTCTGCCTCGACCTGCATTTGCGGGTCAAAGTTGCAGAATGTGGCACGTCCCAGAGATTTGGCATGATAGAGTGCGAGATCAGCCTTGCGGACCAGATCATCGACCGTGTCTCCGTCGATCGGGCCATAGGCACAGCCGATACTCAGACCGATCCTGATCTGTACATTGTCGATCATATAAGGGTCGCAGACGGCAGCGATCAGCTTTTCAGCGAGCGCCTCGGTGCCGACCCGGCTTTGTGCGTCGTTAACAACAACAGCAAATTCGTCACCACCAATACGCCCAACCGTCCCGCGATTGCCAACCGCATCGCTCAGGCGCCGGGCAACGGTTTTCAGAACGGCATCGCCCTTTGGATGCCCAAATGTGTCATTGACGGGCTTGAAGCCATCCAGGTCGAGAAACATGACGGCGCAAGGCACGTCTTTATCCTTGGCATCGCTCAGCGCGGTATCGAGCAAGGTTCTGACGCGCGATCGGTTCGGTAAACCGGTCAAAACATCAAGATTGGCAAGATGCTGGAGTTTGGCATGCGAACTTTTTGATTCGGTTATGTCGAGGCCAACGCCGCGATAGCCCTGAAACTTGCCGTCATCGTCTATTATGGGACTGCCAGACAGGGTGACCCAGCGGCCACTGTTTCCGGTGCCAAATTCAAGCTCAATTTTGTCGAAGCGTTCTTTCTTTGTCAGGATATCAATTACGCCTGGCTGATTTCCGAGAGCAACGGGCAGCGATTTTCCCAACAACTGATAGGTGGCCGCACCGACCAGCTCACCCATACGGGGAGACACATAGGTCAGGCAGAACTGGCTATCGACTTGCCACAGCCAGCCTGCGCCGCGATCTTCATATTCTTGCAGCAAATATCTGATGTCTGCGCGTTTCGCTGCGAGCACGCCAGCACGATCAATTTGCCCCTGCCAGGAACGAGCCAGCAGGAGAAAACCGACCAATGCAGCGCCGGCATAGGCAGTCAGGATCGCAATGCCGGGTAGCGCCATCGTCCCGCCGCCATAGTAAGCGGCAAAGGCAAGCCCTGCGCCAAGGATTGATATCCAAAGGGTAATCGCGGCCGGTATAACGGCGACCGAGATACCGCTCACCATCATCATCGCGACAAGACCGCCGGTAAATGCATAGTTGATCGGTGCGCCCGATAATGCCGCATAAACGGGCATTGAAATCCAGATAGCCGCCCGAATGGCGCCGTCGAGCGCGGCAATCTGAATCTTCCGCACTGGCTGTTGGTCACTGCGGCGAACAATGGTCGTTCGGTTCAGCCACCGGGCTGAGATATAGGTGGCGGTGATGATAAGGCCGAGCCATCCCAGCAATCCCAAAAGCGGCAGATTTCGGTATTCGAGAAGGGCAAACACGATGGCGCAGATCGTTTGCGTAGCACCGGAATAAAGCGTGAAGCGGGAAAGGATGTTGAGCTGTGCGTTTCGCACTTCGCCCGCGGGCGCGTGGCGTTCTTCAATCCTGTGTGCGGGACCGCGAGCGTCGCTTTCGCGTCGCATGGGCGTTTGCGTTCCTCGTACTTGCGGCTGATTTTTTGCTGCCATAGTTCCCGGCTCGATATAGTTCAGCCGTCTTCTAGGCATGAAGACTTTGATGCTTGGTTAAGATGCGGTTGGGAATAAATATACCGCGTTCACCGCCAATCTTCCCCGCGCCGCGCTGTAATGGACGTCTTCCAGTTGAAAATTTTGCGAAACACGCCAAATTAACATAGAGATAAGCCAATCATAATGCCGAGGCGCGCCAACCGGTATGCCCCTCGCGTTCCTAGGAGAGCATCGATGCGCAACACCCTTTTTCTCGCAGTCAGCGGCCTTGCCCTGACGACTGCAATCACGCCTTTTGGACAGGATCCCGCCATGGCCGACAATCACGCCGCAACTGCTGAAGCCCCAGCTGCCGATAACCCGCTGCTGGCGGACTGGTCTGGGCCGTTTGAGGGCGTTCCGCCCTGGGATGAGATGAGGCCTGAGCATTTCGCCGGTGCATTTGAAGTCGCGATGGCGGAAATGCGCGCCGAAGTGCAGGCGATTATCGACAATCCAGAAGCGCCGACTTTCGAGAACACCAATCAGGCGATGGAACTGATCGGTGACCGGATGAGCAATGTGCAATCGATGTTTGGTGTTGCGGTCAGCAATGTGAGCAATGACGAGTATCGGGCGGTGCAGGGTGAATGGTCACCACGTCTCGCATCCTTCTATCAGGAGCTGTATCTGCAGCCTGAGCTGATCGCGCGCTATGCAGCGGTATATGAAGGCCGCGAAAATGCTGATTTGACGCCTGAACAGCTGAGGCTAGTCGAACGCGATTACGAGCAGCTGATGCGACAAGGCGCCTTGCTGGAAGGCGCAGACCGCGAACGGCTTGCCGGTATCACGACGGAACTGGCCGGGCTCTACAGTGAATTCAGCAACAAGGTTCTGGCTGACGAAGAAACCTATATTCTTCTCGATAGCGAAGATGATCTTGCCGGCCTGCCCCCCAGTTTTGTGAGTTCAATCCGCTCTGCCGCAGAAGAACGCGGCGAAGAGGGCTGGGCGCTCGTCAATACGCGCTCGGTCATGCAGCCCTTCCTCCAGAACTCAACGCGCCGCGATCTGCGCGAGCAGGTCTGGACGGCCTATGTCAATCGCGGTGACAATGGTGATGCCAATGATACGAATGATATCATTGCCCAAATCCTCGCCCTGCGGGCCGAACGCGCAACGTTGCTCGGTTTTGAGACCCATGCCCATTGGCGGATGGCTGACACGATGGCGGGAACACCTGAAAATGCGACAGACCTGATGATGCGCGTCTGGCCTGCTGCGGTCGCGCGCGTTCATGAGGAAGTCGCCGATATGCAGGCGATCGCCGATGCGGAAGGGGCCGGTATCACAATCGCGCCCTGGGACTATCGCTACTATGCGGAAAAGGTCCGTCTGGCGCGCTACAATGTCGATGAAGCCGAGATCAAACCCTATCTCCAGCTAGAGAATATGGTGCAGGCGATGTTCTACGCCGCTGGCCGCCTTTATGATCTGGAATT
>CAJQMX010000271.1 GCA_905479515.1 uncultured Parasphingopyxis sp.
TTGTAAAGCATCGGTTCGGCACTGCCGCCCCGCATATGATAACTCCAGACCGCGCAATGCTCGTCGCGCAGCGTAATCCATGCGCGTTGGGCGATGCGAAGTCGCTCGGCGCCATCGGGCCGGTCGTCACCTTCCCCTGCATAAGAGAGATACTCGCGAGAATACTCGAGCACCTGACCCCAAAGGGCATTCAGTTCCACATCCGCCTGCTCAAAATCCCAGGCCGCGCACATGTTCATCGGCTGCTGCGGCAGATTGCCCCAATCCGCGCAGTTCTCCGCATTCGGTGCAAACTGCATCGCTGCAAATAGGATCGTCCCCAACATCCGTTATTCTGCCGCTTCCATTTCAGCGCGCATCGGCTCTTCGCCCTCAAGTGGAACAAGCCCCAGCTTCGCGAAAAGCGCAGCATCAGCATCGTCGCCGCGATTGCCTGTCGTCAGCAATTTGTCGCCGGTGAAGATGCTGTTCGCGCCGGCCATAAAGCATAGCGCCTGCACTGCCTCGCTCATGCTCTCGCGGCCTGCGGACAGTCGCACCATCGAACGCGGCATGGTGATCCGTGCAACCGCAACTGTGCGGACAAATTCAAGATCGTCGATTTTCGCATCGGGCACGTCATGCAGGATATCGCCCAGCACCGTACCCTTTACAGGCACCAGCGCATTGACCGGCACGCTTTCCGGATGGCGCTCCAAGGTCGCCAGCGCGTGGATAAAGCCAACCCGGTCCTCGCGCGTTTCGCCCATGCCGACAATCCCGCCCGAGCAGACATTGATCCCGGCATTGCGGACATTGTCGAGCGTTTCGATCCGTTCTGCGAAGGTCCGTGTCGTGATGACCTCTTCATAGCGTTCGGGCGAGGTATCGATATTATGGTTGTAGTAATCGAGGCCCGCTTCGTTGAGCATATCGGCCTGCCCGGGCGTCAGCATACCGAGCGTCATGCAGGTTTCGAGCCCCATCTGGCGCACGCCCTTCACGATCTCGACAATTGCGGGCATGTCCCGGTCTTTCGGGTTGCGCCATGCCGCGCCCATACAGAAACGCTGCGAGCCCGCATCCTTAGCCTGCGCCGCCGATTGCAGAACCTGGCGCACATCCATCAGCTTCGTCGCCTCCACACCGCTATCAGCATGGACGGATTGCGAACAATAGCCGCAATCCTCTGGGCAGCCGCCAGTCTTGATCGACAACAATGTACACAGCTGCACCTCGCCCGCCGCGTGATATTCGCGATGGACGGTCTGCGCCTGCCACATCAGTTCGTGAAACGGCAGGTCGAACAGGGTCGCGATCTCGTCGCGGGTCCAGTCGGTACGAATTTCAGTCATCTAATAATTCCGTTTGGGCTGAGCTTGTCGAAGCCCTCCCCTTCTTTTTCTCAGCGTCAAAGTGAAGGACAACCCTTCGACAAGCTCAGGGTGAGCGGATTGTTTGAATCTCATTCGGCAGCCTCATCAATCGGTGGCAGATTATGACCGAGAAGCTTGAGCACTTCGCCTGCCGCCTCGACCAGATTGGTGCCCGGCCCGAAAATCGCTTTCACGCCCGCTTCGCGCAGGAAATCATAATCCTGTGCCGGGATCACGCCGCCTGCAATCACCTGAATGTCCGAGCGCCCGGCATCGCCGAGTTTCTGGATCAGCTCGGGGATCAGTGTCTTGTGCCCTGCCGCGAGACTGGAAGCGCCGACCACATCGACATCTTTTTCCACCGCCCATTCGGCCGCTTCACCCGGTGTCTGGAACAGCGGCCCACTGACAATCTCAAATCCCAGATCGGCAAAGGCACTGGAAACCAGATTGGCGCCGCGATCATGGCCGTCCTGACCCATTTTCGCGACCATCATCCGGGGCTTGCGACCCAGTCGCCGCTCCACGGCCTCGACACCCTCGCCCGCCTGAATCCAGCGCGGGTCACCATCATAGGCGCCGCCATAGATTCCGCTGACCGGCGTCGGCACGGTATCGTACCGCCCGAATACATCTTCCATCGCTGCCGACATCTCACCAAGCGTACAGCGCGCGCGAGCGGCTTCGACACACAGCGCGAGGAGATTGCCATCGGCCTTCGCGCCTTCGCGGATCGCAGCCAGCGCTGCTTCCGCCGCATCGCTGTCGCGTTCGCTGCGTGTCTGTTCGAGCCGGGCAATCTGGTCGCGGCGCACCCGGGCATTGTCGATATCGAGAATGTCCATCTCGTCTTCTTCGGCAAGCCGGTATTTGTTCACGCCGACGATCACCTGCTCGCCCCGATCAACCGCCGCCGCTTTGGCCGCTGCCGACTCTTCGATATTCTTCTTGGGCAGGCCCGCCGCAACGGCCTTGGTCATCCCGCCAGCAGCCTCGACTTCCTCGATCAGTGCCCAGGCCTTGTCGGCCAGTTGCTGGGTCAGCTGTTCGACATAATAGGAACCGCCCAGCGGATCGGCGACATGGGTGATACCGCTTTCTTCCTGCAAGATCAGCTGGGTGTTGCGCGCAATGCGAGCTGAGCGATCGGTTGGGAGCGCCACGGCTTCGTCGAACGCATTGGTATGGAGACTCTGTGTGCCGCCCAATGTCGCGGCCATCGCCTCAATCGTCGTGCGCACGACATTGTTATACGGATCTTGCTCGGTAAGGCTGACACCGCTCGTCTGACAGTGCGTGCGCAACATTTTCGACTTGGGATTTTCAGCCCCAAAATCGGTCATGATCTGATGCCACAATTTGCGCGCCGCGCGCATCTTGGCGATCTCCATGAAGAAGTTCATGCCGATGCCCCAGAAGAAGCTGAGACGGGGGGCAAAGCTGTCCACGGCCAACCCTTGGCTCATCGCCGCGCGGACATATTCCATGCCGTCGGCCAGCGTATAAGCCATCTCCTGCACCGCCGTCGCGCCCGCTTCGTGCATATGATAGCCACTGATCGAGATCGAGTTGAAGCGCGGCATATGCTCGGCGGTATAGGCGATGATGTCGGCAACGATCCGCATCGATGGTTCGGGCGGATAGATGTACGTGTTGCGGACCATGAACTCTTTCAGGATATCGTTCTGGATCGTGCCCTGAAGCTGATCCTGAGACACACCCTGCTCTTCTGCCGCAACGATATAGAAAGCGAGCACGGGCAGCACCGCGCCGTTCATCGTCATCGAGACCGACATCTGGTCGAGCGGAATCTGGTCGAACAGGATCTTCATATCCGCAAGCGTGTCAATCGCGACGCCAGCCTTGCCAACATCACCGACTACGCGCGGGTGATCGCTGTCATAGCCCCGGTGCGTGGCGAGATCGAAGGCAACCGAAAGCCCCTTCTGGCCCCCGGCTAAGTTGCGGCGGTAAAAGGCGTTCGATTCCTCGGCCGTCGAAAAGCCCGCATATTGCCGGATCGTCCAGGGGCGGCCCGTATACATAGACGCATAGGGGCCGCGCGTGAACGGCTCGAACCCGGGCAGGCCGGGGTCGAGCGCATCGGTTGCATCATAGGCTGGCTGGACGGCGATCCCCTCCGGCGTGTGCCAGGTGAGATCGCGGCCTTTCACTTCCTTGGCGGCGCGCTCGGTCCAGTCTGATTTTGTGGGCTTTTCGGTCATGCTGTTATTGGCCCGTGAACTGGGCTTTCTCCTTTTTGAGGAAGGCGACGGCACCGATCACGGCATCCTGGCTGTTGCCCGCTTCGCGCTGGGCATTGGCTTCGGCATCAAGGGCATCGCTATAGCTGCGATCGAGGTTTTCCGCAGCCGTGCGCCGCATAATACCGAGCGCCAGTGTCGGCCCGGTGGCGAGCCGCTTAGCCAGCGCCATCGCTTCGTCCATCAGCGCCGCATCATCGACAACTTTGTAGACCATGCCCCAATCGGCAGCCTTGGCAGCCGGGATTTTCTCACCGAGCATCATCATCTCAAACGCGCGCGCTTTGCCGATCAGGCGTGGCAGAGTCCAACTAGCGCCGCCATCAGGCACAAGCCCGATATTGACGAATGCCTGCAGGAAATAGGCGGTCTCACTTGCAACAACAAAGTCACCAGCAAGTGCCATCGAGCAGCCGATACCCGCCGCCGGGCCGCGCACGGCAGTCACCAGCGGCACAGGTAAGGCGGCCAGCGCCTTCATCATCGGATTATAATGTCCATCGAGCGATGCCTTGGCACCATCGCCGCCACCCACGCCCGATGTGCGATCGCGCCCGCCCGCAAGGTCTGCGCCCGAGCAAAAGGCCCGGCCCTCGCCCGTCATCACTACGGCGCGCGCGCCCTGTGCCAGCGCCTCATCCAGCGCGGCGACAATCTCGTCTGCCATTTGCGGCGGCGCAGCGTTCAGCCGCTCGGGGCGGTTAAGGGTAAGCGTCGCGACAGTGTCGGCAACATCCAGTTTGATGGTTTCATAATCTGTCATAATCTTCTCCTGATGATCCGGTTTCCGTTAACGTCAACCTTGTCGAAACCCGAAGGCTTGCACAAGGGGCAAAGCGGAAAACCGGCTGCCGGATCGCATATTGGGATCGCTAATGCGTCTCTTTCGGCGTCTCCATAATTTCGGTGAGGATGCCGCCCATATCCTTGGGGTGGACGAAGAAAATCAGCGTGCCGTGCGCACCGATGCGTGGTTCGCCGAGCACGCGCTTGCCCTGCGCCTCAAACTCGGCCTTGGCCGCGTGAATATCGGGCACCTCAAAACACATATGATGCTGCCCACCGAGCGGATTGGTCTTGAGGAACCCATGGATCGGCGAGTCATCGCCGAGCGGCTCGATCAGTTCAATCTGCGTATTGGGCGTATCCACGAAGCAGACCTTCACGCCCTGTGCGGGCATATCAAACGGCTCATGGATTTTCGTCGCACCCATGCAGTCACGCCAAAAGGCGATGCTGTCCGGGATGGAAGGCGTCGCAACGCCGACATGGTTGAGGGGGCCTAGTTTCATGATGTTGCTTCCAATTGTGCGTCATGCTGAACTCGTTTCAGCATCCACTCATCCTCCCGCACTGACCTCATAGATTGAGAGGTGGCCCCTGAAACACGTTCAGGGAGACGAAGGACGGGATTAAAGCGGAATATTGTCATGTTTCTTCCACGGATTTTCGAGCTGCTTGTTACGGAGCTTGCGTAGCCCCAGCGCGATCCGTTTCCGCGTCGAATGCGGCATGATGACCTCGTCGATAAAGCCCTTGCTTGCCGCGACGAACGGGTTCGCAAAACGGTCTTCATATTCCTTCGTCTTGGCCGCGATCTTGTCGGGGTCGCCGGCATCCTTGCGGAAGATGATCTCGACCGCGCCTTTCGCGCCCATCACCGCAATCTCGGCAGTAGGCCAGGCATAGTTCAAATCGCCGCGCAAATGCTTGGAGGCCATCACGTCATAGGCGCCGCCATAGGCTTTGCGCGTGATCACTGTAATCTTCGGCACCGTTGCTTCGGCGTACGCAAAGAGCAGTTTTGCGCCATGCTTGATGATCCCCGAATGCTCCTGCCCGACACCCGGGAGGAAGCCCGGCACGTCGACAAAGGTGATGATCGGAATATCGAAGGCATCGCAGAAGCGCACGAACCGCGCGCCTTTCTTCGACGAATTGATATCAAGACAACCGGCGAGCACCGTGGGCTGATTGGCGACAACGCCGACCGTGCGACCTTCGATCCGGCCAAAGCCGATGATGATGTTGCCGGCATGGGCGGGCTGGACCTCAAAGAAATCGCCCTCGTCCACCGTCTTTCGGATCAGCTCATGCATATCATAGGGCTGGTTCGACGAGGCCGGGATCAGCGTGTCGAGGCTGGGTTCCATGCGATCCCACTCGTCTGCCGTGGGCCGCTCGGGCGCTTCCTCGCGGTTTGACGCCGGCAGATAATCGATGAAATCGCGCGCCGCCATCAGCGCTTCAAGATCGTTTTCAAATGCCACATCGGCAACGCCGGACTTGGTGGTGTGCGTTACCGCGCCGCCCAGCTCCTCCTGTGTCACCACTTCGTTGGTCACCGTCTTCACCACGTCCGGTCCGGTGACGAACATATAGCTCGAATCCTTCACCATGAAGATGAAGTCGGTCATGGCCGGCGAATAGACCGCACCGCCAGCGCAAGGGCCCATAATGAGGCTAAGCTGGGGAACCACGCCTGACGCCAGCACGTTGCGCTGGAACACCTCGGCATAGCCGCCAAGGCTGGCCACACCTTCTTGAATACGCGCGCCGCCGCTGTCGTTCAGCCCGACAACCGGCGCGCCAACCTTCATCGCGCTATCCATCACCTTGCAGATTTTCTCGGCATGGCGCTCCGACAGCGAACCGCCAAACACCGTGAAATCCTGGCTATAGGCATAGACGAGGCGGCCGTTGATCGTGCCTGATCCGGTGACCACGCCATCGCCCGGTACAACCTGTTCATGCATGTCGAAATCGACGCAATTATGCTCGACGAACATGTCGAGTTCCTCGAACGAATCCTCGTCGAACAGCACCTCCAGCCGTTCGCGCGCGGTCAGCTTCCCCTTGGCATGCTGGCCGTCGATCCGCTTCTGGCCGCCGCCCATACGGGCCTGTTCACGTTTGCGTTCCAGCAGGTCGAGTGCTTCGATATTCGACATTCCTGTTCCTTTTCGGCGAGACTCCCTGCCTCTCTTCGGGCTTGACCCGCATAATGCAAATGTGATTTTGTAAAATTGCGAAATCTATTTTGCAAAATAGCGAAGGGCGCGGGATGAAAGCACGACTATATGCGGGTTCGCGGCTGCGCGCCATCCGTCAGCGGCGGGAGCTGGACCAGGCGGGTTTTGCCGAGACGCTCGGCATTTCCGTCAGCTATCTTTCGCAGATCGAGAATGATGCCCGGCCGATTACAGCGTCCGTTGCGCAGGCGCTGGAACGCCACTTCCCTTCGGAATGGAACGAACCACCGCGTGACGAATATGAGCGTCGCCTTGCCGCGATCCGCGAAGCCATTTCCGATCCGCTGTTCAGCGAGACGCCCCTGCCCGCACCCGCATTGTCCCGCTTTGTCGAGCAATATCCGGAGCTTGCTGACCGCATGGTTGCGCTGCACAGCGCCTATCGGCTGGCGGAAGAACGCCGGCATGCACTCGGCGATGTGATTGACAGCGCCGATGGTGACAGTCCGGGCGACGGCCGCCAATTCCCCTGGGAGGAAACGCGGGACTGGTTCCACGCGGTCGGCAATTATGTCGATACCGTCGATATTGCCGCCGAACGCATCGCAGAAGACTGCAGCCAGGATGGCCGCGTGACCGAAGAGGCGCTGATCGAACGCTTTGTCGCGAAGCACGGCCTTTCGGTGCGCTTCGTGTCGGACGATGTCGCCGCCGTGGCCCTGCGCGAATATGACCGGGCCAATAGCTGCGTATCGATCAGCGCCATTCTGCCGCGCCCCAGCCGCACCTTTCAGCTTGCACACCAATTGGCATTGATCGAACTGATCGAGCCGATCACGGCCATCGCGCGCGGCGCCAACCTCCAGTCCGAAGCGAGCGAGAAATTGCTGACCGTGGGCCTTGGCAATTATGCAGCGGGTGCGATTGTGATGCCCTATGCGCGGTTCCGCGATGCGGCGCGCGCGCTGCGCCATGATGTCGACCGGTTATCAAACCGATTCGGCGTGAGTTTTGAACAAGCCTGCCACCGGCTTTCGACGCTCCAGCGACCCGGCATGCGCGGCGTACCGATGTTCTTCTTCCGCATCGACATGGCGGGCAACATCACGAAGCGCCATTCTGCCACCAAGATGCAGTTTGCGCGCTTCGGCGGCGCCTGCCCCCTATGGATCGCACATGAAGCGGCCGCCTCGCCCGACAAGATCCATGTCCAGCTGGCCGAAACGCCGGACGGTATCCGCTATGTCACCATGGCAATGGGGCTGGTGAAACCCTCTGGCAGCTTCCAGCGGCCAAGCCGCCGCTTCGCCGTTGCGCTGGGCTGCGAGGCCGAGCAGGCGGCCGATTTCGTCTATGCCGATGCGCTCGATCTCGAGAACCCAGCGGCAGCGACACCCATCGGCACATCCTGCCGGTTATGCCCGCGACGCCATTGCGACCAGCGCGCCTTCCCGCCCGCCGGGCACACACTGCTGACTGAAATCGACCGGCGCGAGGTAATTCCTTATCGGCTCTGAGGGGCTTCGTGGCGCTTCACACTTACCATATCCCCCTCGCACTCAGGCTGAGCGTGCTGTAGCAATGCTCCGTGACGGAACCGGGCTCTAGTCGGAATGGGCTTCCAGATATTTGATGATGCCGGAGAAATCCTTCTTCTCGCCGCCATCCTTCACATATTGCTGGTAGAGCGAACGCGCCTTGGCGCCCATTGGTGTGCGCATCCCGGCTTCGTCGGCCGCTTCCATGGCCAGCTTCAGATCCTTGAGCATCAGCGGTGCAGCAAAGCCGCCTTCATAATCATGATCGGCAGGCGTTTCGGGCCCGACGCCGGGAACCGGGCAATAGCTTGTCATCGACCAGCTCTGGCCCGAGGCCTTGCTGGAAATATCGAAAAATGTCTGCGGGTCGAGGCCCAGGCTTTGCGCGAGATTGAAGGTTTCGCATGTCGCGATCATCGTCGCGCCGAGCAGCATATTGTTGCAGATCTTGGCCGCTTGCCCTGCCCCGGCATCGCCTGCGTGAATCACCGCCTGCCCCATCTCTTCAAGGATCGGCTTGGCGCGCTCAAAGGCCCGTTCCGTACCGCCGACCATGAAGGTCAGCGTACCACCGGCTGCCGCCGCAATACCGCCGGATACTGGCGCATCAACCATCAGCATGCCCTTGGCCGCCGCCTCTTCCGCAACTTCTCGCGCCGTGACGACATCGATGGTTGAGCAATCCAGCAGCAGGGTGCCGGGTTCTGCATTATCGAACACATCATCAACATAGACCGCACGGACATGCTTACCCGCTGGCAGCATGGTCACCACGGCTTCGGCACCCTTCACAGCCTCCGCACCGGATTCCGCAATACGGCAGCCATTGGCCTTGGCCGCTTCAAGCGCGTCTTCCGAAATGTCGAAAGCGGCGACGTCATGGCCAGCTTTGGCAAGGTTCGCGGCCATCCCGCCGCCCATATTGCCCAAACCTATGAATGCGATCGTTGTCATGTGCGTGTCCTCTGAAACTCAGTCGTTCGTAATACCCGCTAGTCCTGAGCTTGTCGAAGGGCGACTCTCCGCCGACGGACGCCCTTCGACAAGCTCAGGACTAACGGTGTGATGTTAACGGTAGGCGGCTAACGCCCCGTCCAGTTCGCTTCGCGCTTCTCGACAAATGCGACCATGCCTTCTTTCTGATCCTCGGAACCGAAAAGGCCGTGAAACAGGCGGCGCTCAAACTGAATGCCCTGCGCGAGTGTCGTCTCAAATGCAGCGTTGACCATTTCCTTGACCGCCAACGCGGCAAGCGGCCCCATGCCAGCAATAGCGCTTGCAGTTTTGACTGCTTCCTCAACCAGATCATCCGCCGGAACGACCTTGGCGACCAGCCCCAACCCTTCGGCTTCTTCGGCGTCCATCATTCGCCCGGTCAGGCACATTTCCATTGTCTTCGCTTTACCGATTGCTCGCGCCATGCGCTGCGATCCGCCCATGCCTGGCGTGACGCCAAGCTTGATCTCGGGTTGGCCGAATTTCGCGCTGTCAGCCGCAATGATAAAATCCGCCATCATCGCAACTTCACAGCCGCCGCCCAGCGCATAGCCGGACACCGCTGCGATCCACGGCTTGCGGGTCTGCGTCACCCGCTCCCAGCCGCCGAAATGATTGTTGCCATACATGCTGGCAAAGCTCTGATCGGACATTTCCTTGATATCGGCGCCCGCCGCGAACGCCTTTTCGCTGCCGGTGAGGACAGCGCAGCGCTGGCTATCATCGGCATCGAATGCGGCAAAAGCGACAATCGCTTCTTCGAGCACCTGGTTGTTCAGCGCGTTCAGCGCCTTGGGCCGGTTGAGCGTGATCAGCGTGACGGCGCCGCGCTGTTCGACGAGAATGGTTTCGTAGGTCATTGGTTTCCAATCCGTTTGGGCTGAGCTTGTCGAAGCCCTGCCCTTCTCTTCAAGTAAGTACAGCCCTTCGACAGGCTCAGGGCCATCGGTCTTTTTGCGGCCTACTGCCGCAGCATATCGCGAGCGACGATCATCCGCATGATCTGGTTCGTACCTTCCAAAATCGAATGCACGCGCAGATCGCGCCAGAAGCGTTCGATTGGATAGTCCTGCAGATAGCCATAGCCACCGAACAGTTGCAGCGCGTCATTGGCGATTTTGCTGCCATTATCGGTCGCAAGCCGCTTGGCCATCGCGGCGAATTTGGTTTTGTCCGGCGCGCCTTCGGTCACTTTCGCAGCAGCGAGATAGAGTAGCGCCCGCGATGCCTCGAGATCGGTTGCCATATCCGCCAGCATGAACTGGGTGTTCT
>CAJQMX010000272.1 GCA_905479515.1 uncultured Parasphingopyxis sp.
TGTGGTTCGCTGGCGCATTCAGCTGCTTCGGCTACCGTCATGCTCGACATAATCAGAACGAGCAAAACCGCCATCAGGCGAAAGAGCCCTGACGTTTTTTCATTTATGCCGCTGCGTTCATTCATGGTTCCGCCCAATACATTATCTCGTTAGTTCATCAAGTGCTTTTGAACAACATTTCCAATATTTCATGCAGTTAGATATGTAATATCATCAAATTTTGTGGTCTTTGATCGGTTTAAGAATTAGTAAAAATCACGAAGAATTAAGTCTTCCTAGCATTATACCAATAGCCGATAGCGATGACTCCCATTGCCACAATCTGGGCCAAAATAGACTGAACCGCAGGGAAAATTCCCAACATCGAAATCTGCAGAAAATCAGGAAGCGGAGTCACGCTTATGAAACCGGCTTCCTGTAACGCAGCAATTCCTTTTCCGGTGAGAACCACTGTCAGCACGACCATCAATGCTGAGCTGTAAGCGAAAAACTTACCTATCGGCAATTTCCGGCTGTAGCTTAGCATTGCCCAGGCAATGGCCATAAGCAAAAAGATCGCGGCTCCAGAGCCAACCAGAATGATCATACCATTGTCCGCAGTCCAGAGCGCCGCAAAAAACAGTATTGTCTCAAAGACCTCACGGTAAACGACAATGAATGCTAGCCCAAAGAGAAACCATGCAGATCCCCGCGACAATACTTTGCTCATTGTTTCGCGGATATAGCGTTGCCACTCATCGGCGCGGGACTTGCCGTGCATCCACAAGCCCACAAAAAGCAGGATTACCGCTGCAAATAGCGAACCAAAGCCTTCGGTCAGTTCACGGCTAGCGCCGCTGATACCTATGAGATAGGTGGCAGCGAACCATGTGATGCCGCCTGCGAGAAGCGCCGTTATCCAGCCCCCATGCACATACAACATGACTTCGGGACGTTCGGCTTTGCGCAGAAACGCAATCATGGCAACCACGATCAGTAATGCCTCCAGCCCTTCGCGCAGCAATATCGTGAAGGCTCCTACGAAAGCCGATGCCTGGCTGGCTTGATCGGCGTCCAACGCGGACTCTGCTTCCGAAAAAAGCCGATCAAGCGCGTCGATCCGGCTCTCCACCTCTGCTACAGGAAGATCGTCACCGATAGCAGCGCGGACACGGGCCATCGAGCGTTCAATGGCTTTTAGCAAAGAGGGATCGCGAGAGGCCAGCGCAGGTTCCAGAGGTTCAAAGCCGTCAAGATACGCAGATAATGCTAGAGTTTCTGCCTCGTCTTTTCTGCCTGCTTGATAAGCAGCAAAACTTTCTTTTAGTTTGGTCCGCGATAGTGCCAGAGAACCGCTTGAGGTAGCCCCAATGGCATCCGGGTGGTTCCGCAGGAATGCCATCACCGCATCTGCTTTTTCTGGTCCAATCTGCTTTCCAAGATTGGCAGGAGTCATGCTTGCCAGAGCTGCGAGATCAGGAAACAGAGCGCGAATAGACGCGTCATTTTCCCAAAGCTCTTCTCCCTTGGATGCCTCAGCAAATGCAAAGCCGCCCACATAGGCGGCCATGTCCCAAAGATCCTGAGCAGGCAAATCGGCAAAACTCTGCATTGCTGTCCCGTCAAGCCCCTGACCTATAACCTGATAAAGTGCGAACAGGCTGCGTTCTCTTGCTCGAGCGCCATCGGTAAAAGCAATAGGAGCGGGGTCGAGCTGCTCTGCATTCGGCCCTTGGCCGTTACCAGACATGCCGTGGCAACTGGCACAATTTTGAGCATATAGCCGTTTGCCATTTTGTATGTTTGGTGCAATTTTGGGTGCAAGTGGAACAGGATAACTGCGTAGCAACTCCGTTGCCAGCAGGCGTGCCTGCCGCGCGACTTTATCCGGAGACGTTTTATTATCAATGGCCGCATTAAGCTCGTCACCTTTTGCAACCAGGTCGGCTCGACCCGGCTTTGGTGGCAGCTTTGCCAAACCGTCGACGACAGCTCCCGAAAACTCCTCCATTTCGGAATATTCAGCGTCGTTTGTCACCTTGCCTTTATCTACTGCGCCGGGATAATCGACCGCAATATAATCCAGCAATCGCCACAGCGTTTCAACCTCGGCAATTTTTACCTGCGCATAAGCCGGAATAGAAATGGCGGCCAGCATCAAGAGCGATATCAGAATGAATGATATTCTAGCAAAATGACGCATTAGGTTCGCAATTCTCTCAGGCATTTTGAAGCTGCATTTCGGCAACCGCGTTTTGTATGATTTGGTATGCTGAGTGAATGAAAAGCATCGCAATAACGGCAGCCACGGCGATATCGGGCCAGGCTTTTCCGGTCCACGCCACGAGACCGGCAGCACCTATTACAGCGACGTTTGCGATCGCGTCATTGCGGCTGAACAGCCATATGGCTTGAACATTTGCATCACCATCACGAAACTGTGACAGAACGTAAGCCGACGCTATATTTATCCCGAGCGCGACAAAACCAATTACCCCCATAATACCGGCTTCTGGCATTCCCGGACTCATAGCCCGCCAGATGGCAAACCCGATCACGCCTATACCTAGCAGTCCGAGAAAAATGCCTTGGACGAGCGCCACACGCGAACGCGCAAGCGCTGTCCACCCAAGTGCGAAAAGCCCGATCAGCGTGATTGAGCCATCACCCAGAAAATCGAGCGCGTCTGCCTTGAGTGCCTGACTATCAGCAACAAATCCGCCAATAATCTCGCATAGCCCAAACCCGATGTTGAGGATCACAACAATCCACAAAGCACGCCGGTATGCTGGATCATCCTGAGCCCTTACGGCATCACCAGCGCAGGCGCAGCCATCTTCATCATTCTTACTCATAGGGTTGCTCTACAACCTCTAGTGACTGTAGAAGCAAGCAGTTTTTGCAAATGCAAGTCATTAGGAGGTTATTTTGGCAAAGATGATGATTGGCGAACTTGGAAATCGCACAGGCACCAAAGTGAATACCATTCGGTATTACGAAGATATCGGGATATTGCCCCCACCTGTGCGGACAGATTCAGGGCGACGCACCTATGCTGAATGCGACGTAAAAAGACTATCTTTTATAAGGCATAGCCGCAGCTTCGGCTTTTCCCTTGCTGAAATTAGGTCGCTTCTAAGTCTATCAGATAGTCCAGAACAGGATTGCACTCTGGCATCGACCATCGCAAAATCGCATCTTGAACGAATTGATATGAAGATAAGCCAGCTTGAAGGATTGCGGCATTCGCTCTTGGCGTTTGCGATATCTTGTTCCGGTGGGCGAGCGGAGAATTGCGAAATCATTGGTGCACTCTGCGAAGTTTCACTTCCCCAGCGGACCCCCGGTTCCACAGGCATCGGCGCAGCAATTATCAGGCCTGATTTTTCATAGACAAAATTTGATTCGCCGACACTTATGCACCCTGTAGTAACTATAGGATCAAACGATGAAAATTGGAGCACTGGCAAAGGCGACAAAGACAAAAGTTGAAACCGTCCGCAACTATGAGAAATTCGGCCTGTTACCGCCCCCAGCACGAACGACTTCAAACTACCGGGATTACGGAAGCGACCATCTCGCCAGGCTTCCGTTCATCCGCCGTGCCCGAAATCTCGGCTTTACCCTGAAGGCACTGCGCGAATTGCTGGAATTATCGGACAATCAAGATCAATCCTGTGAAGCAGTTGATGATATTGCGAGCAGGCACCTTGCCGAGATTGATCAGAAAATTGACGACCTGACCACGCTACGTTCTGAGCTGGATCGCTTGATTGGTGCTTGTCAGCATGGAACAGTAGGGGAATGCAAAATCATTGAGACGCTGGCACCGAGAATTTAAAGATGGCAGAAAGGATCTGGCGCATCGCGAGTTCTGTCAACGAATTCCAGTATTTGCAAATATTCCCGTGACCGCTTTCGGCCCCGCCGGAGCTACATGTGAATGACCTAAACGAGGGCGCGAAGTAGCCATCCTATCGCACTACTGATCCCCCAGGAGGCCACCCGCTTCCAATAAATATCGACCATAAATTGCGAAACATAGTCCTTTGTCCACGGTGCGGAATCTATCTTGCGACTAGCCAAGCAAAATTATCCGAAAAAATTATTCACCAGAACCTTTGGGTGTTTTTTTACCACGTCCTATAACCTTTAGATAACTATGTAATCGAGGTATATTATGGACAAAAACTATCCGGATGAGAACGCCAAAGGCCAAGTCTCACCGCCCGCTACTAAGAGGAAACCCCTATCAAAAGCTGCAAAAGAACGTCGCCGTATTAAAAAGCTGCAGCGCCAATATCCGACGGGTAAATTCTCTCAAATTGGTTCTGACCCTGAACCAGGTTTTCCAAATTTGCCACCGGAAGCCAATGCCTACATTCTCAACGAACTACGCAGGACACTCCGGTCCGGAAGAACGGCCTACGGAAAAAACATGGCAAAGTCCGTCATGAAAGTTTTCGGCCGCTTGCCCAGCGATGAACCTGCTGAACTTGAAAACTGGATCAATTGGCTTTGCCGGAACCGGGAAGAATTGATCAGCGGCAAATATTCTCCCAGTAAACTGAATGATGCATCGCAAGATCCTGAAGCGAGCAGAGCAGTCCTGGATGAAGGAAGCTCACTAAAGTCGGAATTTTCCGATATGCACAACCAACGTTCGGATCTCGGCAAAGCTCCAGAGAATTTGGCAATAACTGATGAGGCTCCACCCCCCAAGGGTCAAAATAGCTTGCCCGATCAGGACCATGATCAAATGAAAAACAATTTGACCGAGGGGGAAGAGGTCAAGCGTTTTGAAGACGTTCCAACGCCGACCGCAACTCAGGATCGCGGGGCAGCAACTTTGGACAAGGTGTCTAAAGAACCATCATACCAACCTGCGAATTATGCGCCCAGCGATTCTGCCGTTCAACCGCATATCGAATATGTGGAGCATGCTACCAACGGGTCAGTCGCTAAAATGCCGGACAAATTCGACTTTTATTTCAAGAAGGATGGTGCTGGCAAAGCAAACAAATTCTTTGGAAGCATCCGGTTTAACGAGAGCCTAGAACAAGTCCTCGAGAACGCTGGTGCTCTTGCGTCAGACAAAGCGGCCGTAGATGAGGTTTTAAACCGAGGCCCGACAGAGCGGGCTTATCTGATTAAAGCGATGCGCGAACTACAGGTCCCTTTACCATGAGAAACCATGTCCAAAAGGGGCCTAAACTTAAGCAGGATGAATGTGGGATTCCCACATTTTATTGCCATCGTGTCGCTACGCTTCGTGACGGCATGCAGGTTTTCAGTTCGTTACTAGATTTTAGCGGAGGAGAAATCTGATGTCAGGCGGTTCCAAGCCGAAGCGGAAAGACCTTCGCACTTCGCGGCCCCGTATCGTTGTCCATTTTGGAAGCAAAGAAGAGGTCGAGTTCGTTAAAAAGTCAGCGCAGGGTGCCTCAACCTCTGAATATTGCCGCGAGCGCATCTTATTGTCAAACGGCTTCCGAGATCCCGTATACGACATAACGTCGAGGTTGTTGGTTACAGTAAATCTCGTTCAGAATGATCTATTCACAATTTGCGACGTTATCCGGGCCCTTACTTCGTTGCGTAAAGCTATCCCGAAGCAATCCGATGGTAGGCCAATCCAAACCCCTGAGATGTCCCGTCTGATCCAGCAAGCGAGCGATGCAATCGCCACAATGATTGAGAGAAACAGCGAGCGAATGGAGATAGATCACGATCTGGTCAAAATTTCTCGGGAGATCGTCAATTTACTGACCGACCGCGAGATCAACAATCGTTCTTCTGCGATCACTGACTGGCGTAAGCCGACGCCATGATCATCAAAATCTGGCAATATCGCGATCAAATAAAAGATCTTGTAGGCGGAGCGGCAAAACAAGCGCGCAGCTTTGATATCGCGATAGGCTGCTCCTCATACATAATCGGGCTCGCTGCCTCGGGCGAGCACCATAATGCTTTTGTGACCGCAGAACGAGTTGGTGAATATGCAATAATGGACCCTGAAGGTAGGGGATCGCATCGTATAGTAGAGCGATACGCGGACAATCTGTCTTCAGATAAGGCCCAAGATCATGTCAGAGATATGGCCGTATATGCAGCTGGCGCAGGTCTCGACCGCCTTTGGCACATGACATGGAGTCATCGCAAAGGCGAAGCCGTTGATAGCGCATCAATGAGGCGTCAGCGAGCAACGATCTGCCGTATAATGGGAATCGAAGAATGTCCGTCAGTAGGCGCATTTCACGGTGATACCCCAAACTCCCACGGTCATCATCTCTCTGTTTCTATCAATGCCGCAACTGGCGGCAATGTAAGTTTTGGATACGGCTGGTGGAAAGAAGCCGCACAAATCGCGATCGCTGTTTGTGAATATCAAGAGGGCCTCGGGCCCGAACCGAACAGGAGATATGTGGCAGACGAAACCGGCGTCTATCATACCTTCTCAGACATAAAAATTGCAGACGCGCGCGGTTCAATAATCAAAAATGCTGATGGGAAGGTTGACCATCAGCTCATTCATAGCATCCAGAGCCAGCATGAAATTATCTTTGATAACAACAAAGCGGGACCAAAAGACCTCGCCGGTGAAGAATGGCCTATGTCAAGAGTTGCGCACATTCTTGCAGCACCCCGGATACAAAATGCGAAAGACTGGCCTGATCTCCACAGTAGGCTGGCGCGAGTAGGACTTCGCTATGTTAAAGTTGGTAACACAGCTGTTCTTGAAACCGTGCCGCAAAATGGAAAGCAGAAATCTTTAAAAATTGCAGCAGGAAAGGCTTACTCGAACGCAGCGTTAGGCAAGCTGCAGGCCAAGTTCGGCACACCCTATGTTCCGCCTTGTCCAAGCCTAAAAATCAGGCCGTTCGTAATGCCGCGCTTCGACAAGCCAACCACCGATGCGAAAAAGGAAAACTCGGCGGCAAGATGGGACCTTTCCCAGGAAGCAAAAAAACTCACCTCTCACATGCAAACCGATAATCTTCATCGACAGGAAGATTATCGTGATGGCAAAAAGGGCGCAAATTACAATTATCTAGCAAGCAGGCAACGTCAAATGGCTGAAGAGGAGCTATCCGTTGCCAAGCAATTTGCTGTAGCCATCGGAGCGAGACGAGCCCGCCGCAAGCGATCGCCGGACACGGGCAAGCTGCTGCCAAAACCTACAATATCCACACAATTTTTGGCAATTATATGGAGCAGGTTCAAGCCAGATAATGGAAAGGTCAAAGCTGATATCAAGGGCAAGTTGGCAAAGCGATACCAGATTAAGAAGCGGCTTGGCCGGATTGAATATTACGAAGGTATGCGGCTGATGTTCGTAGAGACTCAAAACATGATCGCCATCAGATCAACTGCGCGGCGAGCGCAGATTGATGCGCTTCGTCTTGCCGCAGCGAAACTTTCATCGGTTCGAATTTTTGGCAAACCTGCTGCAATTGCCAACACTGTATTTTTGGCCGCTGAACTTGGGCTGCAGCTCGAAGACCAGCAAAAGTCTTCCGGTGAAAAACACTGCGACAAGATTGAAAGGGAACGTCATCGCGGGATTCTAGAACGACACCGAATTTGGCTCGATTTGGTTCCAAAACTCAGGATTTATCGGGATAAAGAGCGAGCAGCCAAACAAAAGCGGCGCAAGCAAGCTGAGTTGTTCACAGATTCCAAAATTGAGACTTTAGGAATGCGCAATCAGATCGCGCGGGAGGCGGCACGAAACAAACAATTGAACGATCCATTGCCAGGAAGGGCCAGCCGAATATTAGACAATATGGATCGAAACACCTTGCTTCTGGCCTCTTCGCGGGGAACACGCGGCGGCTATCGCTATCTCGATGATCCTGCACTGTTTAATGCTTTTTCAAAAACTCCTGAGGCGTTGCTTTTATCGGAAACACAAATGCGGCTCGAAGCAATCGAGCATATACAAATGGAGCAACGAAAATGGTTTTGCGCCGCTATGCATTCAGATCGGATCATTGTTAAGGAGGGCAAGGTTGAAATTTCCAAACCAGAGGATCACTGGGTTATGGCGTTTTACGAGCAACAAAAAGATGATCCGACGTTCAACCGCTTAATAGCAGTATCTTACCTGCGGCCAGACCGCTTTAAGTTTGATACTGATATACCGCCGGAAATTGTTACATGGCGCTCCGCGCGCGCTACCAATAAACAACAAATGGCCGATTATATTGCCGATGAACTGCATCTGCGGGCAAGAACCGATAAGCGCGATCCTAAGAGCGGAGCCGAAGAATGCAGGCGGATATTTAATCTCATACCGTATGAAGCGCAGGCCTTGCGCGATACGCCGGGACATTTTCTCAGCCAGTATAAAAACTGGTCCTTTCGTAAACCTGACGAGAGTGAAGCTCAGTGGGAGCGTAGACGTAAACTAATTATCCGTAACAATAATTCTTGGGGCCGCTGACGCTTCAGCGGACATCTGTGTTGTAGAAGAAAAAATACATTGAAAGTGCTTTGCCGGTGAAGCCGGCAGGTGAGAGGAAAAAAGAGCAGTAGCGCTCGGCAAAGCCTCGCCGGTTTCCCAACAGGAGAAACCAAAATGAACATGTTACAAAACCAATCAGAGCTGGAGGAAATTTCCAGACGGCTTGACCGTGAAGAAGGCTACCGCGTGCTGCGCGCCGTCCCGAAACGCTTTTCTCATATGCCGGAAGACGGCGTGCCGCCCGATGGCAGATGCATTGCAATTTTAGACACTGAAACTTCGGGACTAAACGTTCATGAAGACAAGCTGATCGAACTCGCGATTATGCTGGTGTGGGTGGATGATGACGGAGAGGTCAGCGGGCACATGGGGCCGGTAAGTTGGCTGCAAGATCCCGGAATAGAACTGGAACCGGAGATCACGTTGATCACCGGCCTTGCCAATCATCATTTGGCCCACAAGCAGATTGATGATGCAGCAGCATTGGGCTTCCTCGATCGAGCGGATCTGCTGGTCGCCCAGAACGCAAAATTTGATTTGGCTTGGATCGAGCAGCGCTATCCAAAACTGAAAGGCAAGGCCTGGGCTTGTTCCTGCAGCGAGATCGACTGGTTGAAGCTTGGCTACGAAGGACGCTCGCAACAACATCTGCTGGCTCAGCATGGCTGGTTTACCAATGCCCATAGGGCTGAGGCAGACGTCTGGTCATTGTTCTGGTTGCTGCAGCAGCGTCAGCGGGGGCCAGGCGACAGTCCGGTCCAGAGCCATCTGCAGCGTCTGCTGCAAGCTGCCGAGACGCCGACCGTGCTCGTTGAAGCGTTGCGCGCGCCATATTCTGCAAAGGATAAGCTCAAGGCTCGAGGTTATCGGTGGGATGCTGGGCGCCGCATCTGGTGCAAAGAAATGGCAGAGGAAAAGCTGGCTGTTGAACGCAGCTGGTTCCGAACCGAGGGACTTCCACTGTTCGGAGCTAAAACGATGACCGCAACTGAGCGTCACCGGTAAAAATTAATCACAAGCCTCAACAACCACGGCCTGCCTTTCGGCGGGCTTTTTTTATGAAAGAAATATACTCATGACCAACCCAACAGAAATTGAACGACAGCTGTCACGCGAAGCCAATCTATTTGCAGCGCGCGGCAGTGCAGCCCATCACGACAGAACCCGCACCTATATCGTTGCTGACTTTGAATATGGCTATGACCGGGACCGCCATAACGGATATGGCGTAGCTGAAGGCAAAGACGCCGAGGAAAAGATACGTTGGCCGTTTCACCGCGTGGCGGCGGCATCTTGGTGCGTGATGCGCTTCAAGCGGGGTTCGGATATTCCCGAGATCCAAGGTCCGATTGTTCTCTCTGCCAATGACCACAGCGAAAAGGAAATGGTCTCTGTTTTCTTTGATGCCTTGGACCAGGAACCAGGCGCTGTGCTGGTGACATGGGGCGGGGAGCATAAGGATCTGGCCGTTCTGCGCCGAACCGCTGGTGAGCTTGATCTGATCATGCCCGGGCAGCTGCGCGAACTCTCGCCAGTCTCTGACCGTAGGATCGATCTATGCGGCGCCGTCTCGATCCGCGCGGAATCGGTTCATCTTCCGGAATATGCAGCAGCTTGCTCGATACCGGCAAAGCCGTCGCCATCCAAAACCATCGGCGAGCTGGTCGAGAAGGGGATGTGGGGGGATGTCGAGGAGCAGGTGCTGGCTGACGTCATGACGACAGCGATCATCATGTTGCGCCATCTCAAATCCCACGGGCTGATCCGCTGCGCCATTCCAGCATGCAGTTTGGCGCTGGCAAATGCAGCGACGAGCGCGAACCCGGAGAGCGAGTTTCTGAGGCGAACGTTCAAGCCCTGGGCTCAGCTCAAAGATAGCACAGCCAATTATACCTGTCCGATCTACCGGGCAGCGTAGCTTCTATTCTACGCTCCATCACGAGCGTGGACATTTTTAAAGTCGAGCCGGCGTGATCACGGGCAGCGCTCTATTGACGACTGGCTCTACCAATATCTTCTAACCAATCCTCAAGCGGGCGGCATCTCAGGATGACCGCCCGCTTGGCATTTCAGGATAATTTTTATGAAACTTCCCATATATTCGGAACGGATCGTCACCTTCTCCGTCATCTACCATCCCTACCGCCGCAACACCGAACGTTTCATTCGCGCCTTTGGTGCCTTTGAAGTCAATTTCCAGCCTGGTGATGACATATTGTTCACGCGCCATCATCATACATATCCAACAAAGACCCGAACCGCTCCTTTGCTGGAAATGACGAAGCTGCTCGATCAACAGACCGACTGCGTTTGCGCGGTTCTGGAAGCTCCGGGCGGGTCTCACCGGCCAAAAACCAAAGCCGACTTTGCGAAAAATGTCCTTGATGCACTGCCGATCTTCAATCTGGGTCTCCACCGCAAGATCCATGTTCACCGGACAGAAGACCAATATGTCAGGGTCAGCGCCGAACTGTTTGGCATAACTTTGGCGTCCAAGATGGCCGGGCCGTCAGAAAAATCCCGGCGAGCAGCAGACCACGCTCAAGCGCTGTGGCTGTCCTGGGTGTTCAATTGCCTTGCTGAGGATCCGGATCAGGCGAACCTGGTTGCGGCCTTTCAGGCTTGGCGCTGCGTCGACGACCTGCGTCCCGTGATATTTTAAAGAACAGGCATTCGCGTAGCGGCCACTGACCTTCGGGGCAGCGTCTGCCGCGCGGCATCATCAATCAATAACAGCAGGAGCAGAAATCATGTAGTAAACTCACCAAGACCCTGCAGCGGGCAAAACGCTGCACACATCATCAACCAAGTCGCTCGACATTTCGTCGTTGCGGCTTTTTTTATATCTAAAGGAAATATATCATGGCGAAGAAGCCAACCAATAATCGCGCGCCGACAAAGGCCGAGCCCAACAAGCCTTATAAAATCGCGGGCACTTCCATCGTCCCGGCCCAGCTATTCCATGTTCCCTCGCTTCAGCCAAGAAAGGAGGGGCCGTGGCGCGATGAACCCGATAAGCTTTCATGGACTGATAAAGCCACCGGTATGCCCTGCATAATGCTCCGCGCCCGGCTTGGCACTTTATCAGGCTATGTCGCGGTAAACACCGAGCATCCTCTGTTCGGCTTCGACTACCGCGCTGTTCCAGCAGACCTTGGCATTCAGCCTCACGGCGGCCTGAACTACAGCGCGCCCTGCGATGAAGAAGCGGACGAACGCGTTTCTGTCTGCCATATTTCACAGCAGCCCCGGGAACGGGTCCGCCATCCGCGCGGCAAGCAGGAGCATCCTCCATTCAGTGAAGAACTATGGTGGTTCGGGTTCGCCTGCGACAAATCCTACGATTTGGTTCCTGGCTGCTACCAAATCCATATGTCGGCTGAAAACGGGCAGACTTATCGCGGCGAGGATTACGTATTCACCCAGTGCACAAATCTCGCGCATCAGTTGGCTGCGGCTGGTGGCGAGATGGGTTCGGGCGTTCCCATCGATACGAGCAGCTTTACCGTGCCGCCTGTCGGTCTTGATGCAGGGGAGAAGTAAGATGGACGAGAACATTCCATACGAAAAACGCCGCAATCCCAATCTGCCTTGGGGATACTGGATGGCAGCTCCAGGTGAAACCACAGGCGATCAGGTTCTGATCGATGAAGATGGCAGCCGGTGGGCGTCTGTTCGTGAATGTCTGTGGGTCAAGCGCTTTAACATGGCGATGCCCGAGCATCTTCCGTATATTGACCTCGAACTGGAGTTCCTGCTCACCTTTCTGGTCATCACGGAACGCCGGATCATTCGGGTTGAGGAGAAGGCCATTGACATATTTGGTGACCATGACAGGGCCCGGTTCTACCAAAGCTGGCTGATCGACAAGAAGCTCATGACGTATGATCGGGGCGGTTGCCTATTTCCCGAACTCACCCCGGAAGCCTTTGCTATCTTGCTGATGCTGGCCAATACACGCAGCCTGAGGAACCAACCGCTGCCGGTCGGCCTGCCGACGCTGGAGCGATGGCATGGGCTCGACCCGGAAGCCATGACGCCCGAATGGGAAGCAGCGCTGCAGAAACTGGAGCGCTATGCCGACCGGCTGCCATATCGGTTTGAGCGGGTGATGATCGGCAAGCTTAATGCCATTAGGCTGGTCGGTGATGGACTGGGGCCGAACATCCCGCTCCGCCGGACCTTGTGGTCGCTCACCTTCCGGGATCAATATGCGCGGGACCGGTTCTACTACTGGCTTTGCCACCGCGTCGATCGGTGGAGCGATTGGGGGACGCGCGCTTGGGAAAATGGCCCCCGAGCGCTCAGCGAATATTTGCTGCAGCTGAAATTTGCAGATGAACCGGCCGTGATGCCAGACTGACCAAGCAGCATGATGCCAAGAACAACGGGCGGGCTCTTCGGAGGCCGTCCGTTGTCATTTACCTAGGCGTAAATTTACCAAAAACCCGCTTCCCTCTAGTTCATCCGGAGCACCTCGCCATCTAGTCTCCCATGCTTCGTTAGCCTACAAGGTCAGGTGACCAATCGATTTACTCGGTCGCTGCGTTGAAAGTTACCTCTGAATCCGGAGCAGACATGCCCTGAGTTCGACTCCGGCATTTCCGACGTCGGTCCAGACAAAGCCGCAGGCCATGGTCCTCTTTTCAGATTAGCTTATTGAAAGCCGGCAGTCGCGAATCCACCTAGTAATTGCAGTTCTGGCGCGAGCAAATTCTGAGCGCTGGACGGCAGCTTTCAGAATCGAGAATGGGTCGAGGAGACGGCAACAATTGCGCGTAATTTCGGACCGACTGTAGTTGGGCCGGAAGCGACCATAGAACATGATCGCCGTAGATGCACTTATGGAAAGCCGGGCGAAATCTGACAATCGACTTATACTTTCCGTCAATACTGGCTGCGTTGATTGCAGGCTATCTCCGCCAGAGGTCAAATGCGGGTGTCGCGCCGATTTTTGCGTAACGAACAGAGGAACCTGCTCGCCAGCATCTCGTCACGGTTCGCCGAGGCAGCATAATATAGTTGAACGGGGCGGTCTGGAAACATTTTTCCAGACCGCCCAGTCAAAACGAATGTTCAAACCTACTGCCGGTAAAAACGAACGATCCCGCGCAACGAGGTGCGCAGCGGCGCCTAAATTGTCTTCAAGCTCTCCATAAGCCTAGTCGCCAAAGGCATATTATGCAGTTCTGGCGGCAAATATTATTTTACTCGCGCTTTTCTTGGCTCACGAAGTTTTGCAGGAAGCAAAGAAACAGGGAAGGGGTCCAGATGCTTCGTTACTTCCGGTATCGTTGCTACGGCATTACGCAACAGTGCCATATGCGCCTTCGAGTAACGTCCTTCAGTTTCCCCTTTGAGAGCATGGCCAGCAAAATCTGCTCTGATTTCAGATGGGATTCCAGCACCCTTCATTGAATCTATCGCGGTGTGACGAAATGCGTGCATTGCTTGGCCGCCTTTAAGAAATGCTAGTTCCTTGGCTATCTTGGTCCAAATACGTTTATAATAGGCATCGCCCATCTGGCCCAAGCCGCTCTCAGCTACTAGCTCCGGAAATAGGGTCTTCTCTCCCGCTTCGCGTAGCGCCGTCACATAATCAATCAAGCCCAATCGCTGCAATTCCTTCGCCACCGGCACTTTGCGTGCCGAACTAATGGTCTTCACCCGGCGCACGTCATTGGCGCGAACGTTGAAGAACCAAAAACCATCTTCCGTTTCCACATCATTGACGTCCAGGCCGCAAATTTCATCGCGGCGCATCCCTGAATACCACGCGATCAGGGGCACGAAATACCACGCATCGTGAACGAGCAAATCGCCTGGCTGCATACGCCGCGCATGTGATTTTGAACCTGTCCATGGCGGGAGATTGAAAATCTCCCTGCCTTGCTCCACGGTATAGACCGATTGTAGTTCACGTTGGTTACGAGTGTCGTTCATAATGAATGCTCCATAGTCAAGTCGTCCCAATGGGTGGTGTTTGTTAAACCAGCCAGTGAGCTGGCGCAGGAAGCCCCAATGCCGGTTGGTCGTAACAACGCCCAACCCAAGTTCTTTTCGAGAAAGGTGCTCGGCCGGCTTAATTTTTGTATCTGTAACTCGCCCTTTCCGCTTCGCTTCTTTTTTCATCGCTTCTTCACCAGCAACGACTTTGGCTTCGGTTTCGTCGATGATTTGCCAGATCGTCATATCGCGATGCTTGGGGGATTTACGAAAGGAGGGGCCGTGCAGCTTTTCGAAACACTGGTCTAGTTTGACGAGATCGTCATGCGTGACGGTCGCCAGCGCTCGCCCGTCCATGACCTGCTCGAGAAGCATTGCAGGAAGTTCGAACTGGTTGCGCGTTTTCAAGGTCCAAGGTTCGCCTTTTTTTCGCGAATTGCCGTCCTTGCCGCCTGTGCGCGGATTATGCTCAAAAAATCTGAGCACTGCTTCGCTTGGTGTCATGGTGACCCACTCGTTAGCTACAGGCTGGTGAGAAGTTACGGTAGGTGAAGAATTTTGAGGGTTTATTGGTTCATAACCCGCCACTTGGACCGGAGCATAAGCCGTGCTTGGATCGGCGAGAACGCGGCGGAATTCCCGGACTGCCTCAATGCGCGCCTGATTGACCACTTTGCGCGCCATGGCTTCACGCAATACAGTTTCTTCCACGCCGATTTCGGCCAGTCTTGTGACGGCTGCCTCCTCAGCGCCATCCTGCTGAATTGATTCGGCAAGGTCCGACCAAGCCATGATGACAATGGGTTCATCGTCGTCGTCGGGATCTATCCGGGCGATCAGGAAATCATCGATTTTGCCTTTTACGACGCCGTCACTTGCTGCTGATTCGCTAGCGCCCAGACGCAGCGAGAGCGCTTTGTCTATATCGTCGTGATCTTCTGGAGGAATAATGTGGAGGTTTGCGTGCATGACTTCGAGTCGATCGCGCTCAATCAGCATTTGGCGGCGATAGATTTCCGCCCGCTGAGCGCTGGTCAGTCCGTCGCTCCTAATATTCGTCATCATGTTCATCGCGACCCTCTCGCAAATCAAAGTCAGCGCTGGAGCGAGTAACGCTGCATGCCTTCGATTCGTAGTCTTGAGGGACATCCTTAACCGAAAAGGCTTATCAAGCCCTAAACGTATGAGGCGGCGATAATAATAGGTGCCGTGCTTGCGAGTGACGTTTTGTATTCCGCACATGGGTGGTGGTATCCTTCCGTGGCACCCTGTCGTGGCGAACCACGACGGGGTAAGAGAAAGAAACCAAATATTTCAAGAGCTTATGTCATTGTTGGCTGGGGCTCCTGCCACCCCAACCAACCTTCATTCCCAAATGCCAGCGGGTTATGCCGCTGGCTGTCTTTGCCTGCAAGGGGAGGACTGACCAATTGCGTCAGCCTTGCGAAGAATTCTCCTCGCTCGGATGTAAATGGTTGTAAATCT
>CAJQMX010000273.1 GCA_905479515.1 uncultured Parasphingopyxis sp.
TTAGGGATTCAACCCTCCGGGTGTTCGGCTTATAGCGGATCTCATAGGCAGTTTCGTCATAGTCGATGGCATCACCCGCCAGCGCATTGACGACCCCACGCCGGTTCCAGCCTTCGCCATCCGCATCGTCATTGCTGTGAAAGAAGGTTGCGTGATCAGGAAAATTGAGCGGAGCCCAGAGCCAGTAGAATTGGGGGAGAGTGCCGCTGGGCGGCGGCTGGGAATCCGGTGCGCCAATCGGGCGAATGCCCCAGCTCCGGTCGCGTGTCCCGAAATGCTGTTCGCCGGACAGGGCGTGATCCTGGCCGTTGCAGCTGATCGTGCCGGACCAGCTGCCGCTTTGGGTCATGCGCGTATAATCCATGAACATGCGCGGTCCGTTGCGGCGGATAAAGCGCGGCTCTTCAATCGGCGCGTGACGGGCCGTGAAGGTAATGTCGGCGGTTACCGGGCTGTCATTATCCGCAACGACAAGGCGCAGTGTTTTCAACGCTTCGACGATCTCGATTCTGATCGGGCCGACCTCCAGGTCGAGCCGCTCGGAGCCCATCCGGCGCGATGCGCGGATATTGTGCTGCACCCCGTCTATCAGCAGGCAGAAACTTGCATCGATGATATCGAGCTGCGGATAGATGCCCATCGCTGCGGCAAAAAACAGGCTGCCGTCCGCGCTATAGCCGTTGAAGAAATAGCGGTCGTAGAAATTGCGGTCCGAACCCGAATACGCCATCGGCTCCGGCGTTTGATGCAATGGAAAATCGTCGCCTTTGGTCAGCATGCCAGCCTCTCCGTTTTCTTTTACGTTGGCACATTATGCGCCGCGCGCAAACATCAGGCGGGATGGGCAGCGCTGGCATGGCCAGCCCATAGACCAAGGGCAGGGTCGGGCTGCAGGGAGACAGGCGCACCAATCCGTCGTTCCAGCGCAGTGAGCCAGTCTGGATGATCGGTATAGTGCGTAAGGATCGCGGGATGGGCCGTTATTGTCCGGCCGCCGGAGCCTACGACGCGCTCAGCCCGCCTGAGCAGGGCGCGCGCTGCCGTCGCGGAACTTTCATATTGTGCATATTCGAGCAGCGACGGGCGGGTTCGCCGCCGTACAATCTGCAATAGACCGAAGCCGTTGACCGCTGTGCGTTCAAACGGCCTGGGCAGGGCGGCATCGAAAGCCTCTACCGCAGCCTGCCGTTCTGCCTTCACGGAAAGGCTTGGCAGATCGATCACGGTTGATCCCCCAATGTCGAATTTGCGAATAGCCTCGCCCGCCGCTTTCGCGCCCGCTATGGCCAGTTCAGCTGGCGGCAATACACCATCGACATCGATAACCGTCATCGCGGGCGTCAGCGCAATGCGAAGCGCGCCGCCGGGAAAGGGTGTGGATCCGGTAACCGCCTGTTCGAGCAGTTCGGACCAGCCTGCCGCTTCAAGGTCATCCGGGCCATGGCTGGCAAGGGTGCGGATGGGCACATCGCTGGCGGCCAATCGTTTCTGAAGAGAGGGCGCAGGGGCTTCGCTTCTACCCGGCCCGGCTGCCCGCGCGCGGGCGCGTTTCCGGCGGCCCGGCTCAGGAATGGCGCTCCGCATGATCTCGACCAGCAAGGATGCGCCTTCCGTGACGTTTGGAGCCAGCTGGTCAATCAAGGCCTCTTCGCCGCTGTCCAGCTCCAGCCGCCCGATATGCTTATTGGGAAGGATTTCGACCAGCTTGGCCATACGCATATCGCCGGCTCGCGCGCTATCCTGATGCGGGTCCAGACAGGCCTCGACAATGGCACCATTTTCAACGAGCGCGGCCCGCGCTTCGCCGATGCCATCCTCGAACAGCCACTCAGCCAAAGCGGAATTCTGCGCTTTCGAGCAAGGTCCGTGTTTCATAGAGGGGCAGGCCGATCACGCCGGAATGGCTGCCCGACAGGAAGCGTACCCAGCTTTCGGCATAGCCCTGGATCGCATAGCCGCCTGCTTTGCCTTGCCATTCGCCCATTGCGAGATAGGCCGCGATCTCGGGCTCGGTCAGCCGCTTGAAAGTCACGATCGTTGTCGAAAGCTTGTTGCGGGCTTGGCCGTCTGCATCGATCAGGGTCACAGCGGAATGGACACGGTGGCGGCGGCCGCTGAGCAGCGCCAGGCATTGGCGCGCTTCGTCTTCCGTTTCGGCTTTGGGGAGGATGCGCCGCCCAACCGCGACAACCGTGTCGGCCGCCAGGATCAGCGAATCGGAGTTGCAAGCAACGGCGGCAGCCTTTTCGGCCGCCATACGCACGGCATAGTCACGCGGCAGCTCTGCGTGTGCCGGTGTTTCGTCGATATCGGCGGGGTCGATTGTAGCGGGCTCTATGCCGATCCGGGCGAGCAGCTCAAGGCGGCGCGGGCTGGCAGAGGCAAGGATAAGGCGCATTGAAGCGCGGCCCGCCTTATTTGAAGCGATAGGTGATGCGGCCCTTGGAAAGGTCGTAGGGTGTCAGTTCGACGAGCACTTCGTCACCAACAAGCACCCGGATGCGGTTTTTGCGCATCTTGCCAGCCGTGTGGCCGAGGATTTCATGATCATTTTCGAGTTTGACGCGGAACATCGCATTTGGAAGCAATTCCATCACATGCCCACGCATCTCGAGTAGTTCTTCTTTAGCCATAACAGTCCATATAATGCCGGAATTTCGCGCCGCCATAGCGGGAGCGGGCCGGAAAGGGAAGGGAAAGCGCGGCAGGGTTTATTGTCCGTAGATAATGCACCTGTTTTGATCGCAAGATTCAGAATGGGAACTTTGCGACAATTTGCGACAGCTTTGGTTGAAATCGACATAAGTTTTCGACATTTGGACCCTAGAGACAGGGTTGTTCATTGACGACTCACCGCCAAATCGGCAGCGCCCGATCATTGTAAAGAAAGCTTCTCCCCCATGTCTCACGTTCCGCGGTTTCCCAAGGCTCGAACTCTTGCGTCCCTTTCTCGTCCGGCGCTGGTTGCGGCCCTGATATGCGCGCCTTCAGCGGGTTTCGCACAGACCATGGCTCCCTTGCAGGATGACACGCTAGATGCTGGTGCGGATCAGCCTTTGATCGTCGTTACAGCAGGCAGCATCCGTGGTCAGGTTGTCGGCGACATTCCGGCTGAACTCGATCTGGGTGAAGAGGATATTGCCAGCTATGGCGCGTCCTCCATCGAGGACCTGCTTGACGCGATTGCACCGCAAACCGGATCTGCGCGGGGCCGCGGCAGCGGCGGTCGGCCAATCATCCTGTTGAACGGCCAGCGCATTTCCAGCTTCCGAGAGATTCGCGATCTTCCGCCTGAGGCTATCCAGCGGGTTCAGGTTTTCCCGGAAGAACTGGCAATCCGCTATGGCTATCGCCCTGACCAGCGTGTCGTGAATTTCATCCTCAAACCCAATTTTGCGTCGATCAGCGGTGAAGTCGAACATGGTATCGCGACTCAGGGGGGCTATGGAGCCAGCGAAATCGAGGCGACACTGACAAGAATTGGTGAAACCAGCCGCCTCAATCTCGACGTGGAATATCAGCGCACTGGCGCGATCCTGGAAAGCGAACGCGGTATCGTCCAGTCGCAAACCGATAGTCTCGGCCTGCTCGACAATGGCGATTTCCGGACGTTGACCGGCGCGAACGAAACCTATGAGATCAATGCTACCTATAACCGCCGCTTCTCGGATTCGCTTTCGGCAACGCTGAGCGGCGAATATACGCGGGAAGACAGCGAAGCGCGGCTTGGCCTGGCCGGTACCAACCTTTTGGTTCCCGCCACCAGCCCGTTCGCCCGGTCCGCAGCCGACGAGACCATTTACCGGCTGCTGCCCGCGGCAGGCGGAACATTGGAACGCTTCTCGACGACAACCAATGCCGAGCTAGGCCTGACAGTGAACGGCCTGCTCGGCGCCTATCGCTGGGCCTTTACCGGCAATTACAGCCGAGCCGTCAGCGAAACCGATACCGAACGGGCATCCGGGCTTGCTGGATTGCAGACGCGTGTTGCGGCAGGCGATCCGGCGCTCAATCCATTCGCTGCCGATCTCGGCGCAGGCCTCGGTTTCACGCTGGACCGATCGCGCAGCGTATCGCAGGATGCCGATGCGGAATTCAATATCTCCGGCAGCCCGTTCGACCTCCCGGCAGGCGCATTCAATATCAGTGCGACGACCGGGTTGGAATGGCGCGCAATCGACAGCCGTTCGAGCCAGTCCGGTGTTTTGAGCACGGCCGATCTTAGTCGGAACAGCGGTTTTGGCCGGGTCAGCTTCGATATTCCGCTGACCAGCAGGCGTGAGGGCTTTCTCGATGCTATCGGCGATCTCTCGCTCAACGCCAATATCGGTTATATCGAACATAGCGATTTCGGCGGGCTGTTTGAATATGGTTATGGCATCAACTGGGAACCGATCGAGGGCCTGACGTTCCTTGCCAGCGTTATTGGCGAAGAAGCCGCACCCACAGTGCAGCAGCTCGGTAGCCCCCTGATCATCACTTCCAATGTCAGTATCTTTGACTTCACCAATGGCAGAACTGTGCTTGTCGACCGGACCACTGGCGGCAATCCGGCGCTGCTTGCCGAGGATCGCCAGGATTTCAAAGTTGGCGTTAATTTCGCACCCGGCAATTCCCGCAACCTGCGTTTCGTTGCCGAATATATCAACAATAACAGTGAGAATGTCAGCGCGTCTTTCCCGGTCCTGACACCGGAAATAGAAGCAGCCTTTCCTGACCGCGTGACGCGCGATGGCGCAGGCAATCTTATCGCCATCGATGCGCGGCCGGTAAACTTTGCCGAAACTCATGCCGAACGGATCCGCTATGGCGTGAACCTGTCGGGTGAGATCAGCAGCGGCGAAGAAGAGCGCGGCGAAGGCAGGCGCGGGGAAGGCCAGCGGGGTGAAGGCGGGCGCGGCGGTGGTGCAAGGCAGGGAGGCGGTAGGCGCGCGTCCGGTCCTCCGGGCCGTGGCGGGCGTGGCAGCCGCTGGCAATTGTCCGTCTATCACACCTACAGTCTCGAAGAGACCGTGCTGATCAGGCCCGGCGTGCCGGAACTCGATCTGCTGGACGGTTCGGTGACCGATAGTTCCAGCCCGGTATCCCGCCATTCGGTGGAGATGGAAGGCGGCGTATTTCTTGGCGGTATCGGCATGCGGGTATCGGCTGAATATACGGGATCGGCCCGGATCGATGGCAACACGCTGCTTTCATCCGACAGCCTGTTCTTCGATGATCTGTTCACGATGAATGCGCGAATGTTCTTCAATTTCGACAGCCGGCCCGGGATCGTGGAATCCGTGCCGTTCCTCGCGGGCAGCCGCATGTCGTTGCGTGTCAACAATCTGTTCGGCGGCGTTCGCCGCGTGACGGATCAGAACGGCGATGTGCCGCTAAGCTATCAGCCCGGCTATCTCGATGCGCGTGGGCGTTATGTCGAGCTCAGCTTCCGCAAGCGTTTTTGAGGATAGTTGGTGTCAGGATTTCTTGATAGGAAGTCGCCGCACCGGCCCACTCCCCCACCCGGCCTCCCATAGAATACCCTGAGTGGGAGGCCGGGTGGGGGAGTGGGCCGGTGCGGCGTTCAACCGCGCGGTTGAACCTGACAAAAACTACCTTCCCACTGTCCGCTGGACCTTGTTGATCGTCCGCCAGGCCAGCGACTTGGCGTGATTTTGATGTGGAAAGCGTTTGGGCGCAGCCGGGTTTAGCCCGAAGCGCCGGAGCGTGGCATTCATCGCCCGGGCATATTGTTCGCGGTATGCCCATTCCGATTGCCATGTGATCGACAAAGAGAGGGATGGCACAGGGCCGTTCTTCACCCAGTGCGGTGCCTTGACGGGCACATAGATGGCTTTGCCGGCGGGCAGGTCAAACGCTTTGCCTCTGGCTGCGAAATCATCGCGCCATTGAAGGTTCCGGTGCCCGCCATTGTGAAAGGCTTCATGGGCCGTGCCCGGTGCGAGTTCCTCGTCATCGGCAGGAAAAACCGTCATCGTCTTGCTGCCCTTGAGCTGCAGCAGGATATTATGTTCCGGGTCCATATGAAATGGCGTCACCGCGCCGGGCGATGACAGGAAGATAAAGCCTTCCAGCTTCATCATCTCGCCGGTTACTGCGCGCACAGCGGGTTCGATTTCGGCCAGCGTTTGGTGGAGAAAATCCCGATATGCAGGAACCTGTTCGATGAATTTGAATACCATCCAGCTGTCATTTGTGGCAATATTCTCGATCGTTTCGGCTACGCTCAGGCCATTGTCCGGTACATCTGCCGGATCAATGCCGACAGGCAGGTCCGCCCGGTTATACTCGACATCTACGGGGCGCATGGCGCGTGCAAGATCGGCCAGTGCGTCATTGCTCAGCAAGGGATGATCGCCAAGCTTATGGTCCAGTGTTGTCGGCGCTTCGGGATAGCTGGAGCGCAATGTCCTGATCGCCTGTTCATCAAATACTGCGGGACTATCCATCGCGCCGTTCCTTCATCTTTCGTTTCGCACCGCGCACCCGTGCAGCCGCAGTTTCGGCGGCGCGGCACGCTTTGAACACCATGCGCGACCGCGCGCTGCCAAGCGGCACCGACACACGCACGATATCGCGCCGTTCGCTCCACAGACTGTCGATCATCGAATGACCCTCGATCGCGCAACTGTCGATCCAGTCGATATCGCGATTCTCAATAATGCGGAGATTATAGCGTTCTATGAGCACGCCCGGCGAATAGCGCGCATAGTCTTCGTCAAAAGCGATTTTGAACGAAAAGCCGCCGGGTCCAGCAAGGAAGTTGATCAGCATGGCGATCGGCTTGCCGTCGAGATCGAGTCGGTGAAAGTTCAGCTTGCCTGATGCATGCGCGCCAGTGGCGACTGTCTCCAGAAATTTGGTGAGGCTGGGGTCGCAGCCAAGCGCTGATCCTGCCCTGCCTTTCCAGCCATTTTTTTCAAGCGCAAGAAAAGCATTAATCCAAGGCGCTACATCGTCTTCGGCGGCGAGCGTAGTGTAGGTGACTTCACCCTGTTCCGCGAGGCGATTGGCGAGGCGGTTCAGTTCCTTGCGTTTCTTTTTGCGAACATTGGTTTCCCAATATTCCTGCGGAGACTGCTCCGTTTTGAGCATCGCGCGCCGGGTCCGGTGGACGATGTCGCAGGGCCGAGCAAGAGCCGCTGCCGCCTCCTGAAGCCCGCGAAGCGTTCGCCCATTATCCGGCAAAGCGCTGATATGGAGCAACCCCTTGGCCCAGTCGGCTTCATCAAGTGCAGTAAGCAGCACCTGCCAGAACTGGGTTTCCATACCGCGGCGTACCAGCGGAGCACCGAGGAAGCTGTTATGGTGCATCCAGTTCTGGACATTGGCCACGGGGATGCGGCCATAAGTCGGTTTAACCGTCAATGGGATCAGCCCAACGAGCAATCCGCTATGCGATGTAATAACGGCCACCCGTACATCACCGGTTTCCGCAAGCAGGGCGAGTGATGGCTGGAGGAACCAGCGTTCGGCAAAGCAATTGGGTTCGGCGGCCTGATCGGCAAGAACGACCCATTGTGCGGTGATGCTCGCAGACAGAGCTTCGGGCGGCTGAAAGCTGCAAACCAGTTTTGAATTGTCGGTGACGTGGACAGGGCGCGTGCGTGCGCCGAGTAAAGCGCGACGGGACGCTATGGTCGTCTCCGACGGTAGTGATGGGGCTTCACCCGCGTACATGCGCTAATCTCCGGAACCTGATGCAAGGATCAATACGCGGATGAGGTTAAATATTTTTTGAAGGGCGCGGTTAGCGGAGAGGGTTAATATCGCACCGAAAAATCCTGCACCAAAGAAAAAGCCCCGCCAGACGAATCCAGCAGGGCCAAGGTTCAGGAACTAAGTAGCTGTCATATTTCCGGAGCGATTGCAACAATTGCACCCGTGCAAAGAAAAACCCGCCCGGATCGCTCCGGACGGGTTTTCAGTTTTTCCGTTTTATTGCTGTGGCTTAAGCAGCGCCGGCCGCGAGAGCAGCAAGCAGCAACAGCGCCACGATGTTCGTGATCTTGATCATCGGGTTCACGGCTGGGCCAGCAGTATCCTTGTAAGGATCGCCAACCGTATCGCCGGTCACGGCAGCATGATGGGCATCCGAGCCCTTGCCGCCATGATTGCCGTCTTCGATATATTTCTTCGCATTATCCCATGCGCCGCCACCGGCGGTCATGGAAAGGGCGACGAAGAGACCGGAAACGATCACACCGAGGAGTAGCGCGCCAAGGGCCGCAAAGCCGTTGGCCTGACCTGCAACAAAGGTGATCACGAAATAGACCACGATCGGTGCGAGCACTGGCAACAGTGACGGAACGATCATTTCCTTGATCGCCGCCTTGGTCACGAGATCCACCGTGCGGGCATAATCGGGACGCGATGTGCCATCCATGATGCCCTTGTCGGCAGCGAACTGCGCGCGCACGTCTTTCACAACGTCACCCGCAGCACGGCCTACAGCGGTCATGCCCATGGCTCCGAAGAGATAGGGCAGGAGCGCGCCGAGCAGCAAGCCGACGATCACATAGGGATTTTCAAGGCTGAAGTTGACCGTCAAGTCCGGGAAGAACTCGGCAAGGTCAGCCGTATAGGCCGAGAACAGCACGAGGGCCGCAAGACCGGCTGAACCGATGGCATAGCCTTTGGTCACAGCCTTGGTCGTGTTGCCAACGGCGTCGAGCGCATCGGTCTTGTTGCGAACGCTTTCGTCCAGACCCGCCATTTCGGCGATACCGCCGGCATTATCCGTAACCGGGCCGTACGCGTCGAGCGCGACAACCATGCCGGCAAGCGCCAGCATTGCGGTGGCCGCAAAGGCGATGCCGATCAGGCCGGCAAGCTGGTAGGCCGCAACAATGCCGATCACGATGACCAGCGTCGGAAGGGCCGTTGCTTCAAGCGAAATGGCCAGGCCCTGGATCACATTCGTGCCGTGGCCGGTTTCAGACGCCTTGGCGATCGATTTGACCGGGCGATAGTTGGTGCCGGTGTAATATTCGGTGATCCAGATGATCAGGCCGGTTACGCCCAGGCCAATCATCATCGACCAGAACAGGTCCATGCCGCTAAAGCCGACAGTGCCTTCCGACGGTGCAACGATCTGCGTATTCATGTCGCCAAGCGTATACTGGGTGGCGAAATAAATGGCCGGGATCGAGAGGATCGCGGTCGTCAGGAAGCCCTTGTAAAGCGCGCCCATGATCGAGTTGCTCGAACCAAGCCGCACCATATAGGTGCCGATGATCGAGGTGATGATGCACACACCGCCGATAAACAGCGGAAGAACCATCAGGCTGGTGAGAACACCGGCGGTCACGACTTCGCTCAGCAGGAGCGCGAGCAACACCATGGTTGCGCCAACTGTCACCACATAGGTTTCGAAAAGGTCAGCCGCCATGCCAGCACAATCACCAACATTGTCACCGACATTATCCGCGATTGTCGCAGGGTTGCGTGGATCATCCTCGGGGATGCCCGCTTCAACCTTACCCACCAGATCGGCGCCAACGTCAGCAGCTTTGGTAAAGATACCACCACCCAAACGCGCGAATATCGAAATCAGCGAAGCACCGAACGCCAGAGCGACCAGCGAGTCAATGACCGTACGGTCATTGGCAGCCATGCCCATCTGCGTGGTCAACGCCCAGAAGAAGATCGAAATCGCAAGAAGCGCGAGACCTGCAACCAGCATACCGGTTACGGCTCCGGCGCGGAAT
>CAJQMX010000274.1 GCA_905479515.1 uncultured Parasphingopyxis sp.
GTAGCGATTTCCCCCAGCAGCGGCCGTGACCGGGTGAATATTCATGGCGCCATCGACCTCGAGACCGGCAAGACCCAGATGCTCGATGTCCTCACCGTCGATGCGCAAAGCACGATCCTGCTGCTCATGGCGATCCTTGCCACCCATCCGTCGCGGCGGTTGATCCACGTCTTCCTCGACAACGCCCGCTACCATCATGCCCGGCTGGCGCAGGAATGGCTGGTCCGAAAAGGCCAGCGGATCAGGCTCCACTTCGTGCCGACCTACAGCCCCCACCTCAATCCGATCGAGCGACTCTGGGGAGTGATGCACTAAAACATCACCCATAACCAAGGCTACGCAACGGCGCGCGAATTTAGGGCAGCGATCCTGGGGTTCCTAACTCAAAACGTGCCGAAACAATGGCACGCCTTCCGCGATCAGGTCACCAACAACTTTCGCGTCATCAATCCCGCAGATTTTCGGATCCTGAGGTAGACGGGGTATAGTATGTAGACGGGGTATAGTATAGTGTCAGCGCATTGTTTTTAGGGTACGAGTATCCGCCCGAGGACATATGCTTGCTTATTATGTCGTTTGAAAAACTCGTATCAATCTCAATAAAAAATCTAGTGCTTGAAATAGGAGAGAAAAATTGGAGGGCGAAGCGGAATTCCCGACAGCTAAAGTGACAGTCATTGCTACGTGGCTGATCCACTTGGTTGCGATTGTTGACGAGTTCTATTCGGAGTTTGACACCAATGAAATTCTGCAAGAAGTAGGAATCAATCCTGAGCTTTTGAATGATCCCAATGCGCGTGTTCCTTCGTGGCAGGTGAGCAAGTTTTACGAGATTATTCAGAGAATTACAGGCGATGAAGCGATTGGCTTGAAGCTCGGCGCACGCCTTACACCGGGCTCCATGCACGCATTAGGATATTCACTGTTTGCCAGTCGCACTCTGAATTCTTTCTTCGTAAGATACGAACGGTTTTTCCAATTAATTTCGCAGGCGGGTAATGCCAGCACACAGATCCGTGATAAGCGGTTAGTTTTTTCGTTAACAATACGAGAAAAACTGCCTCCGACGAGGGAGGATGCATTTTTGGCAACTGTTCTGCGATTTGCAAGGATGGTTTATCGGTCAAACTTTTCGCCGATTTTGGTGCGTATGCCCCGACCTAAACCTAAATTCGCATCTGCCGAGTTTGATGATTATTTTTGCTGTCCCATCGAATATGGGTGCGAACGGCTCGAACTGCACGTCTCCGAATCCGATTCTAACCAACGATTGCGAGGGTTCAATCCAGAGTTTGTCCGTGCTCATGATCAGATTGCAACGGAATATATCGCCCGATTTGATGATGAGCAAATCATTCCTCGGATTCAGTCAGCCATTGTAAATATGCTGCCCGATGGTGACGTGTCGATCCGCACAATTGCAAGCGCACTTGGTATGAGCAATCGAAGCCTCCAACGGCAGTTACAGAATGAAGGTTCAACTTTTAACGCGGTGCTTGACGGTATGCGTAAATATCTCGCTATCCGGTATTTGCGTTCCGGACGTCATTCGATCAAGGAAATGTCCTATCTTTTAGGATATAACGACTCCAGCAACTTTTCGCGTGCATTTCGAAGATTGACCGGTCGGTCACCGCACGAGTATCTCGAAAAATCAAAGCTGAAATCCGAATAACAGCAAGTTTCAATCGTCCGATGGTTTTGTTGACGCTATTTTGGCGTGCAATGGCGAGTCAATCGCATGTCAAACGCAGGCTTTCGCTATAATTGTCAGTATTCGGCAGCGCAGTTGAATGCGTCTTTTGCCTTATCATGGACGGGATATGATGACCGATGGCTTATGAAACAATAAAATTTGAAACTCGCGATGCCATTGCCTGCATAACATTGAACCGGCCTAAGGCGATGAATGCGCTTTCGGGGGCAATGGTGGACGAACTTTCCAGTGCGGTTTCCGTCGTTGCAGAAGATGACGGTTTGCGTGTGCTAATCATAACGGGAGCGGGGCGTGCCTTTTGTTGCGGGGCGGATCTGAAAGGCGTTCTTGCCGAAGCCCAGGCAGGCAATGCGAAGGAATTTTTATCCTTTCTTGGTACTATCCAGGAGATATTCCACCAATTGCGGGAACTGCCTAAACCAACAATTGCGGCGCTGAATGGATTCACGCTTGCCGGAGGTCTGGAAATGGCTATTGCCTGCGATATCGTCCTTGCCGCCCGTAGCGCACGATTGGGCGACAGCCATTCCAATTTCGGTGTGCTGCCGGGTGGTGGTGGGGGCACGATCATGCCGCGGCTTATTGGTGAGAAGAAGGCTAATCTGCTGCTTTTTTCAGGTGAAAACTGGCCAGCGGAGGAATTTGAAAACCTTGGCTTCGTCAGCGCCGTCCATGACGATGAGAGCCTGATGGACGAAGCAATGAAGCTCGCCGATAATCTGGCGCAGAAAAGTCCCTTGGTTCTGCATCGCATGAAACAGATGGTGGCGGATGGTCGTCAGCTCAATCCGCGCGATGCGCTGACGCTGGAAACCCGGCTATTAGCAGAGCATTCCAAATCCGCCGATTTTCTAGAGGGCCTGTCTGCCTTTAGCGAGAAACGGGCACCAGAATATACGGGAAAATGATCGCGCCGGTTTTCCGGAAAAAAGATTAGAGGGAACTTTCGACAATGGAAAAGGCATATATAGTCGGTGTGGGCATGACAAAATTCGGCCGACACCCTGACCAAAGCATAAGGCAGTTGCTTGACACGGCCATTAGCACTGCTCTCGGTGATGCGGGCGGCCATAAGTCTGACGTTGAAGCGGTTTATCATTCAAGCTCGACACAAGGTTTCCTGCAAGGGCAAACATTCATTCCCGGGCAGGTGGCGCTGGGCCAGATTGGCCTGTCTGGAATACCTGTCTTCAACATAGAGAATGCTTGCGCGTCGAGCTCGTCTTCCTTCCATCTGGCCGTGCAGGGGGTTGGCTCCGGCATGCACGACATTATTTTGGCCGCCGGTGTTGAGAAAATGAATGTTCCTGACAAGAAAAAAATGTTTGCGGTGTTTGATGGCGCTTGGGACGTGGCCACGGTCGATGAAAATATTGAGCGCCTTGTTAGTCTTGGCAAAGGCATGGAATGCCCCGAAGGGTCCGAATCGGAACGGCCCTATAGTATTTTCATGAAGGTCTATGCGGCCTTTGGGCTCAACCACATGAAGCGTAATGGAACGACGCAGCGGCAGATCGCGGCCATCGCTGCCAAAAACCATGAACATTCGGTGCATAATGAATATTCGCAATATCGTCAGGCCTATTCGATTGAGGAGGTGCTGGCTGCGCCGCCTATTACCTATCCGCTGACCTTGCCAATGTGCGCACCCATTTCCGATGGTGCTGCTGCCGCGGTTATTTGCAATGAAGAGGGGCTGAAGAAGCTGGGCATGGACAAGTCCCGCGCTGTGGAAATCCTAGCTAGCGTATCGATGAGCGGCAATGCCGAAAGGACCGCTGACGAACCGGAAAACCACATGGCCCGGCTGGCGGCGCAAAAAGCCTATCAGATGGCTGGCCGTTCCCCCGATGATATGGATGTCGCCGAAGTCCATGATGCGACTGCTATCGGAGAGTTGATGCATGCGGAGAACCTGATGCTTGCTCCTCTGGGTGAGGCGGGTCCGGCGGCGGAACGCGGCGATTTTACGGTAGGCGGCAGGATACCCATCAACCCGTCGGGTGGATTGGAATCAAAAGGACATCCGATCGGCGCGACGGGCCTTGGACAACTTCACGAACTGGTTACGCAATTGCGCGGAGAGGCGGGCAAACGGCAAGTCGAAAATGCGCGGCACGCCATTCACGAAAATAGCGGCGGCCTGGTCGGTATCGAAGAAGGCGCAGCTGTAATCAATATTTTGGGAAAGGTGGAAGCATAATGAGCAACATTGGTTTCATGTTCAATGAAGATGAACGTCTTGCGATAGACGGTCTGCGGCGTTTTCTGGATGAGCGGCTTGAGCCGGAGTTGAAGGAGCTAGGCGATGTTTTCTATCCCAAGGAAAATATCCGTGAATGGATGATGCAGCTAGGGGAATTTGGCATTGTCAACGCGCCCCAGCCGGAATCGGATGGCGGGCTGGGCCTGTCCTGGCGCCTGCATGTACAGCTGATTGAAGAGCTGGCATATTCCTCCGGCGATTTGGCGATCGTCGCGCTGGTTAATGCCGCTGCCACGTCGATGCTCCTGAGGCTCGCGCCGGATCATATTAAATCACGATATGCCGGCCCGATGCTGCGCGGTGAGATAATAGGTGCGGTTGGCATATCGGAACCAGATATCGGATCGGATGTGTCGGGCGTCAAGACCCGCGCCGTGCGTGATGGCAATGACTGGATTATAAACGGAGAGAAAACCTGGATCACAAATGGAGAATATTCTGACTTTTTCATCTGTACATGCCGCTCGGATGAAAATCAGCTGACGCACATTTTGCTTGATCGGGAAGAGCATCCCTATGAGGTGCGCGGCATTCCCAAAATAGCACTGAACAGCCAGTCAACTTCACAGATATTTCTGAATGATGTGCGGGTGCCGGTCAGCAATACAATCGGCGAAATTGGTAGCGGGTTGAAAAATACACTGACCCTGTTTGAACGGGCGCGCATCCATGTCGCGGCTTGGGGCTATGGCATTGCCAGACGGGCACTGGAAGAATCCATTAAATATGCACAGGATCGCGTCCAGCATGGCAAACAAATTGCCGGACATCAACTGATCGCCGACAAGATTGCGACCATGGCAACCCAGATTGATGCTGCGCGATTGCTTGCGCTTCGGGCGGCATCTATGATTGACGCAGGTCAGCGCTGTGATGTCGAATGCGCTATGGCGAAATGGTACGGCACGGAAATAGCAGTGGAGGCTACGCGCCAGGCGGTTCAGATACATGGCGGCAATGGCCTAACGAAGGAATTCATCGTCGAGAGATTGGCCCGCGAAGCCATGATTACACCCATTCCTGACGGCACTACGGAAATTCAGAAGCTCTTGATCGCTCGGGGTTTGACCGGCATTTCCGCATTCCGGTGAATGGGACAATGACAATGGGACAGGGGCCGCTCAGCGGCATCAGGATAATTGAAATGGAGGGGATCGGACCGGGGCCCTTTAGTGGTATGCATCTGGCCGATCTTGGCGCCGATGTCGTACTGATCGAGCGCAAGGAAAAAGGTAGTGATCCCGGCTCGACAATGCCGATTGGTATATTGAAACGCGGGAAACGTTCCATTGCGCTTGATCTCAAGAATTCGGATGACCAAGAGCTGTTGATGAATCTGATCGAGGGAGCGGACGCTCTGATTGAGGGGATGCGTCCTGGTGTAATGGAGCGTCTGAACCTTGGTCCCGATGCCTGTATGAAACGCAATCCTCGGCTGGTCTATGGCCGAATTACCGGATGGGGACAGGATGGACCATTGGCACAGGCGGCCGGTCACGATCTCAACTATGTGGCTGTCAGTTCCGCCATGTGGTATGCTAGCCCTGCGGGCGGAAAGCCCCTGCCGCCGCCCGGCCTTGTCGGGGATGTCGGCGGCGGTGCCAATTACCTGACCATTGGTCTTCTGGCAGGGATTATCCGGGCGCGCACAACTGGCAAGGGCGATGTCATTGATGCGGCGATTGTGGACGGGTCGGCTCATATGATGAATTTGGTGTTCGACCTTTTGCCGAAGGGTTTGATGCAACCGGAACGAGGCCAAAGCGCTCTGGACGGAGCGCCCTGGTATAACAGTTACCGATGTGCTGATGGTCGATATATAACGTTAGGAAGTCTCGAACCAAAATTCTATTCGGTGCTACTGGATCTGTTGAACCTTACAGACGATCCCGTGTATGAACACCAGTTCGATAAGAACGCATGGGCCAATCAAGCCAAACGGCTAAGCGATTTGTTTGCTTCTCAACCGAGCGCGCATTGGTGCGAACTTTTGGAAGGAAGCGATGCCTGTTTTGGTTTGGTGACAAGCCCTACCGACGCTGCGGATCACCCTCATAATAAGGAACGCGGCATATTTGATGACAGTCTCGGCTTTAGACAAGCCATTGCTGCACCACGTTTTGCGTCTGTGTCCAACGATTTTCTTGGTGAGGCACCTTTACATAATGAACATCGGCAGGAATTGATTGACGAAATGGTTAGTGAGCAAAGACGGTGGATTGGCGCTCATTGAATAGTGGCATCAGTTGCACCGCTGATCAGTTTGTTTAAGTTCTGCATCTTAGAAGATTATAAAAGTGTATTAGGGGGAAAAATCATGCGATTTGTTTATTTGCGCAGTGCGTCCGTTATTGTAATAGCTGCGCTGGCTCTGTCGACGGCAGGAATGGCACAAGCTCAGGAAACAGATCAGTTAACCTCTGATCAAGATCAGTCATCCGGCGGTTTTACTTTTCTGGACGATGTGATTGTTGTCACCGGCACTAAAAAGGCTGGCGGTGAGAATGTGCAGGATGCCGCGTTGGCAATTACAGCCTATGGCTCAGAAACATTGGATGCTCTGCAAGTACGCGACATTTCTAGTCTTAGTTTCAAAATGCCGAATGTTGCACTTGATGAGGTCGGCACTACGAAAGGCGTTGCGAATTTTGCTATACGCGGCCTCGGAGTGAATTCATCGATTCCTTCGATCGATCCAGCTGTCGGTGTATTTGTCGACGGCGTCTATCTGGGGATAAATGGAGGCGTTGTATTTGACACATTTGATCTGGAAAGCGTGGAAGTACTGCGCGGTCCACAGGGCATTTTGTTTGGGAGGAACGTGACTGGTGGCGCAGTATTGCTAAATACCGCTGACCCTAAGAATGAATTTCAGACAACAGCAAAACTAATCGCCGAATCTGGTCTCCGCGGGACAGGCGGAAATTATTATGCCATGGGCACGGTCACCGGCCCGATTGTTGAAGACAAGCTGTCCGCCAAATTGGCACTCTATTACAATAAGGATGATGGTTGGTTCAAAAATACGTTGGCCTCCGGCGAAACAGAGACTTTTGGTGAGTCTGAAACAGTTATCGTACGCGCCGCAATCAAAGTAACACCTAACGATATTGGTAATTTCACCTTGAAATTTGAGCACGGTGAAGCCGATGGTCAGGGACCTGCCAACCAAAACCATATAAACGGACGTGGGGTAGAGGCGGCACCTTTAAATCCTCCGGGCACTTCCGGAAGGTTCAGCCGTGAGAGCTTTGATTTCTCCATTGATGAGCTCGGCTTTTTCGATACAAGTTGGAACCAAGTGATTGCTACGATCAACGTTGATGTCAATATTGGTGATGGCGGTTCTATTGTCAATGTTTTCGGTTGGCGCGAATATGAACAGACGGCTCGCAGCGACATTGACGGCACTCCACTGTCACTGTTTCATGGGGACTTTGCAACAAAGCAGAACCAGATATCGAACGAACTGCGATTTAATGGACGCTTTGGCGACATGGTCGATTTGACGACAGGTATCTATTATTTCTCACAGAAACTGGTATATACAGAAGGACGCGATCTGCTTGGTGCGCTGACGCCAACAGGCGTACCGGCACTGACACAGCATGGCGGTGGTATAGTAGATCAGGAGACATTCGGCGTCTTCGCCGCGGTTGACATAGACCTGACCGATAGTTTTTCGATCAACGCCGGTATCCGCTATGCTGACGAAACAAAAGATGCCCAAGTCGCATCACTCGTTAATAATGTGAATACCCCTTGTAATGTCATCGCGGGAACTTGCGCATTCGATTTCGTGGATATATTCCAAACGTCGAACTGGTCACCCAAGATCGGTATTGGCTATGAATTCAGTCCGGATGCACGAATGTACGCGCATTGGGCGCGGGCCTATCGGGCCGGTGGTTTCAACTTGCGTAATACAGCCGCTGATAAGGTTAATTTTGGACCTGGTCCGTTTCAGGATGAACAGATCGATTCCTTTGAGTTGGGCTTTAAGTCTGAGCCCATGCCGCGCTCGCGTCTGAACTTTGCGGTCTTCTATAACCAAATGGAAAGCCTGCAGCGTGAAATTCTCTTGACTGATCCGATTGCGGGTATCGTTCAGGTTATTCGGAACACTGCCGATGCTACCATCTGGGGCGTTGAGATCGACGGCCAGATTGAAATTCTTCCTGGCTTATTGCTTGAAGGTTCTCTCGGATATGTCGACGGTGACTATAAAAACGTGGTGTTTGACCTCAATGGCGACGGAGTAATTGATACAGATGATGCTTCTCTGCAGATTCCGCGCCTCGCTAACTGGACCGGTAATATCGGGCTGATCGCCGAACAAGAAATGGACTTTGGTACCCTAACTGGCCGGGTCGCCTATTCACATCGTGATGGTGCGGCGCTTACCGACAATAATCTCGGTTTTTTAAACCCATCTGACCGGATTGATGCCAGCGTTTCGTTCGCGCTCATGGATGGGGATATGACTTTCACACTCTATGGTAAGAACCTGACCAACGATGTGCAGCATGGCGGCGATACGCTGCTTCCGGACATCTTGGGGCCGGTACCGCTCGGCGGCACACTTGCGCCGCTTTCTCGCGGAAGGACATTTGGCATCGAGTTGAGGTTGAATAGCTTTTGATGCGATAGCATTGATTTCCGGGTCGGGCTGCTAAGTAAATATTACATTTCTCCTTTGCCGAAACGGCATCGCAATGTTTGCCGCAACCGATCCGGATTGAAAACGAATATGGGATTCGTTTTCCAGACAAAACTGGAGGTTTCTCTTTACGCACTTGTCACCTGACGGGTGTTGAAGAGGGGAGAGGTGGCTCGGGAAAACTGCACAGCGGGATAAGTGGATTTTCTGTCTAACGGCGGCCAAGGCGGCCGCATGACAGGAGCGTATATGAGCAGACGACCACGCCGGAACCACAGTCCGGCATTTAAAGCAAAGGTGGCATTGGCTGCGGTGAAGGGTGAGAAGACGCTGGCTGAGTTAGTGCAGCAGTTTGACGTTCACGCAAACCAGATCACGGCCTGGCGCACTCAGTTGCTGGAAGGGGCTGCGGGTGTTTTCGGATCGGACGGCGGTAGCGCAGCGGCAGAGCCGGCGATCGACGTAAAGACGATGCACGCCAAGATTGGCGAGTTGACGCTGGTGAATGATTTTTTGGCCGGAGCGCTCGGGAAAGCCGGACTGTTGCCGGGCGCAAAACGATGATCGATCGCAAGCACGCATTGCCGCTCGTGCGGCAGGCCCGGGAATTGAGGATCAGCCGTGGCAGCGTGTATTACCTGCCTCGGCCGGTATCGCCTGCCGATCTGGCGATCATGCGGCGGATCGATGAGCTGCACCTGGAGTTCCCGTATGCAGGCAGCCGAATGCTGCGCGATCTTCTGCGCCAGGAGGGCATCAAGATCGGCCGCCTGCATGTCGCCAGCTTGATGAAGAAGATGGCGATCGAAGCCATCTACCGCCGCCCGAACACTTCGAAGCCGGCTCCAGGGCATAAGATCTACCCCTATTTGCTGCGAGGACTGCCGATCGTGCGGCCGGGTCAGGTGTGGGCTACAGACATCACCTACATCCCGATGGCCAGGTAAACCTCCTCATACTTCACTGAACGCCAGAGCCGTTCTACAATGACGTTGCCGCGCAATGCACCCCTGCCGTCCATGCTGATGGCGATTTTTTCGCGCAGCAGCACGCTGGTGAAAGCCATGCTGGTGAACTGACTGCCCTGGTCGGTGTTGAATATCTCAGGGTTGCCATAGCGGGCCAGTGCTTCTTCCAGGGCCT
>CAJQMX010000275.1 GCA_905479515.1 uncultured Parasphingopyxis sp.
TCTCAGAGTCCGGGCCGGCAAAGTACCAACCTGCCATAAGACTTCCGTCCTTGAGGAGAATGATGCCGTTGTCGACCAGTCCGGCATAGGGGACAAGATCAGCGAATGAAGGCGCTGACGGGCGAAGGGAACGCAAAGCAACCATCACAGCACCTCTAGAAACGTCGCCACGGCGACGACGTGGGCAGGTAGTGATGGCGGTAGCGCAGATGCCGCACGTAGACGTGACGCATGAGGGGGTCGGCATTTGCCATCATGCGCAATGCACCGACGATCACGAACCAGATGGCAATGCCGAACAGCGCCGAATACAGGGTTAGGACGACGAAGATCAGGATGATCGCCACCAACCCTGTGACAAGCAGGAGCTCGCGGTCTGCTCCCATGAGCAGGTTCGGCCGAGAGAGCGCGCGGTGAATGCGATTGCGTTGGAGTGTGGATTGCGGCTCACTCATGTGCCCCCTCCCCTCTTATCGACCTCTGCGAAAAATCACCTGGTGCACCCGTCCCAGCAATGCCGATCGAAGCTCCGGTCGCACCGAACAGCCCGACGATCGTCGTGGCTCCCAGCAGGATACCGGCGACAAGCACGATGTAGACAAGTCGGCGCGCGAAATCGTTGAGTTCGCCGCCAAATATCAGCATCCCGCCGGCAATCGCCATGGCGGCCAACGCAATCGCTCCCGCAACCGGCCCCGTGATGGATTCCTGGATCTGTTCAAGCGGGCCTTCCCACGGAAGACTTCCCCCGGAGCTGGCGAGTGCCGGCGCTACGGCGACGGCGCAGAAGGAAGCAGCGAGCAGGCCCAGGTGCAAAGTGCGATTATGCGGCATGAATGTCCTCGTATATTTGAGCATAGTGTTCTGTCTGATACCGAGTGCCGTTGAAGCCCTCGACATTGATTACATCCTTCACTCGCCTTCCCCGCCCCGCGCGCTCGATCGAGATGACGAGATCGACGGCCTCCCCGATTACCGCCTGCATTGGTTGTTGACTGACTTCGGCTGTCAGTTGCTCCAATCGGCGCAGGGCAGACATAGCGGTGTTGGAGTGGACCGTGGTTACGCCACCGGGATGGCCTGTGTTCCAGGCCTTCAGCAGTGTCAGCGCAGCGCCATCGCGAACTTCGCCAACGATGATGCGGTCAGGACGAAGCCGCATCGTGCTCTTGAGCAGCCGAGCCATATCGATGGTGTCACTTGTATGCAGGCAAACCGCGTTTTCTGCAGCGCAGCGGATTTCTGCGGTATCTTCAAGTATGACCATTCGATCGTCCGGCGCTGAGGCAATGATTTCCGCAATTACAGCATTGGCGAGTGTCGTCTTGCCAGAGCCCGTGCCGCCAGCAATCACGATGTTGAGGCGGTTCGCGATCGCGTTTCGGATCACCGCGGCCTGTGCTTCTGTCATCACGTTGTCAGCGACATAGTCGTTGAGCGGAATGAGCTGAGACGCTCGCCGGCGGATCGTAAAGGTTGGTGACGCCACCACAGGCGGCAAGAGGCCTTCGAAGCGGTGCCCGCCAATTGGAAGTTCGCCTGATATTATCGGGCGCCCATGATCGGCTTCGGACTGGAGGGCATGGGCAACTGAGCCGACTACGGTTTCTGCAACGCCTGGCGCCATCTCGCCAGCTTGAGCGATTCCTTGCCCCAGCCTTTCTATGAAGACCTTTCCATCGGGATTGAGCATGATCTCCACGACACCTGGATCGTCAAGTGCGTCACATAGGCGGTCACCCAAGGCTTCCTGCAGTTTGCGGACAAGGCGGGAATGCGATTGAAGCATTTGAAGCACTGTCTCCTCGTTGATTGGTTCGCGAGGAAAAAAGCCTGACCCAGCGGTCTTGTCCACGTACAAATTTGTACCTCGCGATTCTCCCGCGGTTCCGTCACGGTTACGCAAATCATCGAGTCAGCGGCGTTTTGGACGCATTTAAGCAGGCATTGGCTGTGGGGGGCTTTCGTATGGAGAGGCGCAGTAGGGAAGCTAACGGTATGAAAATGCAGGTGGAATATAAACCAGAGCTGGATAGAAACGATTGCGTTAAGATTCTGTTAACCTTAAATTTCTTGCAGCTATCGCAGAATCAGAACTATAGTTGCGCAAATTTCAGCGCATAGGGCAAATTTGCGAAAATGTCCTCTTATGGGAACTAGTTCACGAAATGAATGATCAGGCTGCAAACCGTTTCGATTTCGAAATCGCGGAACAGGGTACCAAGATTTCGAATGCGCTGAATATGCTGAGAATGCAGCAGTATCCACCTGATGCACGCAAGGGATTGCGAAAGTTTCAGATTGCTGAAGTAGCCGATCTAATTGGCGTTACACAAAGCCACCTGAGGCAACTTCATATTGAAGGCAAAGGCCCAGAGGTCGAAACGATAGGTGGGCGCCGGTTTTACACTGCTAGCCAAATGCTCGAACTTCGCGATTATCTTGAATCCAATAAGAAATCCGATAAGAGATTCTATGTTCCGCGACGGAAAGAGGGCGAGCCTCTCCAAGTCATATCCGTTGTCAATTTTAAGGGTGGCAGCGGGAAAACTACGACGGCGGCACACCTCGCCCAATATCTTGCTCTGACTGGCCATAGGGTTCTTGCGATAGACCTTGACCCACAAGCATCGCTCACGTCAATGTTCGGCATTCAGCCGGAGCTTGATGAGACCGCTTCATTGTACGAGGCGCTGCGGTTTGATGACGAGCGGAAACCGATTGCTGAAATTATCCAGAAGACGAACGTTCCGAACCTGAACATTGTCCCGGCGAACCTTGTTTTGCAGGAATATGAATACGATGTGCCTTTGGCCATCTCAGGAAAAAAGGGGGAGCAGGGCCGCCTCTTTCACATGCGTATTGTAAATGCCTTAAAGGAGGTGGATTCCGATTATGACGTAGTGATTATCGACTGCCCTCCCCAACTCGGCTATCTGACCATCACTGCTTTGATGGCTTCCACGGGTATTTTGATTACCATCCATCCTCAGATGCTCGATATCATGTCAATGAGCCAGTTCTTGACTATGCTCGGTGGGATCCTGACATCAATTGCCGAAGTCGGTGCAGAGATTCGGGTGAAGTGGTTTCGCTACTTGATAACGCGCTTTGAGCCGACAGACATACCGCAGGCTCAGATGGTGGGCTTTATGCAGTCCATGTTCGCTCAGAACATGCTGAATTGCCACGTTCTGAAATCGACTGCGATTTCGGATGCTTCTATCAGGAAACAGACTTTATACGAAGTTGACAGAACTGATTTCGTTCGCGCGACATATGACCGAGCGATGGAGAGTTTGAATGCATCAAATGGGGAGATTGCAGATATCATCCACA
>CAJQMX010000276.1 GCA_905479515.1 uncultured Parasphingopyxis sp.
GTTTCAATTGGCACGATCGCGCGATAACCATAAGACAGCGCATCAACCGCTGTAGCGCGAACACAGCCCGAGGTAGAGCCACCGGTAACAACAACCGTGTCGACCTGGTGAAAGGTCAAATAGCTGGCAAGCGGTGTTTCAAAAAAGGCGGACGGCATTCTTTTGGTATATTGCAGATCATCGGCATCAATTTCACAGCGCGGATCATATTGATGGCGTTCGCTACCATATTTGATGTTCTGCAATGAATCTTCGGTATCCGTCCGGGTTCCCCAAGCGCCTGCATCTCCCGCATCATTCTTATATCCGACCCGGCTCCAGATCACCGGCATCCCGTTTTCGCGGGCAAGTCGTGAGATAGTGTTGGCATATTCAATCTGTTTCGGATCGGTTTGATAGGCGGTTTTGAACCGATCAATTCGGGTATAGGCCTGCTGGAAATCGACGTTAACGATGGCCAGCTTCTCGCCAAATCCGAATTTCTTGCGTGCCGGATTGGCCATGACTTCTTCAAATATTTCTCGCGCTGTGCGTCCATCTGATACCATGTGTGTGCCGACTGATGTCATTTTTGCGTACTCCTCAATTCAATATGGACCGTATGATTGCTGGACTCTGTTCCTTGCGGTTTCAGGCGACCGCTCCATCCGCTTTCAGCTTGTTGATTTCGCTTTGGTCAAAACCCAAACTTGTCAGCACCGCATCGCTATGTGCTCCGATTTCAGGCATTTTTGATGGACTGCCAGGCCGTTTTCCGTCCATTTCGATTGGCAGGACGGGGAGCATTGCAGTTTGCTTGTTGAGCATTTCCACTTGTTCGAGGCCGCCGCTGGCCAGGAGATGCGGATCATCAAACATGTCTTCGGGCCGAGAAATGGGTGCGAACGGAAGGCCGGTGCCTTCCAGTTTTTCGATCAGTTCATCGCGCGTGAAACTGGATATCAGATCCCGGATAACCGGCATTATCCGATCGCGCGACTGCACCCGGACATTATTTTCCCGCAACGTTTCGTCAGCCCAAAGGTCATCGAGCCCAAACAGCTTGCAAAATTTCTCCCACAAGGCGTCGGTGACCACACCGATGAACACAGGATCATCTTTGGTCTGGAACACGTCATAGATGGCCCATGCCGATATCCGCGCGGGCATCGGCGCTGCGGCCTGACCCGTGACCGCCATTTGGGCCATATGCTGGCCAATCAGATAGATGGTGGTTTCAAACAAGGATGACTGAACCTTTTGCCCACGTCCGGTGCGATGGCGTTCCTCGACTGCTGCCATGATAGCGATTACGCCAAACATCCCGCCGGTGACATCAATGACGCTTGAACCGGCGCGCAGGGGTTGCCCCGGTGGTCCGGTCATATAGGCAAGACCACCCATCATTTGTGCGACCTCATCCAGCGCTGTGCGATTTTCATAAGGTCCTGGCAGAAATCCCTTTTCAGAAGCGTAGATCAGACGGGAATTGGTCGCGGATAAGGTCTCATAGCCCAGACCCAATCTATCCATTGCTCCGGGGCGATAATTTTCGACCAGTATATCGGCCTGATCGACCAGCTTTTTCGCTATTTGAAGCCCGTCTTCATCTTTCAGGTTCAGACAGATGCTTTGTTTGTGCCGGTTATACATCGGGAAATAGCCAGCGCCCGATCCGATCAACCGCCGCGTTCTATCGCCCCCGATCGGTTCCACGCGAATAACTTCTGCGCCGAGTGAAGCGAGGATCGCTCCCACCGCAGGGCCCATGACCATATGCGTAAATTCAACGACCTTGAGGCCCGCTAACGGTTGCGGAGCACCGGTATCGGTATTTTGTGTATCGGTCATGCTGCAGCCCTCTGAAATCCCAATGGCAGTCCGGCCTCGGGGGTGAATCCGTAAAGTGGTTCTCCGGGGAGCGCTTGCGCTATTTTGTCCCGGACGAGCAGCAATTTGGCTAGATCAATGCCTGTATCAATGCCCATCGCCTCCAGCATGAACACCAGATCTTCCGTGACGATATTGCCTGAAGCGCCGGGTGCGAACGGACAACCGCCAAGTCCTCCGAGCGATGCGTCAAACGTACCGATGCCTTCTTCCAGCCCGGCCACAACATTGGCAAGTCCGAGCCCGCGGGTATTGTGCAAATGCAGCGTATTGAGCGCATCTCCTCCAACCGCAGCCTTGACCTTGCGAACCAACCGTCGGACTTGTGCAGGATTGGCATAGCCTGTGGTGTCGGATAGTCCGACCGCATCGACACCGGCCTCCATGCAAGCGACCGCCGACCGGACAACCACATCCTCGCTCACCGGTCCTTCGATGGTGCAGCCAAAAGCCGTTGCAAGTCCAATTTCAAAGCCTGGACGGGTCTCGACCGGAACATCGGCCAGCATCGTCGCGACATTGCGAATTTCTTCCAGCACGGCTGGATGATCCTTTCGCACATTCTTGATGCTGTGGGTTTCCGACATGGAGAAGGGCATCGACATTGCATCTACACCAGCGGCAAGCGCCCGTTCAGCACCCTTCAAATTTGGGACGAGTGCCACAACGCGTAACCCCCGTATGGTTTTTGCAAACTCGACAAGCTCGGCAGTATCGGCCATCTGCGGCAACAGGCTGGGTGGGACAAAACTGCCCACTTCAATCTCGGTAACACCAGCTTCGGCTTCGGCCCGGATCCATGCCTTCTTGGCTTCCAGGGGCATGACGCGATCGACACTTTGTAATCCATCGCGCGGGCCGACTTCGCTAATCTGGACGCGTTTGCTCATGCGCTATCTCCGCTCATTTGTTTCTAAATATATCCAGGGGCGTTGCGACTTGTCATTCGCCTGCCATTTCGCGATCGCATCGGCGGATTTCAAACTCAGGTCGATGGAATCAAGCCCTTCCAGCAGCATTGCCTTGGATTCTTCGCCCAGATCGAAGTGCCAGGGTGGCTTGCCCGCGATGCTGATTGTCTGGTTGGGCAGATCGACCCGAACCGGCGCATTGGCTTTGCGGATTTCTTCGATCGATTGTTCGACGATGACCGCCGGCAATATGCCGCTGCGAATGCAATTGCCGGCGAATATAGGAGCAAAGCTTGGTGCGATGATGCAGCGGAAGCCATATTCCGCCATCGCCCATACGGCATGTTCGCGGCTGGACCCGCAACCGAAATTGCGGCCGCCCAACAGGATGGATGCACCATCATAGGCGGGATTGTTCAATACAAAGTCGGGGTTCGGGGTGCGGCCGCCAATTTGCGTATAGCGCCAGCCTGCAAACAGACCTTCGGCAAAGCCGGTCTTGCCAGTGCTCTTCATCTCGCGGGATGGAATGATCGCATCAGTATCAATATTGTCGCGGATCAGCGGCACCGCTTTTGAGTTCAATATGACAAATGGTTCAGCCATCATGCAGCTCCCGCACATCCGCGATTGCGCCTGCAAGCGCGCTGGCCGCGACGGTTTCGGGACTGGCAATGTGGGTTTTGACATTGGGCCCTTGGCGGCTTTCAAAATTGCGGTTGGTTGATGAAATGACCCGTGACCCTGCTTCGAAACTCTCGCCGCCTGCAAAGAAACACATGGAACAACCGGATTCACGCCATTCAAAGCCGGCATCAAGGAAAATCTGATGCAATCCTTCGGCCTCGGCCGTGCGTTTTACCGCTGATGACCCGGGCACGCAGATTGCTTTGACATGACTTGCGATATGGCGGCCTCTTAACAATGCTGCGGATCGGCGCAGATCCGATAACCGCGCATTGGTGCAACTGCCGATAAAGGCGGCATCAATTTTTATGCCCTTGATCGATTCGCCAGCCTGCAAATCCATATAGGTTAGCGGGGCAGTGGCCGCATCATCGGGAACATCCCCGACGACAGCGATCGCAGCCTCAGGGCTGGTTCCCCAAGTAACCATCGGTTCGATGGCGGATGCATCAATTTCGATCTCGCTGTCAAACAGGGCATCTTCGTCGCTGCGCAGCGTCCGCCAATGCGCAACGGCCCTGTCCCATTGGGGCCCTTGGGGGGCATATCGCCGGCCTTCCAGATAGGCGAATGTCTTGTCATCGGGCGCGATAAAACCCGCCATTGCGGCAAATTCGGTTGCCATATTGCACAATGTCATGCGCCCTTCCATGTCGAGTGCGGTGACGGCATCGCCGGCAAATTCAATTGCATGGCCCTTGCCACCGGCCGCGCTATATTGCGCGATCAAATACAGGATCATGTCTTTCGGCGTGACTCCTTGGGCAAGCAATCCGGTAAAGGTTACCCGCATCGCTTTGGGTTTTTGCATCCGAAGGGTTCCGGTTGCCATCGCGTGTTCTGCCTCGGAGGATCCGATTCCCCAGGCCAGTGAACCAAAGGCGCCCTGAGTACAGGTGTGGCTATCGGGCGCAATCAGGGTGGTGCCGGGCAGTACAATGCCCAGTTCAGGCGAGATGACATGTACAATCCCTTGATCGGGATCGTTGACATCGAACAGTCTTATCCCCGCCAAGCGGGTGGCCGCGCGCGTTTCTGTGATAAAGGCCTGACCACCGGGCATCAATGTCTGATCGGTCCGTCCAGGTCGCGTATCGACGATATGATCTGTCACCGCAAATACCCGTGCAGGGTCATTCACGGAACGGCCCGCCTGAGATAAGGCGTTGAGCGCTGCGGCGCCGGTGCGTTCATGCAGAAATATCCGGTCAATCGCCAGCAAAGCTCCGCCATCCGCTAATGGCGCGACAATGTGCATATCCCACAATTTGGCAAAAAGGGTGCTCAAAATAGGCTCCAGCTTTAAAGGACGATGAGCCGAGCTTTCGTTTTGGTAGCAAGGACAAGGCGCGGCTTTGAAAAGCGAAGGCCTGTTTTACGAAAACCGGTAATCGATCAATTGTCTCGGTTTACCAGAAGCTGGTCCAGCGCATCTTGTCTTTCAGATATTTCGCGGCCTCGACTTTGGTTTCGGGAACGTGTTCCAGCCATAAATTCGGATCATAGCGTTCAACATATTGATCGAACACTGGCTGATACAGGCGAAGATGGAAGTCTGGTGTCCGGTGGCCTTTACGATGTTTAGCCAAATCGAGCACTGCGCGTCTTTTTGTTTCCAGATGCCCGGCTTCTGCCATAACGACGCCGCGGGGACCAAAAATTGCGGACCGGCCAACCCAGTCATTTTTGGCTGCCTGCTCGACAAAATAATGCTCATTTGGTTGCATTACATCGACGCAATTATTCACTATCGTTACAAAAACGTCATTATGATAAGCGGTAAGGCGCATGTCATGCCATTCGCACCCGCCTGTTGCCGTTCGCAAGATCAATTCTGCGCCCTTCAATGCCATGCACCGGAAGAGCTCCGGCTCGAATTGCACCGATGACATTGAAATATTGCCGATGCTGGTCCGTTCCACAGGAACCACGGCATCGATGCCATACATTTCAACATAGCGATCATAGACGTCGTAAATAGTAGTGGTGAACTGCTCGACGCCGGGAAACATGCCGCGCATATTTCGCTGCTTCCAGTGGCGAGCGATCAGCTTGCCATCCGGGCCAATCAAGAGTTGCGTGTTCATGGTGTGGCCCGGCCAATCATCATCCAGCATTTGGCAGCCGAAGGCGATAAAACAATTATACTGCTTCGCCTTTTTACCGATCGCTTCAATTTCCGGTCCGTCGGGATGACGGGAAACACGCAGATATTGTTGCAGATTCCAAGGCGCAAATCCGTGAAGAGGGAATTCATGAAAACATAATAGATCGCAGCGCCCACCGGTATTCTGGGCCTTGTCGATTGCGTTGAGCAAATAGGCCAGATTGGCGGCGATTCCGGGTTCGGGATTGTCGCCATCAACGCCTCTAACGGGCGTCTGGACGATCCCTACGGAAATCTGGTCGCTCCGTAACTCAGCGGTTTCATAGGTTCCATCGTTACGTACCATCTGCGGGATGCTGGGTTCACTAGACAATTTACTATTCTCCATCACTCTAGATTATTGCTTGGGATTGTCTCATATTTCCGGTGCCTCTAATATGACTATTGCATTGCTTTATTATTTGCAATAACATTATGATAATATGACGTTCTGGGCAAGCGGGATTTCGATTGCGGTTGGTCAGGAGGAACAAAAGAAAATCTGATCTTCAAGGCAAGGTACTGACCCCATGCAATTTCGAATTAAATCTTTCTTTGCGGCCGTCCTGATCACTTGTCTTGCGGCATGTGGCGGATCCAATTCCGGAGGCGCGGACGATAATATTCTACGTCGCGGTACCGCCAGCGAGCCTGCCTCTCTGGATCCACAAATTGCGAACGGGCAGTCGGCATCGGCCATCATCAACGATCTATTTGTCGGTTTAATGGCCTCTGATGCAAAGGGTAAGACGGTTGGCGGCATCGCCGAGAGCTATGCGGTTTCCGAGGATGGGAAATCATACACGTTTAAATTGCGTCCCGACCTTAAATGGTCTGACGGGGAGCCTTTGACATCATCCGATATTGTCTGGTCCTTCCAGCGATTGATGAGTCCGGAAACAGGAGCCCGCTACGCATCCAATCTTTATGTCCTGAAAAACGGCCGTCTGGTCAATACCGGTAAAGTGCCTGTCGAATCCCTTGGTGTTGCCGCGCCTGACCCGCAAACCGTTGTCTTCGAACTGGAGCGTCGCGTACCCTATTTCCCCCGGATTCTGCTGAGCAATGCCACTGCACCCTTGCCGCAGCATGTCGTTTCCAAATATGGTCGGGACTGGACAAAGCCGGGTAATATCGTGTCGAATGGTGCCTTCGTGTTGAAGGAATGGGTTCCGAACACGCGAATTCTGATGACAAAAAATGATCTGTTTTTTGACGCGGAAAACGTAAAGCTGGCCGGTGTCGAATATTTTCCGACAGACAATACCGGTACTTTGGTGAAGCGCTATCGTGCCGGTGAACTCGACATTGTTCTCAATTTTCCACCCGAACAGCTGGAGTTATTGAAACGGTCACTTGGTGAAGAAGTCCACAGCACGACGAACTACGGACTCAACTATTACCTGTTTAACAACAAGAAGCCTCCATTTGACGATATCCGGGTTCGCAAAGCCTTGTCCATTGCTGTGGACCGGAAAGGAATTGTCGACAAAATATTGTCCGGAGAGGCAGAGCCTGCCTGGACAATGGTGCCCAGCGATATTTCGGATTATAAGCGAATTGTTTCGCCCGACGCCTCCCGGAGTCAGGCGGACAGGGAGAAGGAAGCAAAAGCGCTTCTGGCCGAAGCCGGCTTCAATGCGACCAATCCTCTGCAGCTGGATATCCGCTATGATACCAAGGAAGAAAGCCGTCAAATTGCCATCGCTATAGCGTCAATGTGGAAGGACATTGGAGTTGAAGCCGAGCTTTCAGCGTCCGACTTCAGGGGAATTACCAGCGATTCCCGCAGCGGTAATTTTGACGTCATTCGCTATCAGTGGTTTGCTCCCTATGATGATCCTTCGACATTCTTGAGCCTCTTGTCAGGGCGTTCTGCGACAAATTTGTCCGGCTATAATTCGCCTGCCTATGATGCGCTGGTTGCCAGTGCTGATGACATTGTCGATGTTGAAAAAAGAATGGAGCAATTGGCACGCGCTGAGCAGGCCGCGATGAAAGAATATCCCGTTCTGCCGATATATTTTTCGACAGCCAGACGGCTGGTATCGAGCAAGGTGGTCGGCTGGTCTGACTTTCCCGGCGGGAATGTCCAATCCCGCTTCCTCTCGTTAAAATAGGCGCTGTTCTGAGATGCTTGAAATCCCGAGGTCCCAGTGATGCGAATTCTGAACCAGTCGGCGAATTGCCTACTCTCCCGTTAATTGGGTGAATGTGGGGTCGCCGACTGGGTCGATTCAAATCCTATGAAATGCCTTCCAGATTAGGTGAGCTTTCCATATCAAGATAGGCGTGATGCGCGTAACGGTCACCTCGATAATATGCCGATAGCAATTCAACCGGCCTTGAATCCTTGCCGATTATTTGCAGCCTCAGATAAATGAGCGGCGCACCTGCCGTTACACCCAATAGCTGGGCCATCCGCGCGTCGGCCAATGTTGCGCCAATAAGCTGGTGCGCACCCTGTAACTGAATGCCTTTGGAAATAAGCAGGCTGGGCAGCGCAGTGTCTTTGATATCATCGCGTGAAACATCAAAGCCGAGATATTTGGGAATGAAGATTTCCGCAAAGCCAATGGCTTCACCATCGCGAATGCGTTTGTATGAAATATGGATGATTTCATCCTCGGCATCAATATCCAGATCTTTGGCCAGTTCCGCCGCCTGACGTGACCCGATCTCGAGATCTTCGAGGGTTGTCCGTTTGGCGAGTCGTTCCAGATTTTGCATCAGCTCGCCAAAGTTTCCGCGATCAGGCGACTTTTTTACGCCTGATTGTAATACGAATGTCCCTCGGCCTTGGATGCGTTCCACAACATTTTGACGTTCAAGCATTTCGATCGCTGCCCGCACCGTAATGCGGGATACATCGAACAGCCGGCACAGCTCCGTTTCTGAAGGCAGTTTTTCGCCGATCGGATAGACGCCTCGTGAAATCCAGTCATCCACTGCTGCGTAAACCTGAACATAGCGAGGAGACAATTGCTTGTCGCTCGAATCGTTGTTGAGTTTGAATGGTTCTTTTTTCACTTCTACTCCCGCCATTTTTTGGACCTCTACATACACTGTTGGAACACAAAATAAATAATGTTATAAGGTTATAACATTTAGGGAGTCAGCGTTTTGGATAAATTATCAGCCGTTCACCGTTCCTTGGAGGAATTCTCTGGGCAAGGACCACAGTTTTTTGAAGATGTACATACCGACATGTTGCTTTCCATCATACTCGGCTTGTGTGGCGAAGTTGCGGTTGAGCACCAGCGCAACCATGTTTTGACTGAAGTACTGAAAGCAAAGGGATTATTGGAGGAAAGTGAGCTGGAAGCAAAGGCTCACGACACTGAATCTCTGGCGGCTTTCTCCGACTGGAATAGTGCATTTCTGGAGCGCATTCTGCGAAAGCTGAATGTCGATTATGATGGTTCCGGGGAGGATCAATAACAAGTTTCTGAACCTGTTGGCATCTGGATGCTTGCGAAAAACATCATAACGTTATAAAGATAATATGAATAGAGAGTCGATTCCATGAATGATGTCATAAAAGCTGTCAATCCACGCAGTGGTAAAGTAGATTTTGAGTTTCCTGCCGTAAGCGCAGATGAAGTCGCCCAAATTGCTGCGCGTGCGCGCGCTGCGCAGCTGCAATGGCAGAGCCTTTCCCTGGCGAAGCGACAGCAAGCCGTCCTGGCGCTTGCCGATGCCGTCGACCGGCATGCGCCAAAAATTGCCGGAGCGCTTTTTCAGGACACGGGTCGATTGCTAATGTCGGAACGCGAAGTCAGCGGAGCGGCGTCAAATATGCGGCGATGGGCTAATCTCGCCCCCGAGCTGCTGGGCGAATCAATGGCGACGCCGACGCAAAAGTCGCAAATCATTGATAGCCTGACTTACGCCAATCAATATGTGCCTTACCAGTTGGTCGGCTTCATATCGCCTTGGAATTTTCCGGTTACATTGTCCTTTATCGATGCTGTTCCAGCCTTAATGGCGGGATGTAGTGTAATTATCAAACCATCCGAGGTTACATCCCGATTTGTCGCGCCTTTTCTAGCGGCATTGGCTGAAGTTCCCGAATTGGAAAATGTGTTTCAGTTCGTATTGGGGGCAGGCGAAACGGGCGCCGCCCTGGTTGATAATGTTGATGCGATCTGCTTCACGGGGTCCGTTCCCACAGGACGAAAAATTGCCGTGGCCGCGGCCCAGCGATTCATTCCCGCTTTTCTCGAACTGGGAGGCAAGGACCCCGTCATCGTGACGGCGTCTGCCGATATAGAACGGGCGACCGATGCTGTTTTGCGGGGATCGGTGTTGAACAGCGGGCAAGTCTGTCTTTCCATTGAGCGGGTTTATGTGGATTCGTCGATCCATGACGCGTTTGTGGAGAGACTGCAAGAGAAGGCGTGCGCTGCCAAGCTCAACTGGCCAGATATCGAAGACGGCCATGTCGGCCCGCTTATTTTTGCCGGTCAAGCCGATATTATTCGCCGGCATATTGCCGATGCTGTCGACAAAGGCGCGCAATTGGTTGCTGGCGGAAAGATCGAGAATTTGGGGGGCGGGCTATATTGTCAGCCAACCATTTTAACGAATGTCACGCACGACATGGCTGTGATGCACGAAGAAACATTCGGCCCAATCATGCCGGTGATGTCTTTCGACAAGATCGAGCAGGCGATCGAACTTGCGAACGACAGCGAATTTGGATTGTCCGGTTCGGTGATCGCCGGTTCGGTAGACGAGGCGCGATCGATCGCGGAGCAGATCAACGCAGGCGGCATTTCACTGAACGATTGCGGTCTGACTATCATGACCTACGAGCCCGAAAAAAACGCTTTCGGATTGTCCGGAATGGGCGGTTCACGGATGGGGCCGGCCTCTATTTGGCGTTTCTTGCGCAAGAAAGCCATAATCAGTCAAATGGGGCAACCCACGCCCATTTCTGCTTTTCTCGAAGCTCAGGCTGATGCGATTGAATCGCATCGCGATCTTCCGAAGATAGCAGTTTGAGCGATGGTCGATTTTCCCGACGATCATCAATCACCTGGTCTCGATTTAAAGGGCTTTCTCCAGGAATCCGGGTCCGCCCTGCTCGAAATTGATCAACCGGTTTCGACGAAGCAGGATATTACGGCGTTTCAGCATCAGATGGACAAGTCGGAGAAATATCCGGTTATTTTGATCAAGAAGCCGGTCCTGCCTGACGGCACGATCAGCGCATTTCCGCTGGTGTGCAATTTGACCGCAAGCCGGGAATTGGTGAGTAAGGTATTGTCGTTGGCGGACCACCGGGAGGCCGCCATTTCGTTGGCTGCGGCCAATACCGAGGGGATCGCGCCTACCTTGTTAAAGCGATCCGAAGCGGCAATCGCCGAGGTTGAACTGACCGGCGATGAAATTGATTTAACCCGTTTGCCGGCAACTACGCAGCATATCAAGGATCCCGGGCCCTATCTTACCGCAGCTCATGCGACGACATATGAACCGTCAACGCGGATTGACAACACCGCGATCCAGCGTTGCTGGATCAAGGGGCCGCGGCAAATGAGTTGGTATCCCTATCCGTCTTCCCACAATGCCGCCAATCTTCGCAAATGGTGGGACAGAGGGGAGCCATGTCCGGTGGCATTCTGGATTGGTCACCATCCCTCCATTGTGATCGGAACCCAGGCGAAGCTTAAATATCCACAAAGCCATTGGGGAGCCGCGGGCGGACTGGCTGGCGTTTCGATTCCATTGACGACGTCATTGTCTCTCGGATCAGAGATCAAGGTCCCGGCTAATGCCGAAATTGTTATTGAAGGCCTGGCCCGTCCTGGCAACGTCACCGCAGATGGTCCGTTTGGAGAATATACAGGATATTCCGGACCGCAAATTATCGCACCCCTGGTCGATGTCGTGGCCATTACACACCGAAAAAATGCAATTTATCACGATTATGGTTCTGGCCTGACGGATATGCTGATCCCCGACAATATGTCGATGGAAGGCAAGCTCTATTCGATCATCAAATCTGTAGCCCCATCCTTGCGCAATGTGCATGTCCCAAGCTCTGGACGGCGCTTTCATGCCTGGTTGCAACTGGATAACCCCGGTCCGGGCGAAGCCCGGGATGCGCTTGCGGCCGCTATGTCCTATCGCCGTGTCAAGACCACTGCTGTTTTTGACAATGACATTGATATTTTTGACGAACGTGCCGTGCTGTGGGCGATTGCAACGCGCGTGCAATGGCATCGCGACACGCTGCGGCTGGATGGTCTCTCGACCAGTACTCTGGATCCTTCCTTGGCTGCCGGTGAGCTGACGGGATCCAAATTGGGAATAGACGCAACCTTGCCCAGACCTCAATCGAACAAGATGCCTCGCCCGGTCTCACCGGTCGCAACCTGTGATAGCGAGGCAATGGAACGAGCAAAAATTCTGCTGGCTTCATTGGACAGTTACGAATGGCCAGTCGCATGAGTCAATTACACAATGCCGCTGAACTGTCGCTGATGAAGCACGGAAATTGCATTTGGGTTCCATGTCCCAAATGTTCGGAGCGGTTTCCGGTTTCGCCGGAAATCTACAATCAGGATCAGGTGGCCATGCATTGCCCCGACTGCAGCCACGAATTTTTCAATAGCCAACGAACAGACAACGCCATCAACACAGGAGATTCATAATGGCAAAACTTGACCGCGACGATTTTTATAAAGCATTGGAGGCTGCCCGGACACCTATGGGTTCGAGCAAGCATGAATTTACCCGCATTTGGGCTGATGGCCAGTTGTCAAAGCAGCAACTCGGTCGTTGGGCGATCCAGCATTATTATTATATTTCAACCATTCCGCAGCAATTTGCCGCGTTATACTCGCGCATGCCGGACGCCGAAGGTCGATTGTTGCTTATGGACAATCTCGTCGGCGAAGACATGCCCGAAACACCGGAAAAATCACACCCGAACCTTATGCTCAATTTCGCAGAAGCCTGTGGCGTCTCGCGCGACGATGTCTTGAATGCAGAAGCCAAAGGCGAAATCCTGCCCGGTACGAAAGCGATGCGTGCATGGATTTGGGAACTGGCAAAAGTCCGGCCCATTTCCGAAGCGAGTTCGGGTATTATGGTCGCTCTGGAAGGCCAGCTGCCAACCTTATATCCAATGTATATCAATGCGATGGAGAAAATGGGCTTCACTGATGAGGAACTTGAGTTCTTCCATGTGCATGTCGAGGCGGACACCGAACATGCCGCTGTCGGGCTTGATCTCTGCTATCGTTATGCTGACACCGAGGAAAAACAAATCATGGCAATTGAAGCCGTGCGTGGTTCAGCTGCGATTCGTTACAATATGCTGACCGATATTCTCAATTCGATCGTCGTCAAGAACGCTGCATAATGACGGAGCTGCTTGATGCCACCGGCCGGACTTTACTTCTGACAGGAGCGGCCGGTGGCATCGGCTCCAACATATTAAACGCTTATCATGGGGCCGGCGGCACTATCATTGCCGCCGACCTCAATATTGATGCCATCCCTGATGATCCGCGCATCGTCCCGGTGAAATGTGATGTCTCTTCCGCGGCAGATATTTCGCATCTTGTAGCATCGGCCCGCGAAGCTTCGGCACACATCAATGACGTCGTCCATTGTGCAGGAATTGTTGGCAGCGGGACGCTGGCTGATACGGCCGTTGAAGCCTGGGAAAAGGTGATGGATGTCAATCTGACCTCCGCTTTTCTGCTGGCAAGGTCTGTTTTCCCGATGCTGGCGGAGGCGCGCGGCAACCTTATTCTGTTTTCCTCCACAAATGGCCGCAACGGCGGATCAGCCTTGTCGGGCGCCGCCTATGCCTGTTCGAAAGCCGCTATTATCGGTTTGAACCGCTATCTTGCAAAAGAATGGGCAGATAGCGGGATCAGAGTGAATTGTATCGCGCCTGGCCCGGTCGATACGCCGATGCTGGATCGGCTTGACCAGAAAACGATGGATGCTTTGGGCAGCGCGTTGTTGACGGATAAAATTCCCGATGCCGATGAAATTGCAGCTATGGCTTGTTTCCTGTTATCAAGACATGCCCGTTCCATGACGGGAACCGTTATCAATCAATCAGGTGGTCTGGTTCTGGATTGAAGAGATCTTTGTTCCGCTATAATGGCATGCCACCGAACGCTCACCCGTTTTTGTTTCCAATGTCGGTTTTGTAGTGATGCAATTGGGCTTTGCAATCGGACAGCGGGTTCTGAAAACGCAGCCTGAAGGCGGGTTCATCGGGGACGGAAGTTCCGTCCCGAGGACGATCGATTCCCGGGTTAGCTCAATCTCCGGGTCCGGCACCGGCAGCGCCGAAATCAAGGCCTGTGTATAGGGGTGCAAAGGGTCACTGAATATCTCGGAAGCTGTGGCAACTTCCATCACGGAACCCAGATACATCACCAATATCCGGTCCGATACCCGGCGAACTGTTGCAAGATCGTGGCTGATGAAAATAAGTGAGATGCCGGTTTCACGCTGTAGTTTTTTCAGCAGATTGATGATCTGGGCTTTGACCGAGACATCAAGCGCTGCAACCGCTTCATCACAAATCAGCAACTCCGGTTTGCCGATCATCGCTCGGGCAATGGCAATTCTTTGTGCCTGACCGCCTGAAAACTCGTTTGGATAACGTGACATCATATCGGGGTTGAGGCCGACTTTTTCAAACCACTCGCCCGCCAGCTGCGCCTTTTCCTTTTTGGACAGTTCGGGCCTGAATATGTCCAGTGGTTCCATGACGATATCACCGACGGTCATTCTTGGATTGAGGCTGGACAAGGGGTTTTGGAAGATGATCTGGATTTCCTGGCGTAGCGGCGCCATTTGCTGTTCTGTGTAACCAGCAATATCCCTGCCCTTCCAGATGAGATGCCCTTCTTCCAGGGGGGCGAAACCCAGAACAGCGCGAGCGAGCGTAGACTTTCCGCAGCCGGATTCGCCAACGATTCCGATACATTCACCAGTCTTCAATTCAAAGGAAACATGCCTGACCGCTTGCAGTTTTCTGGACTTTTTTAAAAAGCCGCTGTCAATTTTGAACGAAACCGTCAAGCCGTCGGCACTCAAAAGCATGTCATTCATATCTTGCCCGCTTTCAAACATGCGACATGGACTCCATCCTGACCGATTTTGAGGGTCGGTCGTTGTTCGATACATGCCGTTTCGGCATAAGCGCAACGTGGCGCAAATGCGCAACCATGCGGCAGATCTGTCAAATCGGGTGGCCGCCCGGAGATCGTCTGCAATTCCTCATCTTCATTCGCATCTTCCAACGGATTGGGAATACAGGCAATCAGACCTTGGGTGTATGGATGCTGCGGATTGGCAAAAATCGCGCGCGTGGGTCCATATTCAATTATCCGTCCCGCATACATGACTGCAATATCGTCGGCGATGCCAGCAACGACCCCCAAATCATGCGTAATCATGACAAGGGCGGTATCGGTATGTCTTTTGAGTTTCCGTAAGGCCCGCAAAACACTGGCTTGAACAGTAACATCAAGTGCTGTCGTGGGTTCGTCCGCGACGATCAAGGCCGGTTTGCACAATAGTGACATGGCGATCATGATGCGCTGACGCATACCACCTGACAATTCATGCGGATAAGAACGCATGCGACTTTCCGGATCCGAAATCTGAACGATTTCGAGGGTTTTCAGAACCTCTTCATTCGCCTGTTGCTTGGGCATGCCCTTATGCACCATCAACATCTCGGACAATTGCGCGCCAATGCGTATATGGGGCGTGAGACCGGTGATGGAGTCCTGAAAAATCAGGGCGATTCCCTGGCCGCGGATGGCGTTAAGTTGATTGCGACTGGCGCCGATCAATTCCATCCCGTCGAAAATGGCAGATCCGCTTGCCTTGCCATTGGTCGCCAGCAACCCCAAAATACCGAGAAAGGTCTGGCTCTTGCCGGAACCTGATTCCCCGACGATGCCGAGACACTGTCCTCGATCGAGCGAAAAGTTGATATTGTTGACGGCCTTGACCGTGCCCGAAGGGGTCTTGAATTCTACTTTCAGGTTATGAACATCAAGCAATGCCATCAATCAACGCTCCTTGGGATCAAGTGCATCACGCAGGCCATCGCCAACGAAATTGAAGCAGTAGAGGGTGACAGCAAACAGTAGTGCCGGAAAGCCCAGCACCCAAGGTGCCCCGTCCAGCAAATCAACGCCTTGGCTAATCATCAGGCCCCAGCTCGTCAAAGGTTCCTGAACGCCAAGTCCCAGAAAGCTTAGCGAGCTTTCCACGATGATATTGATTGGAATGAGCAGCGTCACATATACAATTACGGGGCCTATCGCGTTGGGTATGATGTAACGCTGGACGATCTGGCGGGAAGGCAATGCAATGGCTCTTGCCGATTCCACATATTCCCGGGATTTGACCGATAGCGTCTGGCCGCGAATAATCCGCGCGGTCGTCAACCATTCGACGCAACCAATGGCGAAAAATATCAGGATGATGTTGTTGCCGAGGATGGTCACAAGAATGATGACCACGAATAACAAGGGCAGCGCGTAGAGGACATCTACGATCCTCATCATGATCTGGTCGGTTTTGCCGCCAACATAGCCCGCAACGGCACCATATATTGTGCCGATAACCAAGGCTACGCTGGTTGCCGTCAGGCCAACGGCAAGCGAGATGCGCGCAGCATAAAATGTGCGAACAAAAAGGTCGCGACCATTGGCATCTGTACCGAACCAGTGAAAATCGCCAAAAGATGGTGCCAACAGAATGGCATCGAGTGAGGCATCTTCGATTTTATGGGGCCATATAATCGGGATGATGATGGCGAGCAGCAGGATTGTGACAAGAATAGCAAGGCTGACAATCGCGGCTGTATTGCGTAAAAACCGTCGTCTCGCCTGAGCCCATGGACTCATCGAAACGGCCCGCTTGCTGTCGGTTCTTATTATATTTGACGCGGCACCAAAACTCTCTGGCTTTGCGTCAGGTTCTGTCTGTGGATCTTTGGTCATCATCAGCGCACCCTGACCCGCGGGTCGAGCCATCCATATATCAGGTCTACCAGAAGATTGAGAATGATCAGTGTGGTGGAATAGAGAATAACGACCCCCAGTACGAGTTGATAGTCTCGGGCGACGGCACCTTGAACGAAAAATCGTCCAACGCCGGGCAGGCTGAATAGCTGTTCGATAATGACCGAACCGGTCATGACACCGGCAAGGGCAGGGCCCAGATAGCTGACCACGGGCAGCAATGCGGCACGGAAAACATGGCGCCAAACGATCCTGCTTTCGCTCAGACCCTTGGCGCGTGCGGTCCGGACATAATCGGCACTCAATGTTTCCAGCATTGATCCGCGCATGATTCGGGCGATTGCGGTAATCTGGGGCAGGGCAAGGGCTGTCACTGGCAAAATCCAATATTGAATTGAGCCATCACCCCAGCCCGCAACGGGCAAGATGCCCAGCGCGATTCCAAACAGAAAAGTCAGGAAAGGGGCGATAACAAAATTCGGCAGGGCGAGACCCAAGGAACTTACGCCCATTATGGTATAGTCAGCCCAGCTGTTGCGCCGCTGGGCAGCATAGATGCCCGCGACCACACCAATTATCGCGGCGAAGAAGGTGGAAATGAGGCCAATTTTCAAGGTGACCGGCAAGCCATCGGCAATGAGTTCGCTAACCGTGCGGTCGGGGTAGGTCGTAGAAGGCCCCAATTCTCCTCTGGAAATCCCTTCCCAAAAGCGCAAATATTGCGTCATGATGGGCTCATTAAGTCCGTAATTGGCTTCCAGATTTGCTCGAACGACAGGATTGAGGTCAAGTTCAGCATCAAATGGCCCCCCTGGTGCGAGTCGCATCAGAAAGAAGGAGAGAGTAATAACGATAAAAATTGTCGGAAGCGCAATGAGCAGCCGCCTTAAGATGTAATTTCCCAATTTTTACTCCAATATTCCGGAAGATACACCGTGTCTGTCAGTGCTATTGCTCAATCATCCATCACGCAAGCAACGAAAATCGTAGAAAAGGTTATAATGTTATGATATTAACGCAACATTCGCGTTTCGCAACCAATTTCTCGATGATTGTTTGATGAGAACGACATTGGGGTTTCGATCAAAGGATAAGACACATGATATATACTGCAACGCATGAAATGCTTCCCCGGCAAAATGCAGACGAGCTCGCGAGGCAGAGTTTTGTTCTGTCTTTGAAGCGGCATGTCATGGGACGCTTGTATGGACAGGCGGGCGAAATCTATGCCAAGGAAGCGGAACCCGCTTTTGTCGACACGTTCGGTCACAAACCTGAAAATGCGAGCGAAGCGGAGCAGGCGCTGGATATGACCTTGCCCTACCGCTTTACCAAATCGATCAACCGGACGAGTCAGGAGATGATGTGGCAATCGGTGGGCGAAACGGTTTATCGGGAAGCGGATCGGATAACGGCCGCCGCAGAACGTCTGGCGGCGGACAATGCGGCTGGCGGTTCGCTCAACCTGGATCCATTGTTTCAGCCGGATCAGGTTTATCGTGACGTGCATATCCATCTCCAGCCGGAGGGTTATTGCCCGGATGACGACGGTTCGTCGGTAACCGTTGGCGCATTATATGAAAGTGGCGGGCGATTATATTCGATGGGCCGCGGTATGCGAAAGGATGATTCCAAGGCGGGAGCAGTCTTGCGCTGGTTGGAAGAAAATCGCCCAGGATGGGTTCCGCAGACAATTTTCGACATGGGATGTTCTGCTGGCGGCGCATCGACCGTGTACGCCGAAAAATATCCGGATGCGCGCGTGTCTGCTTGTGATTTGGGGGCGTCAATGTTGCGCTATGCACATGCCCGAGCTGAATCCTCCGGTGTCCCTGTACATTTCTATCAGTGCGATGCTGCCCATTCGCCTTTCGAAGATGAGAGTTTCGATCTCATTGTTTCGCATAATCTCTTCCATGAGATTTCTACCGAAAAGCGAATGGAAATTGCGCATGAAAGTTTACGATTATTGAAGCCAGGCGGAATCTGCATTCATCAGGATGTCGATCTCTTGTTCCGTGACAAATCTCCATGGGAGGAAGCTGTCGCATCCTATGATCTTCACTATAATAATGAGCCATTTTGGCTGACCTATGCCAAAAGCGATTTTGGGCAGGAATTACGAAGCAGTGGTTTCGACGAGAAATATGTTCGTGAAGCGCGGATCGCCCGGACTTCAGGGCCGGGGCACTGGTATGCCTTTATCGCTGAAAAGCCCGAATAGCGACCTATTGGGAATCCGTATCCAGTTTTTTGAGGGGTTTGTAGAGCCCGTTCCAGCGCTTCGCATCATGCTCAATATCAAATAGATCAAGTACTCTGCCGACCGTATGGTCGACCATGTCACTGATGGTTTGGGGATGCATGTAGAAAGCGGGAACGGGGGGCATGATGATTGCACCCATCTCGGCCAATTGTGTCATCGATCGCAAATGCCCGAGATGCAGGGGTGTCTCGCGCACCATAAGCACCAGTTTGCGTCTCTCTTTCAATGTCACATCGGCGGCCCGGGTAAGAAGATTTCCGGTTGTTCTGCAGGATATTTCCGACATGGATTTTACCGTACAAGGCGCAATCACCATGCCCATGGTTCTGAATGAACCGCTGGCGATCGCGGCGCCAACATCCGAAATGGGGTAGTAGCGTCCCGCCTTGTCGCGAACTGTCTGCAAGTCCAGTTCCAGTTCCTGCTCAATCGCCAGATGTGCCGACTTTGACATAACCAAATGGGTTTCCACCCCAAGATTGCGCAAAGTTTCAAGCAATCTTATGCCGTATACGACTCCCGATGCTCCCGTTATCCCGACAATGATTGGTTTGATATTCACTTGCTCTACCCGATTATTTCATTATGTTGTTATAACCACATAATATATAGCGTCGAGTCATAATGTCCAAAAACCAACAACCTTCAGCTATTATCAATGGAATGCCGGAATATTCCGGCCAGAATTTTGAGATTTATGACCCGTCCTTGGACGAAGTTATAAACGCTGTTGGAATAGCCGATACCGAAAGTGTTGAGTGCGCTGTTGTTGCGGCAGTCAATGCTTTTGGTGCTGGTGGTTGGGCCGACTCCAGCGTCGCCTATCGGCAGACTATCTTGCGGTCTTGCGCGGATATAATCGATAAAAACCGGGACGAACTCGTCCGTCTGGAATCTCGCAATACCGGTATTCCCATTGCCCAATTGCCTCGCCAAGTTGAGCGTGCGGCTTATAATTTTCGGTTTTTTGCGGAATATATCGGCCAGCAATCTGGCCAGATCTATGAACAAAACCCCGATTATCTGACCATGGTTCGCCGGGAACCCATTGGTGTTGCGGCCCTTATCGCGCCTTGGAATGCACCGCTGGCTTTGGCGACCATGAAAATTGCTGCGGCTACAGCTTTTGGCAATTGTTGTGTTGTGAAGCCTTCTGAAATTGCTCCGCTCGGGGTTATACGAATGGTCGAACTTCTCCACGAGACGGACATCCCGAAAGGGGTCGTTAATCTTGTAAACGGACCAGGGGACCCGACAGGTGTGGCACTGGTCAACCACCCATCGGTCGACTTGATTTCCTTTACCGGCGGAACCGAGACCGGGCGTCGGATCATGCAGGATGCGGGAAAGCGACTTGTCGCATCGACAATGGAGTTGGGTGGGAAATCAGCCAATATCATTTTCGAAGAATGTGATTTTGATAGAGCCGTCAGTGGCGCGCTTGCATCCATATTTATGAACAATGGCCAGCAATGTCTGGCCGGGTCGCGCATTCTTGTGCAGCGAAGCATTCTTGATAAATTTATTGCGGCCTTTCGTAGCCGGGCAGAGGCAATTCGGATCGGCGACCCCAGTGACACGGCCACCGAATTGGGGCCGCTGGTTTCGTTGAGCCAGCGCGATCGGTTCTTGCGATTTGTCAGCGAAGCACAAGCTGATGGCGGCGCATTGGTGACGGGCGGGGAAGTCGTCGCCGATGCTCGCGGCTATTATGTGAAACCGACAGCTGTGCTGGTACAGAGCAATCGCGACCGGATTTGCCAGGAGGAAATTTTCGGTCC